>NZ_LN679998.1:2885524-3059651 GCF_000953675.1 Paraclostridium sordellii | reverse complement strand
CAGAAGTAGGAATGTATTTAGCAATGAGTCGTCAAGCTGATAGAGAAGGATTCCCAGAAGTAGCAGAAGCATACAAAAGAATAGCATTTGAAGAAGCAGAACATGCTGCTAAATTTGCTGAATTACTAGGAGAAGTAGTAGTAGCAGATACTCAAGCTAACTTAAAAGCAAGAGTTGAGGCAGAGTATGGAGCAACTGATGGAAAATTAAAATTAGCTAAAAAAGCTAAAGAACTAGGATTAGATGCTATACATGATACAGTTCATGAAATGTGTAAAGATGAAGCTAGACATGGTAAAGCATTCTTAGGATTATTAAATAGACATTTTGGAAAATAACTTAAATAAAAGAAGGAGTCATACTGACTTCTTCTTTTTATTTACTTAAAAAGGATATAGGTGATTTTAATGAATAATAGTAAAAGTGTTGATGTATTTATTGAATATGGGGAAAATGCAACAATACCAAAATATGAAACTCCATTAGCATCAGGAGCTGATTTATTTGCTGCTAGAGATATGGTTATAAGACCTTTTGAAAAAGTAGCTATACCTCTTAATATAAAGTTTGCAATTCCTGATAATATGGAAATTCAAATAAGAGCAAGAAGTGGATTATCATTAAAGACAAATCTTAAGATATCCAATTCAGTAGGAACTATAGATGCAGATTCAGTAAGTGAAATTTCTGTTATACTAGAAAATAATTATAATATAGCTAATCTACCTTATGAGATAGCAAATGACATAGAAAAACTGAGAGATTTAAAAGAAAACTATAAAGAAGTAAGGTTAATAGATTATGTAGAATCTCAAGGGTATGATATCAATGAATATAAAGAATGTGAAAAAGCATATAAAAAGTTACTTAAAAACTACATATATTTAGACAAGAATGGAAATCCATATGGAAGTATATATATACAAAAGGGGAATAGGATTGCTCAAATGGTTTTAGCAAAATATTATAGAGCTAATTTTATTCATGTTTATGATGTTGAAGAGATAAAAGGAGTAAATAGAGGTGGCGGTTTTGGTCATACTGGATTTTAAATGTTCTATAAAATAAGTATTGGAAGTAAAAAGTTAAAGCTTTAACTTTTTACTTCCAATACTTATTTTAATATATTTAATTATGGGCATTAATATTTATGTATCAATAAATTTGAATTAATATAGATAATAGATTAAAATATACATATATCATTGGCATATAGGAGGTAATAATGGATATAGATTCACTAAACCCCGCCCAAAAGGAGGCGGTTTTAAAAACGGAAGGTCCTGTACTTATATTAGCAGGTGCTGGATCAGGAAAGACAAGAGTTTTAACTACGAGAATAGCTCATCTTATGAAAAATAAAGGAGTACATCCTAGTAATATATTAGCAATAACATTTACAAATAAAGCTGCAAATGAAATGAAGGAAAGAGTTGAGGAAACTATAGATTCAGATGTTAAAGACATGTGGATAACAACTTTCCATTCATGTTGCGTTAGAATGCTTAGAAAAGATATAAATAGAATCGGATATAATAGATCATTTGTAATATATGATAGTTCTGATCAAGTTACCTTAGTTAAGGATTGCTTAAAAGAGCTAAATCTTAGTGATAAGACATTTGAACCTAAAGTAGTTATAAGTTATATATCAGGAGCTAAGGATAAACTATTGACTCCAGAACAGTATAAAGATATGCATAGAAGTGATGCAAGAATGAGTAAGATTGCAGCCGTGTATACTTTATATCAAGATCGACTAAAAAGAAATAGTGCCCTAGATTTTGATGATTTAATAATAAAAACTGTAGAGTTATTAAAGAAAGAAGAAAGTGTACTAGCATATTATAGAAACAAATTTAAATATATAATGGTTGATGAGTATCAAGATACGAGTAAGGCCCAATATGAGTTTATAAAGCTTTTAGCAAAAGAACACCAAAATATCTGTGTTGTTGGAGATGATGACCAAAGTATATATGGTTGGAGAGGTGCAGATATAAGAAATATATTAGAGTTTGAAAGAGACTATAGTGATGTTCATGTTGTAAAGTTAGAACAAAATTATAGATCTACTCAAGTTATACTAGATGCTGCTAATACTGTTATTTCTAATAACATAGAAAGAAAAAGAAAAAAACTTTGGAGTGAACAAAAAGAAGGTGAAAAGATAAAGATTCAAGTTAATGCAGATGAAATTGAAGAGGCTGATTTTGTTGCAGATAGTATATGGAAAATACATGAGAAAGAAAATAAGCCATTTAAAGATTTTGCAGTATTATATAGAGCCAATGCACAAGCACGTGCCATAGAGGATGCTTTAAATAGAAGTCAGATACCATATAACATATATGGAGGAACTAAGTTCTATGAAAGAAAAGAAATAAAGGATTTAGTTGCATACTTAAGAGTTCTTCAAAATGTTCAGGATGATATATCTTTAAAAAGAATAATAAATGTTCCTAAGAGAGGTATTGGGCTTAGAACTATAGAAAAAATAGAGGATAGAGCAAGTTTAAAGCAAGAAAGTATATTTTCTGTACTTTTAGATGTTGATACTAACTCGGATATATCTACAAAGGCTAGAGCTAACATAAATGGGTTTGTAGATTTAATAGGTACACTTAGAGTAATAAAAGATGCATATTCTGTGAGTAAGCTTATAGAAAGAGTGTTAGATGTTACAGGATACCTAGATGAGTTAGAAAAAGATAAAAGCGAAGAATCTCAAGATAGAATAGACAACTTAAAAGAGTTTATATCTATTGCTATAGAATTTGAAAATAGTAGTGAAGAAAAAGATTTAGAAACATTTTTAACTAATGTTGCTCTTACTTCTTCAGAAAGTGGAGAAGAAGAGGATGATAGAGTTTCTCTTATGACTATACATACATCAAAGGGACTAGAATTCCCAGTTGTATTCTTAATTGGTATGGAAGAGGGGTTATTCCCTATCTCAAGAGCCGTAAGATCTATGAGTGAATCTGATATAGAAGAAGAAAGAAGACTTTGTTATGTTGGGATAACTAGAGCTAAAAAAGAGTTATATATGACACTTACAAAGAAAAGAACTCTTTATGGAAAAACTAATCCATCTATACAATCAAGATTTATGGAAGAGCTTCCTCAAGAATGTATAGAAAAACTTAATGAAGAAGTGCATGAATTAAGTTACTCTAAAGCGAACTACAATATACTAGATAAATATAAGCAAAAATATATGAAATCTATGAATAAAGCTAGTGTAGCAACAAAAGTAAATGCTACTATAAAAGAGAGTAAGCCTGAATCTAATGTTGATGATATTAAATTGGGATCTAAGGTGCATCATCCTAAGTTTGGTGTAGGAACTGTTGTATCAGCTTCTGGATCAGATTTGACGATTGCATTTAATAATCAAGGAATAAAGAAAATAAATAAAGAGTATACAACATTAGACTTGCTATAAATTTTAAGGGGGATTGAAAAATGAATTCAAATGAATTTGCAAGAAACTTAATAGGATTTATACACAATAGTCCAACAGCTTTTCACTCAGTAGAAACGTCTGAAGAATTATTAAAATTAAATGGATTCGAAAGATTAGATTCTAGAGAGAGATGGACTTTAAAAAAAGGTGGAAAATATTATACTACTAAAAATTCATCAGCTATAATAGCATTTACAGTAAATTCAGAAGATGTTAAAGAAGATGGTTTTAGAATAATTGGGTCACATTCAGATTCGCCTGCTTTTAGGATAAAGCCAAATCCAGAAATGGAAGTTGAGAAAACTTATTTAAAATTAAATACAGAGTGCTATGGTGGTCCTATATTAAATACATGGTTAGATAGACCTTTAGCTATAGCAGGTAGAGTAGTTTTAAAAGGAGACTGTGCCCTAAGACCTATTGAGACATTAGTAAATATAAATAGACCTATCTGTATAATACCTAATCTAGCAATACATATGAATAGAGAGGTTAATGATGGATTTGCTTTAAATAAACAAAAGGATATGTTACCTTTAGTAGGATTATTAAATGATACTTTAGAAAAAGATAATTTCTTAGTTAAGACTATTGCTAAGGAATTAGGTCGTAAAGTAGATGATATTATAGACTTTGATTTATTTTTATATGAATATGAAAAAGGCATGTTAATAGGTGCAAATGAAGAAATGATATCTTGTGGTAGATTAGATAATTTATCAATGGCTCATGCGAGTTTACATGCTCTTATAAATTCAAAAGGATCAAAAGGAATAAATGTAGTAGCTGTATTTGATAATGAAGAAGTAGGAAGTTCCACTAAACAAGGAGCTGATTCAAATATGTTGATAAATGTATTAGAAAGAATTTCTATATCTTTAGGTCAAGATAGAGAAGACTTCTTTAGAAGTTTATATTCTTCATTTATAATATCAGCAGATCTTGCACATGCTGTTCATCCAAATGTACCTGAAAAGCATGATCCAACTAATAGACCTGTTATGGGGAAAGGTCCAGTTATAAAAATAAATGCAAATCAGGCTTATACAAGTGATAGCCAATCTATAGCTGTATATAAAGCTGTATGTGAAAAAGCTGGTGTAAACTGTCAAGAGTTTGTTAATAGATCTGATGTAAGAGGTGGAAGCACTATAGGTCCTATATCATCTACTCATATAGATATACCATCAGTTGATGTTGGTAGTCCGATACTGTCTATGCATTCTATAAGGGAATTAGGATGTGTAAAAGACCATATGGATATATATAAGACGTTTAAAGTATTTTATGAGTTATAAAATATAATTTATATTACATTTATGGGGGATGTATAAAAGTATATAAACTTTTTACATCCCCTACAATTATTAATAAATTCAATTTATAAAAAATTAAAAGTTAGAATAGGAGTGATTCAATATGAAATTAGGCTTATGTTTAGCTGGAGGTGGAGCTAAAGGGGCTTTTGAAGCAGGAGTTATATATGGACTTTATGAAAGAAATTTAAAATTTGATGTTATAGCAGGTACATCGATAGGTGCAATAAACGGATATTACATATACACAGAAAATGTTAACAACTTAAAGGATATGTGGATAAATATTCAGACAATTGGTGAAAACGGTATCAAAATAGTTGATAACACTGTGGATAACTCTTTGGCAATAGACATCTTAAAATCATTAAAAAACAATTCAAATAGTAAAAGACCATTTTATGTTAATTATGTTAATATAAATAATTCAATAATGACAGAAAAAGTTGTAGATATATCTAAATTAAGCTATGAAGCGGGATTAGAGGCTATAAAATATAGTTCATTACTTCCATTTAGACCATCAAAAGATCTTAAACCTTCAGATCAATTTAAAAAGGATTTAGTAGAAGGTTTATATGATGGATACAATTTAGATGGAGGAATGTTAAATAATACATTATTAAAGCCTTTATTAGATGAAAATGTGGATAAAATAATAATAATAACTATGAACTTCGACTTTGAATTACCTGAATATATAAAATCAAACTATAAAAAAGAAAATATAATTATAGTTAAGCCGGATAAAGCATTTGAAAAAAATGCTACATTGAATTTTAATGGAGAATTTTGCAAACAAACATTTAATGATGGATATGAAATAGCAAAAAGATTAACTATTAATGTATAAAATTAATAAATAACTTGAAAATGTTGAATAAATTAGCGTATGTTAGTATAATAAAAAGGTTCTGATTTTGAAATAAAAAGTATGGAGTTGATATAAATTATGGCAACTAAGAGAATCGCTGTACTAGGTGGACCTAGATGTGGGAAGACAACATTAATACAACATTTATATGTTGAAATGAAAATAGCTGGATTAGATGTAGGATATGCTTTAGAATATTCTACTGAATATTTAAGAGATAAAGGAATGATCGAAACTATATCTGAACAGTATGGTATATATTTAGGTCAAAAAAAGATAGAGGATGATTTATCTGGATTTGATTATGCACTTACAGACTATGCTACATTTGTACCTTACATATATGGAAGATTCATGTTAGGTGATAGAAAAAGAACTAACAAAGAAATACAAATATTAAAAGATTTATACTGCTTAGCTCTAGAAGATATACAAAATTATGATATGATTGTATATGTTCCAAGACAGTTTGGATATGTTAAGGATGGAGTTAGATGGCAAGATGAAAGCATAGCTATTCAAATTGATGAGGCTATATTAAGCTTTTTAAAATCTGAAAATATAAACTTTGTAGAGGTTTCAGGATCTACAAAAGCTAGAGCTAAACAAATATTAGAATTATTAGATATAAACTATAATGAAACTGAATTACTAGATGAAAAAGATGAGAAATAAGCTACCAAAATAAGTAGCTTATTTTTGTGATTTTTTATTATTATTGGTATATAATAAAAAGAGAATATAAAACTAGTAAGAAAGGAAGTACATAAAATGGAAAATAAAAACCCAATAGTAACAATAGAAATGGAAAATGGAAAACAAATAAAAATAGAGTTATATCCGCATATAGCTCCAAATACAGTAAAGAACTTTGTATCTTTAGTACAATCAGGATTTTATGATGGATTAACATTCCATAGAGTTATACCTGGATTTATGATACAAGGTGGATGCCCTAATGGAACAGGTATGGGTGGACCAGGACATACTATAAAAGGAGAGTTTACTCAAAATGGACACACTAACAATCTAAGACATGAAAGAGGAGTTATCTCAATGGCTAGAACTATGGCTCCTAATTCAGCTGGATCACAATTCTTCTTAATGCATGCAAATTCACCACACTTAGATGGTCAATATGCATCATTTGGTAGAATAATAGAAGGTCTGGATGTTGTTGATGAAATAGCTTCTGTTAAAACAGATAGAATGGACAAGCCTCAAACTCCACAAGTAATGAAAAAAGTTACTGTAGAAACATTTGGAAAAGATTATTCTGACGTAGAAAAAATGTAATTAAATTAATTTATTTCAATATAGAATGAATTAAAACCTCAATAAGCATAACATAAAAAAGAGATTCTTAAATTTAAGAATCTCTTTTTATTTTTAGTATTTTAAATATAATTTATATATTCTTTTTAACAGATTCACTTAAATTTGGAACTAATTGTTTCTTTCTAGAAACAGCTCCTTCTACGAATACTCCTTGAGAAGCATTTACACCAAAAGCATCTGATATTAGTTTGTCTTCAGCTTTGTATATTAAATAAGAACCTTCTTTTATTATATCTGTTACTGCTAATAATAACATATCAAAATCAGTGCTATTTATATAACTTAAAAATTCATCTTGCTTATTAAGAACAGCATCTATGTCTAATGTGAACACTTGTCCTATTCCAACTTTTTTACCTTCCATATCGAATGGTTTAAAGTCCATATTTACTATTTCTTCAACTGTGAAACCATCTAAAGATGTTCCTGCTTTAAACATATCCATAGCATATTTTTCTATATCTACATTTACTATTTTGTTTAATTCTTCAACAGCTTTTTTATCCATTTCTGTAGTTGTTGGAGATTTGAATAATAATGTATCTGATAGGATAGCTGACATTAAAAGACCAGCTATTTCATATGGTATTTCAATATTATTTTCTTTAAACATTTGAGTTATTATTGTACAAGTACATCCTACAGGCATTAATCTCATTGATAAAGGTGTATCAGTTTTCATACCACCTAGTTTGTGATGGTCAACTATTTCAACTATTTCTGCATTTTCTAATCCATCTATACTTTGTCCGTATTCATTATGGTCAACTAATATAACATTAGCTTTTCCATCTAGTAATAAGCTAGCATCCTCATTGCATATATTTGATATAGAAGTTAATACAGTTGGAGCATCAACTTTAAAGTAATCTAAAACAAATTGAGCTTCTTTTCTAACATCTCCTAAAGCATAAGCTTTAGCTGTTTGTCCTAGTTTGTTTTTTAAGTATGTTAATGATATTGATGAACAGATTGAATCTGTATCAGGGTTTTTATGACCAAAAACTAATAAAGTCATTTTTAAGTCTCCTTTCATGTTTCAAAAATTTATGTATCAATTTTCTTTTTTATACAAATTAAAAACTTTACAATCGCAACTTATATTATATCAAAAGGAGGTAAAATTTTGCTACAAAAACGAAAAAAATTTAATAATAATAAATTAGTAATTCTATTTATATTTTTAGGTATCACTATAGGAGCTATATTATGTTCAGGAATGATATTTACTAAAAAACCACCTAAGGATACATCAAAAGTACTAAATACTATAGAACAAGTAGTAGAACTATCAACATCAAAATATAATTATAGTGATATTATAACCATTAAAAAAGATAAAAGTTTTAAAAATATAAAAATACCATTTACTGAAAAGTCATTTATTATAAAATACAATGGCATTATAAAAGGGGGCGTAAAATCTAAAGATATTAATATTATTAACAACACATCTAATTCCATAATTATAGAAATTGAAAAGTGTAGTATTATAGATCATTACATAGATGAAAGTAATGTATATGTATATGACATAAAAAATGCATTATTTAATAGAGTAGATGTAAATGAAGTTATAGAAGAATTATCTAATGGAAAGAAAGCTTATGAAAATAAAATTATAAAAGAAGGGTTCATTAAGGAGATAAAAGAAAGTACAACTAAAAGTCTAAAAAGTAGTTTAAAAGAATTAGGATATAAGGATGTTGAGATAAATTTTAAACAGTAAAAATAATACTATCTAGAATTTTCTAGATAGTATTATTTTTGTTTATATTAAAAGTAAATTTAAAAAATAATTTTAGAAAGATAAAAATTTAACGAAAAAGTGTTGACAAAAATTTAACGCAGGCATATTATATAAATATAGAGATTGTTAAATAACTAACATTGAAATAAATTAATAACGTCTTGGGAGGATTTGAAAATGAGTAAAGAAGCTAAAAAAGTAGTAAATATGGATATTAAAAAAGAATTAACAGCAGAAGAAAAGGTAAATATATTAGTAGAAAAAGCTAATAAGGCTAAGAATGAAATGCTTAAGTTAGATCAAGAAGCTGTAGATAAGATTGTTAAAGAAATGGCAAAAAAAGGCCTTGATAAACATATAGAGCTTGCTAGATTAGCTGTAGATGAAACTCAAAGAGGAGTTTTTGAAGATAAAGTAACTAAGAATATATTTGCAACAGAGTACATTTATAATAGTATAAAGTACAATAAAACTGTTGGAGTTATAGAAGAAAATGAAGAAGAAAATTATAAATTAATAGCAGAACCTATAGGGGTTATAGCTGGAGTAACACCAGTTACAAATCCAACTTCAACTACAATGTTTAAATCAATAATAGCTATGAAAAGTAGAAATCCAATAATATTTAGCTTCCATCCATCAGCTCAAAAGTCTTCATCTGAAGCTGCTAAAATAGTTAGAGATGCTGCGATAGCTGCTGGAGCTCCAAAAGATTGTATTCAATGGATAGAGGAACCTTCAATAGAAGCTTCAAATGCATTAATGAAAAATGATGGAATATCATTAATACTAGCAACAGGGGGACCTGGTATGGTAAAAGCTGCATACTCTTCTGGTAAACCAGCATTAGGAGTTGGAGCAGGTAACGTACCTTGTTATATAGAAAAGACTGCTGATATTAAGCAAGCGGTAAACGATTTAATACTATCAAAAACATTTGATAATGGAATGATATGTGCTTCAGAACAAGCAGTAATAATAGATGAAGAAATATATGATGATGTAGTAGATTTAATGAAAGCTTATAACTGCTACTTTGTAAATAAAGAAGAAAAGAAATTACTAGAAGGATTAGTTATAAATAAAGAAACTTGCACAATAAATGCTAATATAGTAGGTCAAAGTGCATATAAAATAGCTGAAATGGCAGGAATAAAAAATGCTCCAAAGGATGCAAAAATACTAGTTGCAGAATTAGAAGGAGTGGGATATGACTATCCTTTATCTAAGGAAAAATTAAGTCCAGTATTAGCTTGTTATAAAGTTAAAGGCTATAAAGAAGGAATAGAAAAATGCGTTGAAATGACGGAGTTTGGAGGTCTTGGACACTCTGCTGTTATTCACTCAAATAATGATGATATAATATTAGAATTTGGTAAAAAAGTTAGAACAGGTAGATTACTTGTTAATGCACCATCAACTCACGGTGCTATAGGAGATATATATAATGTAAATATACCATCATTAACGTTAGGATGTGGATCTATGGGTAATAACTCAACAACAGATAATGTATCAGCAGTGAATTTAATAAATGTTAAAAAAGTTACTATGAGAAGAAACAATATGCAGTGGTTTAGAATACCTGAAAGAGTTTACCATGAATTTGGTTCAGTAAGCTATTTAGAAAAAATGGCGGATACTAATAGAGTGATGATAGTTACAGATAGAATGATGGTTCAGTTAGGTTATGTAGATAAGTTAATTTACCATTTAAGAAAGAGAACTAATCCAGTAATGATAGAAGTATTTTCAGATGTTGAGCCAGATCCATCGGTAGAAACTGTATTAAATGGTGCTAATGTTATGAGACAATTTAAACCAGATACAATAATAGCATTAGGTGGAGGTTCAGCAATGGACGCAGCTAAAGGAATGTGGTTATTCTACGAAAATCCTGAAGTTGACTTTGATGACTTAAGATTAAGATTTATGGATATAAGAAAAAGAGTATTTAAGTTCCCTAAATTAGGAAGACAAGCGAAGTTGGTGGCTATACCAACTACATCAGGAACAGGTTCAGAGGTTACATCTTTTGCAGTTGTAACAGATAAAGTTAATAATGTTAAATATCCTTTAGCAGATTATGAGTTAACTCCAGATATCGCAATAATAGATCCAAACTTTGTGATGACTGTACCAAAATCTGTAACAGCAGATACAGGAGTAGATGTATTAACTCATGCTATAGAAGCTTATGTTTCTGTAATGGCAACTGATTACACAGATGCATTAGCAATAAAAGCAATAGAAATGGTATTTGAATATCTTCCAAGAGCATATAAAGATGGAAGCGACAGAGAAGCAAGAGAAAAAATGCATAATGCATCATGTATGGCAGGAATGGCATTTGCAAATGCATTCTTAGGTATAAACCATTCATTAGCTCATAAACTTGGTTCAGAATTCCATATACCACATGGTAGAGCAAATGCAGTTTTATTACCTTATGTTATAAGATACAATGCTACTAAGCCAACTAAGTTCTCTGCATTCCCTAAATATAAATCATTTGTAGCTGATAAAAAATATGCAGAAATAGCTAAGTATATAGGTCTTAAAGCTAATAATACTGAAGAAGGTGTAAATAATTTAATAGATGCTGTAAACAAGTTATTAACTGAATTAAATATACCTAAAACTATAGCTGAATGCGGAGTAAGTGAAAAAGATTTTATGGCATCAGTTGATAAGTTAGCATTAGATGCATTTGATGATCAATGTACTCCAGCTAACCCAAGATATCCATTAGTATCTGAATTAAAAGATATATACCTAACTGCATTTGGAAAGTAAGATAAAAGAGTAGGAAAAATTAGAATTTTCAGAAATAGAACTTGACTGAGAATATTTGATGTAATATACTTTGATTAAGTAAATAAAAATAAATAGGGGCCTATTAAGGCCCCCTTATTTATTTACATTATAATTCCAATTTTCTTTTACTAAAAACAACTTTTTCATAGTCGTTTTTAATACATATAATAGCATTAGAATGATCTACTTCGAAGTTTGCAAAAGCAGAAAATAAATCTATATCTCTCATAAAATGAACGGTCATTAAATTAGTAGATTTATTAAATCTTAAAATTATAGATCTAACAAAAGGAAATTGAATTCTAGAAGCAAATAAATCATTATTACTACAGTCTACGTCCACACTTCTGTAATTGATATCTATAAATAAATCTATATCTTCATCTTCTTCTCTTATAATTCTATATTCAAAATCTGAGTCTAAATTTAGGTTACCTATTTTAAGCATATAAACATCTCCTTAAAATTATTAGTTAATAAACTATTATACCCTAAAAAATTAATATATAAATAGAATATTTTTTATAGGAAAAAAGGAAATTATATTTACTTAAAATGTAGATTTTTTTATGAATAAAAAAAGAGCCTTCATCGGGGGAACGAAAGCTCATAAATGGGGGAGATTGAGTTAAATATTATTTATATATTACTATTATTACCTGAATGTGAAATTTTATAACAATAAAAATAAAAAAATCCCCCTAAAATTTATATTAGAGGGAAGGATCTATTTTTTATTTATAAACTTAGGTCCTAAGTATTTTTTTATATCTTCTTCTGGAGAAAAATCATCAATTAATATTTCTCTTCCACTATCTTCTAATATAACTAGAACTTCACAATCACCTTGTAAGAAAAATTTTCTAACTGTTTCTTCTCTTACTTCTCTAACTTTAGTTACATTTTTTTTCTTTTTCTCATAATCTTTTGTGTAGTAACTTTCCATCATGTTTATAACTTTAGTATATCTATTCATATAAAAGTACCTCCTAATAAGTTTCAAAAAAATATGTTATAATTATTGTTTGTATTAACTTAATAATTATAACAAGGAGTAATAATAATGGCTACCCTAAAAAAGATTGATATAAAAAAAGGAATTCAATTTGCAAGAGAAGTTAATTTATTTGATGAATTAAATAACATATATAACAATTTACCAAGTGGAGATTGTACAGGTTGTGGAAAGTGCTGTATGGAATCAGTAGGTACAAACTTAATTGAGTTTTTAAATATATATAACTATTTAGAAAACAATAAAGCCCTAAGAGATAAATGTTTAAACAAAGTAATAGATTATTACTTCTTAGAATATATAAAAAAGAGTTCATGTCCATTTAAAGATGAAAATAATAAATGTTTAATATATCAAGTTAGACCTTTGAATTGTAGAATTTATGGACATTGGACTAAAGAAGATTATAATTTGAATTTAAGCAATATAAACAATAAAAATAATGAATATTCTAGATTAATAAAAGATGAATATGGGTTTGAAATTAATGAAGAAGTAGTTAACTTTAAAATTAATTATTGTGAGGATTTTAAACCAGAAAATAGGTATTTAAAAAAATCTGAAAGATTAGAATTTGCTGACTCTCTAATGATACTTGATTCTAAGTTATACTCAAGTGGAGTTATAGATATAGAATTTAAAGATAGAGGAATAGTTGAATATTTTATAGAATCATTACTTTTTGAAAATGTAGCATATAATATAAAAATTAATGTTACCAAAGATGAAATGGTTAGAAATATAGCTTTAAAGAGATTAAAGTCAATTATATTATAAGGTGATTAAAATGAAGATAATCAATATAAAAGGGAACTCTTTTTTCGCAAGAGGCGGGACAAATACAGGTATCTATTTATTTGATGATAATAGTGCTTTAATTATAGATCCAGGACTTCCTGGAGTAAGACCAAGAAACTTAATGAAATATTTTGATGAAAATGGAATAATTCCAAAATGGATAATTAATACACATGAACACAATGACCACTATGGAGCAGGATATCAATTTAAAGAAAAATATAAAGATATAGTAAATATGTCTAGTGAATTTAGTAAGATTTATATAGATAACCCAGTATTATTTTCTTCTTATATAATGGGAGGGGAAACTAATGCTATATTTGACAAAATTCTATTGAATAAAAATATGGAACAAGTTAAAATTGATGAGGTTATAAAGGAAGGAAAAATTAATATAAATAATGAATATATAGAAGTGATAAGTTTGGTAGGACACACTATAGGATCTATAGGAATAATGACAAAAGATAAAGTATTATATTTAGGAGATACTTTAATAGGAGAAGAGCTTTTAAATAAGTTCGAATTACTTTTTTTATATGATATAGAAGAATATTTAAAGTCATTAGATAAAGTTAAATATCTAGACTTTGAGTATTGTGTTTTAGGACATTGTAAAAGACCTATAACAAAAGAAAGTACATTAGAGCTTATAAGTAAGCATGAGGAAAATGTAAATGAATATTTAAAACAAGTAAAGACTATAGCTAAAGAACCTAGCACACTAGAATACATATTAAAAACAATAATAAATGATAATGAATTAAGTTATAACTATAAAGAATATCACTTTTTTAGATCAACGCTAGTTGGAATGATAAGTTATTTAATTAAACTAGGTGATATTGATTGTCAATTAAAAAATGGAGACGTTCTTTATTATACAAAACAACTATAAATTATGTTAAAATATAGAAGTTGACAAATATGAAAACAAAGGGTGAGAAATAATGGAATACGAAAAGTGGGATAAGATACTTGTTCCTTATGAACACGCTGTAGAAGAACTTAAAGTAAAATTTAAAAATATAAGAAAAGAATTTCTAAAAAGAGGAGAGTATTCTCCAATAGAGTTTGTAACAGGAAGAACAAAAAAAATTTCGTCCATAATATCTAAAGCAAAACGATTAGATATTTTAGATATAGAAGAAATGGAAGATATAGCTGGGATAAGAATAATGTGCCAGTTTGTTGAAGATATATATACAATTGTCGAACTTATAAAATCAAGAAATGATATGGCGATTATTTATGAAAAAGATTACATAGCAAATTTTAAAGATAGTGGATATAGAAGTTATCACTTAATAATAAGATACCCTATAAATACAGCTCAAGGATATAAGGAAATTCTATGTGAAATACAGATTAGAACATTAGCTATGAACTTCTGGGCTACTATAGAGCATTCCTTAAAATATAAATATGAACATTATATACCAGAAGACTTAGCGATGAGATTAAGAAGAGCAGCTGATGCAGCATTTTTATTAGACCAAGAAATGAGTGAAATAAGAGAACATATAATGAAGGCTCAGGTTATGTATCAAGTTAAATCCATAACTGTAAGAGATGTTTTAGGCAAGATACAAGAGTTATATGACTTAGGTGAAACTCAAAAAGCTATTATTTATCAAAGAAGATTAGATCGAATTGATAATGAAAGGGATATAACTGAAATTATTGCCCTAAAAAGTGAAATAGATGCTTTACTTGAAGGGTATAATAAGAAAAGAAGAGGGTAAATCTCGCTTCTTTTTTTAGTTTTTAAATAGATATAGAAAGGAGATTGTTATGAGTTTATATGCAATAGGAGATTTACATTTTTCAACGGCAGTTAATAAACCTATGAATATATTTGGAGATAACTGGGAAAATCATGAAAAAAAGATAATAGATAGTTGGAATAGTAAAGTAAATAAAAATGATACTGTACTAATTGTAGGAGATACTTCATGGGGGATTAATATGGACGAAGCTACTTTTGACTTAGATATAATACATAATCTTCCTGGGGAAAAAATATATGTAAAAGGAAATCATGATTATTGGTGGACAACAGTAGCAAAGTTAAATAAGCTTTATGAAGATATGAGTTTTTTACAAAATAACTTTTATTCTTATAATGAATATGCCATATGTGGAACAAGAGGTTGGATATGTCCTAATGATGTAAAATTTACCGAAGATGATGAGAAAATATATAAAAGAGAAGCCCATAGGTTAAAGTTATCTTTAGATGCAGCAAAAAAAGCTGGATTTGAAAAAATAATAGTAATTACTCACTATCCTCCAACTAATGATAAGTTAGAACCATCTTTATTTACAGATATATATGAAGAATATAAAGTTGAAAAAGTTATATATGGACATTTACACGGTAAAGAATCATTTAAAATGGGATTAGAAGGCATAAGAGAAGGTGTTGAGTATAAATTAGTATCTTGTGACTATGTAGATTTTAATTTAGTAAAAATTATGGATTAATTAATAAAATATGGTAAATAATATAAGATATATTTAATCTAATATGAAAACCTTAGATAAAGGAGTTGTTAATGTGAGGTGGATATTAGTAATTCTAATCTTATATGTATTACCAATAGGTATTTTATTTAAAAATAAAGAGAGTTTTAAAAGAGCAAGTATATATGGTAGTATGTATACAGTTGTAGTTACTGTTATAGTTATAAGCAATATATATATAAGTACTTTAAACAAAATGGAAGTTTTCCTTAATAACAAATATACATTTGATGAAAAGTATGAAGCTAAATCTAACGAAAGCCATAAAGAAGAAATAAATAGAGAAAATGAAAATAAGAAAAATAAAGATAAAGTAGATATAAGTGTAAAAGAACAGAAAGATATTAAGGAAAATGAAAAAATTAAGGAAAATGAAGTTATATCCATAGAGCTAACGGATAAAGAAATTGTTAAGAACTTTAAAGAGGAAATTTATGATATAGAAAGGCAGGCACTAGTTCCTATGAGGGAGTGTATGCCTGATTTAAAAAATTTAAAAGTTAACCTTCAAACAATAAAAGATGCTAAGAAAGATGTTTCGTATGCTAAAAGTATGTGTGAAAAAGTTGTAAAAACCTATGAAGCTATGGATGTTCCAAAACTTAAAAATGAAGAAAATACAGCTATACTAAATGATGCTAAAAAATGTGTTCAAAAGGCATATATTTTAAGAGGAAAAGCTATGGACTGTGCACAAGAACTATTAAATAGCAAAAACTTAAAATATGTATCAGAAATTAAGGAATATTTAAGGCTATCTGATTTGGAAATTGAAAAATTTCTCAATAACATGAAGCAGTTATAAGACATAGGTTTTACGTGAAACAAAAAAGCTTGTATTTTTGCAAGCTTTTTTATTTTATCTACATATAATAAGAATGAGGGTATTTTGATTTATAATATTTATTATGATATAATATCTTAATTGTACGAATATAAAGGTATTACCTGGAGGTAGAGATTATGAAATTAAATATATGTATAGATATAGATGGAACAATAACAAATCCATATCATTTCATACCTTATTTAAATGATATGTATAATAAACAAATAACTGAAGCTGAATGTAAGACACACAAATTAGAAGAGTTATATGAAGTTGAATTAGACGATTTATTAAAATCTTTTCATACAGATTATATACATGCATATAAAGAAGCTAAATTAGTAGAAGGTGTAAAAGAAGTACTAAAAGACTTAAATGAAAATCATAATTTATATTTCGTTACAGCTAGAAGTGAGCATTTAGAAGATATAACAAAAGTATGGCTAAAAGAAAATGAACTAGGGCATATAGATGTACATTTATTGGGAAGCGACTATAAAGTAAATAAGGCAAAAGAATTAGAATGTAATATTTTTATAGAAGATAATCCGAGTAATGCTATACAATTAGCTCAAGAAGGGTTGACTGTATTATTAGTAGATAACAATTACAATAAAGACATTGATAATGAAAATATAATAAGAGTTAATACTTGGAATGATATAAAGGAGTTTATATCAACTTTAAAATAAAGCGTTAAATGGGGGGAGGTAAATAATTGAGAGAAGTAAAATTAAATATAAATAAAAATATTTTAACAGTAAAAAGTAAAGATATAGTTAGTGTTTTAAATGAACGAGAAGATTTTATAAGTGTACAAGATATATCTGAAAATATAAAAGAAGATAGCATAATGGCTTTTGACTGCAAATTAGATGATAGTATATTTTCAATAGAAGAAATAAATGATTTACTAGAAGAATTGGGAGAAGATGCAAAACTAGATGATATTCAAATTTTATTTGACGATGTAAGAGCTTTTGTAAAAGATGCAACGGATGAAATAGAATCTGACCTTAGAGAAAAATACTCTAATGATAATATAAGATGCTTCTTTAATGTTTATAGCGTAGATGAAACATTTACAGACTTTAAATTAGTATTTGTAATAAGCTTTAAAGAAATAGGAATAGCATCCTTAACTAGTTTAACTGAGATTCTAGGTAAAAAACAATTAAATGGATCATCTAAGTTTTATAGTTAATATAAAATAGACATTTTTAGGGATGTCTCAAAAGAATAAGTTTTGAGACTCCCTATTTTTATGTATTAAGTTAGATAGGTAAATTGTAATAATTAAAAATTAAAAGTATAATAATACCTATATTAAATAAGATTAAAATTAAAGAAAGGATGATGTATATGCCACAAATAAAAATAAGAGGAATAAATGAAAATGATATATGTAAAATAAGTGAAAAAATGATAGATGATTTAGTAGATGCAGTAAAATGCCCAAGAGACTACTTTGAAATAGAATGCATAAAATCAGTAGCTATAAGAGATGGAAAGATATCAGCTGTATATCCATTTGTAGAGGTAGCTTGGTTTGATAGAGGACAAGATGTTCAAGATACTGTAGCTAAAATAATAACTAATAGTATAAGAAACAATCTAGATGTAGAAAGTATGGACTTAGCATTTACTGTATTTGAAAAAGAGAAGTATTATGAAAATGGAGAGCATTTCTAAAAAGGTAGGTAACGTTTATGGCTAAAAAACAACGCTTAGATAAAATACTTTCAAATTTAGGATATGGAAGTAGAGCTGAAATAAAAAGAGATTGTAAAAAAGGATTAGTAACTGTTAATGGGAAAACTGAAAAAAATCCTGGACTGCAAGTGGATACAGATAAAGATGTAGTAGTATTTAATGGTGAGACTATAGAATACAAAGAATTCATATATTTAATGCTAAACAAGCCAGATGGATATATTTCAGCAACTTTTGATAAGTATGACCCTATAGTTCTTGATTTAATAGATTCTAAGTTTTTAGCTTTTGATCCATTTCCAGTAGGAAGATTAGATAAAGATACAGAAGGATTATTAGTTTTAACTAATGATGGAAAACTTACACATAGAGTTTTATCTCCAAAAGGTCATGTTCCAAAAACTTATTTTGCAAAAATAGATGGATTTGTAGATGAAACTGATGTAAAAGCTTTTAAAGAAGGTGTTGAATTAGATGATGGATATAAAACTATGCCAGCTAATTTAAGAATAATTGAAAGCGGAGAAACTTCTGAAATTGAACTTACTATACATGAAGGTAAGTTTCATCAAGTTAAGAGAATGTTTGAGAGTGTAGGTAAGAAAGTTACTTATTTAAAAAGATTATCTATGGGAAGATTGCATTTAGATGAAAATCTTAATTTAGGTGAATATAGAGAATTAACAGATGAAGAGATAAAACTTATAGAAGAAAGATAGTATTACACACGGAGGAAAAAATAGTGAAGAGAAGAGATATTATAGAATTTGAAGTTGATAAGATGGAGTTTGGTGGAACTTCTGTAAGTCGTCTAGGAAATAGAGACATATATATGAAAGGTGGAATAACGGGCCAAAAGGTAAAAGCTTCAGTTAAGAAAACTAGAAGTGGAAAAGCTGATGTAAAAATGTTAGAGCTATTAGAAAACTCACCATTAGAAACAGAGATTCCATGTAAACACTTTAATCAATGTGGAGGATGTAGTATTTTATCAGTTCCATATGAAAAGCAAATTGAAATAAAAGAAAGACAAGTTATGGACTTATTTTTAGAACAAGATATATTTGGATTTAACTTCCAGGGGATTGAACGAAGTCCAAAAACAAAAGAATATAGAAATAAAATGGAGTATACATTTGGAGATGAAATGAAAGATGGACCTTTAACTTTAGGTCTGCATAAAAAAGGTAAACATATTGATATTATAACTGTTGATGGATGTTTCTTAGTTGATGATGACTTTATAAAAGTATTAACTTCAACAGTTGAATTTTTCAATGAAAAAAAACTTCCATACTATAGAAATATGAGCCATAAAGGTTATTTAAGAAATCTTGTTGTTAGAAAAGGTATAAATACTAATGAAATGATGGTAAATATAGTTACATCATCTCAAGAAGATTTTGATATGACAGAGTATAAGGAGATGTTACTAAATTTAGATTTAAAATGTGAATTAGTAAGTATACTTCATACTATAAATGATGGATTAGCTGATGCTGTTAATTGTGATGAATTAAGAGTTTTACATGGAAGAGATTATATACAAGAAGAACTTTTAGGACTTAAATTTAAAATATCTCCATTCTCGTTCTTCCAAACAAATACAAAAGGTGCAGAAGAATTATATAAAATAGCTAGAGAGTTTGTTGGAGAACATAATAATAAAGTTATATTTGATTTATACAGTGGAACTGGGACAATAGGTCAAGTAATGGCTGAAAAAGCTAAGAAAGTATATGGTATAGAGTTAATAGAAGAAGCTGTAGAAGCTGCTAATAAAAATGCTAAATTAAATGGATTAACTAATTGTGAATTTATAGCTGGAGATGTAGCTAAAACAGTAAATAAGTTAAAAGCTAAACCAGATATAATAATAGTAGATCCACCAAGACCTGGAGTTCATAAGGATGCGATAAGAGATATAGCTGGATTTAATTCTAAGGAAATAGTTTATATATCATGTAATCCAAAAACATTAGTATTAGACTTAGTAGAATTCAAACATTATGGATATGAGGTAGAAAAGGTTAAGTTAATGGATATGTTCCCAAATACTCCTCATGTTGAAACTGTAGTAAAATTAAAGCGTGTAAGAGACTAGAAAAATTTTATAATCGTAAATTTTATATAAACATAAAGATATAGACGCTCTAATTGAGCGTCTTTTTTTATTTAAAATTAGTTTATACTCATTGATGCCAATACATTATTAGCACTATTGCCAGTATTTAAGACATCTTTTACACAGTCTAAACTTATACTTACTATATTATCAACTGCAGTAGTTGTGAAATAACCTATATGATGAGTAAATAACACATTTTCCATATTTAATAATTTTTTTATTTGAGGATCAGTAAGGTCATGATGAGGTATTACTTGATTTAAGAAGGCACCTTCAGTTTCAAATGTATCTAAAGCCGCACCAGCTATGATACCGTTTTCCAAAGCTTCGATTAAATCATCTGTATTAATAATTCCACCTCGTCCAGCATTTACTAAGTAGGAATTTTTTTTCATAAGCTTTAAATTATCTTTGTTTATCATATGTTTTGTTTCTTCTGTAAGAGGAGTATGTAGGGATACAACATCAGATTCTTTAAGAAGATCTTCTAAGGTATCTTTATAAGTCAAAATATCTTTTAAGGATTCATTTTCATAAGCATCAAAAGCTATAACATTTGCACCTAAGCCCTTGAATAATTTAGCAGCAGTTGAACCTATTTTACCTGTACCAACTATACCGACTGTAATAGATCTAACCTCTCTAGCTATTAGATTTGCTGACCATCTAAAGTCACCAGCATGAACATTTCTGTATATAAGATGCATATTTCTAAGTAGATTCATAGTCTGAGTTACAGCAAGTTCTGCTACTGAGTTTGGAGAATAAGCAGGTACGTTTGTTATAATAAGATCGTTTTTAACAGCTTGGTCTAGATCAATCATATCAACTCCAGCTGTTCTAGAAGCTATTTGTTTTATTCCAAATTCCTTTAATTTTTCATATACTATTGGTTCATTAATTAAATTAGTTTGTTGGATTGAGATTCCATCATAACCTTTGGCTTTATCAACGGTTAATGAGGATAAACCTTCTTTAATTGTATCGACTTGAATATTATTTTCATTTTCCTCAATCCACTTTGATATTGCAGGCAATTCATGTTCACGTGCACTAAACATCAATATTTTCATATAAAGCCTCCTTGTTTTTCAATAGACAAGCTATTATACAATTAAAAAAGTAATATAAAAAATAGATACTATAACAGTATATTTATATGATTAGCTTATCTATTAATTATTAAAAATAAACATAGCTACAAAGGGCATATTAAAAATTAAAAAATTAACTAATAATATGCCTTGATGATTAAATCATAGCATGCAATTGTTAATTATACAACAATATAAATTTATCATTTTAATAAAATGTTATTATTTTTAGACTTAGATAAAATTTAAAAATACGTAAATCATTGCATTATGCAAGAGTAGTGTTGGATTTTGCAATAAAAATAAATTTTAATAATATCTGTGATTCGAAAAAGAAACACATTAAAATGTGTAAAAATTAACGATTTAAAAAGAAAAATAAAAGTTGGCACGATAAATGCTTAACAAAATATAGTATCAAATAAAATTTCAATTCAAAATTTATAAAAATTATTTTAAAAAATTCTTAGTTACTAAATTCAAATTATAAAATTTACAATTTATAGGAGGTTCAGTTATGGATAATAGAGCATTACTAAAAGGTGTTAGAGTTGTTGAATTATCAAGCTTTGTAGCGGCGCCTTGTTGTGCCAAATTACTTGCAGATTGGGGAGCAGAGGTAATTAAAATCGAACCACTAGGTGGCGATGGCATAAGAGTTATGGGTGGAACTTTTAAATCTCCGTGTACTGATGATGAAAATCCAATGTTTGAATTAGAAAATGGAAATAAAAAAGGTATAAGTGTAAATGTTAAAACAAAAGAGGGAGTTGAAATACTTCACAAGCTCCTATCTAAATCAGATATATTTGTAACAAATGTAAGAGAGAAAGCTCTTGCTAAGATGGGGCTTACTTATGATCAATTAAAAGATGATTTTCCAGGACTTATACATGCTCATATTTTAGGATATGGAGAAGAAGGTCCATTAAAAGATAAACCAGGATTTGATTATACAGCATATTTTGCTAGAGGTGGGGTAAGTCAATCCCTTATGGAAAAGGGAACTTCACCATGTAATACTGCTGCTGGATTTGGAGATCACTATGCAGGAATATCATTAACAGCTGGTATATTAGCAGCTCTTTATAAAAAACAAATTACAGGTGAAGGTGATAGAGTAACAGTAAGCTTATTCCATACTGCACTTTATGGAATGGGAATGATGATTACAACATCTCAATATGGAAATGAAATGCCTATATCAAGAACAGAACCAAACAGTCCACTTATGACTACTTACAAGTGCAAAGATGGCAAATGGATACAACTTGCTTTAATTCAATATAATAAGTGGCTTCCAAAATTCTGTGAAGTTATAAACAGACCAGAAATAATGAAAGATGATAGATTTAATGATATAAAAGTAATGCCAATGCATGTTGATGAAATGGTAAAAATAGTAGAAAAAGCAATGCTTGAAAAAACATTAGATGAATGGTCAGCTCTATTAGAAGAAGCAGATCTTCCGTTTGAGAAAGTTCAAAGTTGTGAAGATATCATTAATGATGATCAAGCTTGGGCAAACGATTTTCTATTTAAAACTACTTATGAAAATGGAAATGAAGGTGTGTTAGTAAACGGACCAGTTAAATTTAAAACTATGGGCATTAAGGAATACGAGCCAGCACCTAGACTTGGTCAACATACCAAAGAAGTTCTTAAATCTATAGGATACACAGAAGAAGAAATATTAGATATGGTTAATTCTCAAGCTATTAAATTAGATGATGCAAAAGAACTAGTCTAGAGATATAAAGGGGAGACTAAAAAATGTACACAATGGGATTAGATATAGGATCAACTGCATCTAAAGGAATCATCTTAAAAGATGGGAAGGAAATAGTAGCTTATTCTACAATACCCTCAGGTACAGGAACTAGCGGTCCAGCTAGAGTTCTTGAAGATTTGTATAAAAAACTTAGTATAACAGAAGATGATATAAAAAATACTGTAGTAACTGGATATGGTCGTATGAAATATGCAAATACTCATAAACAAATAAGCGAGTTAAGTTGTCATACTAAGGGTGTAAAGTTTTTGATACCTACAGTAAGAACTGTGATAGATATTGGAGGGCAAGATGCTAAGGCACTTAAGTTAGATGAAAATGGGATTTTGTTAAATTTCTTGATGAATGATAAGTGTGCAGCAGGTACAGGCAGGTTTTTAGATGTAATGGCAAAAATTGTTGAAGTAGACGTATCAGATCTTGGAGATATATCTATAAAATCTAAAAATGAAGTATCTATAAGTAATACTTGTACAGTTTTTGCTGAATCAGAAGTTATATCACATTTGTCAAATGATATAGCAATAGAAGATATAGTTGCAGGAATTCATACATCAGTTGCTAAAAGAGTCGCAAGCCTTGTAAAAAGACTTGGCGTGAAGGAAGATGTAGTAATGGTTGGGGGAGTTGCAAAAAATTCAGGGGTTGTTAAAGCTATGGAAAAAGAATTGGAAACTAAAATTATAGTTCCTGACATACCTCAACTTACAGGAGCCTTAGGAGCAGCTATATATGCTTATAATGAAATAAAAAAATAATGGTAAAGAGGGATGAAAATGTCTGAAAAAAAAGATGCTAAAACAGTAATTAACGAGCTCTTAGCTGAGCAGTATGCAAATGCTTTTAAAGCTAAAGAAGAAGGTAGACCAGTTGGTTGGGCTACTTCAGTATTTCCACAGGAATTAGCAGAAGTATTTGACTTAAACTTATGTTATCCAGAAAATCATGCAGCAGGAGTAGCGGCGAAAAAAGAATCCTTAGATTTATGTGAGAGAGCAGAAGCTAAAGGATATTCTATAGATTTATGTGCTTATGCTAGAGCCAATTTTGGATTTTTAGAAAAAGGAAAAAGTGATACTTTAAATATGCCTACACCAGACTTTTTGCTATGTTGTAACAATATATGTGATCAAGTTATAAAATGGTATGAAAATATATCAAAAGAATTAAATATTCCTATGATTATGATAGATGTACCTTTTAATAATGAAGATCATGTTACAGATGAAAGAGTTGAATACATTAAAGCACAGTTTGAAGAAGCAATAAAAGAGCTTGAAAAAATATCAGGCAAGAAATTTGATCCTAAAAAATTTGAAGAAGTAATGAAGATATCAGCAGAAAACGGTAGACTTTGGAAATATTCAATGAGCTTGCCTGAAGGATCAGACCCATCTCCAATGAACGGATTTGATTTATTTACGTATATGGCAGTAATAGTATGTGCTAGAGGTAAAAAAGAGACTACTGAAGCATTTAAAATTTTAATAGAAGAATTAGAAGAAAATAAGAAAAATAAAATATCTACATTTAGAGGAGAAGAAAAATACAGAATAATGATGGAAGGAATACCTTGCTGGCCTACTATAGGTTTTAAAATGAAAACACTAGCAAAATATGGAGTGAATATGACAGGTAGTGTTTACCCACATGCTTGGGCACTTCAATATGAAGTTAATGATCTTGATGGAATGGCAAGAGCTTACAGTGGAATGTTTAATAATGTTAACTTAGATAAAATGACCGAATTTAGAGTGAACTCTTTAAGAGATGGTAAATGTGATGGAGCTTTCTATCATATGAATAGAAGCTGTAAACTTATGAGTTTGATTCAGTATGAAATGCAAAGACAAACTGAAGAAATTACAAAAATACCATCAGCTGGGTTTGATGGAGATCAAGCTGATCCTAGAGCATTTACTAAAGCTCAATTTGAGACTAGAATACAAGGTCTAGTTGAAGTTATGGAAGAGAGAAAAAATCTTAATAGAGGTGAAATATAATGGAATCTATTTTAGCAACAATGAAAGAAGCTGTTGAAAATCCAAATGAAGCTGTAAAAAATTTTAAAAAAGATACTGGAAATAAAGCTATAGGTTGTTTTCCTGTTTACTGTCCAGAAGAAATAATTCATGCAGGAGGTATGCTTCCTGTAGGAATATGGGGTGGACACACTGAATTAGATTTAGCAAAACAATATTTTCCAGCGTTTGCATGTTCAATAATGCAATCATCTTTAGAATTTGGTCTTAAAGGAGCTTACAACGAACTTTCAGCTGTTATAATACCAGGAATGTGTGATACATTAATTTGTTTAGGCCAAAACTGGAAAGTTGCAGTTCCTAAAGTGCCTTATATAGCATTGGTATATCCTCAAAATAGAAAATTAGAATCAGGTGTGAAATATCTAGTAAATGAATTTAAAAATATTAAAAAAGAGTTAGAGAAAATATGTGGTCATGAGATAACAGAAGAGAAATTACAAGATAGTATAGATGTTTACAATGAGCATAGAAAAGTAATGCAAGAATTTGTAGCATTATCTCCTAAATATCCAGAAACTATAAAACCTTCAGTTAGAAACTTAGTTATAAAAAGTGGATTCTTCATGAGAAAAGAAAAGCATACTGAATTAGTTAAAAGTCTTATAGCTAATCTTAAGAAAATGGAAACTGAAGAATGTATGGGAAGTAAAGTTATACTTACTGGGATTTCATTAGACTCAAAAGATATTTTAGATATTTTAGAAGAAAACAATATAACTGTTGTTGGAGATGATTTAGCTCAAGAGTCTAGACAATTTAGAACTTTAGTGCCAGAAGGAAAAGATGCTTTAGAAAGACTTGCAAGACAGTGGTCAAACATAGAAGGATGTTCATTAGCTTATGATCCAGAGAAAAAGCGTGGATCTATGATAGTGGATGAAGTAAAAGCTAAAGGTGCAGATGGAGTAATATTCTGTATGATGAAGTTCTGTGATCCAGAAGAATACGATTATCCAGTGGTTAAAGGAGATATTGAATCAAAAAATATACCTACATTATATATAGAGGTAGATCAACAAACATCAAATAATGAGCAAGTAAGAACTCGTATTCAAGCCTTCTCTGAAATGCTTAGCTTCGCCTAAATTTATATTTGCAACAATCGAAATCTATATAATCACTATTTATAAAGATTTCGTTTTTATAATATCTCATATCAAAAATATTAGAATATAAAAATGGAGGAGAATATGATATTTAATAAAGAGCAAGAACTTTTAAGAAAAGCTGTAAGAGATTTTGTAAGCAGAGAAATGGCAACTTTACCAGAAGAAATTGATAAAACTGGAGAAATGCCTAGAGAATTATTAGATAAAATGGCTCAAACAAAATATACAAGTGTTACTATACCTCAGGAATATGGGGGAGCAGGTGCTGATTACGTATCATATGCAATAATCATGGAAGAACTTAGTAGAAGATGTGCATCCACTGGAACTTATGCAACTGCAGCAGCATCTTTAGTATCACTGCCAATACTTAACTATGGGACTGAAGAACAAAAACAAAAATATTTAAGAGGTATCGCATCAGGTGAAATGATAGGTGCTTTTGGGTTAACAGAACCAGGAGCAGGATCTGATGCTTCGGCTCAACAAACAACAGCAGAACTGGATGGGGATTATTATATATTAAATGGAAGAAAAACATTTATAACTAATGCACCTATATGTGATTTTGCCATAGTAATTGCAGTTACAGATAGGTCAAAAGGATTAAAGGGAACAACGGCATTCATAGTAGAGAGTAATTTGGAAGGATTTTCTCATGGAGCGCATGAAGACAAAATGGGTATTAGGGGAACTCAAACTTCAGATCTAATATTTGAAAATGTTAAAGTACCTAAAGAAAACTTATTAGGAAAAGAAGGCATAGGATTTAAAATAGCAATGAAAACTCTTGATGCTGGTAGAATCGGAGTTGCAGCTCAAGCTTTAGGAGTTGCTCAAGGTGCCCTTGATGAAGCTATCAAATATACAAAAGAGAGAGTTCAATTTGGTAAAACTCTTTCTAAATTCCAAAATACTCAGTTTACTCTAGCTGATATGGAAACAAAGGTAAATGCCGCTAGATGGTTAGTTTATGATGCAGCACAAAAGAAAGATGCTGGAATGAATATGACTAAAGAGTCAGCTATGGCTAAATATTATGCAGCAGAAATAGCTAATGAAGTTGCTTATAAAGCCCTACAATTACATGGTGGATATGGATTTATAAAAGATTATCCAATTGAAAGAATATATAGAGATGCAAGAATAATGTCTATATACGAAGGTACTTCAGAAGTTCAAAAAATGGTAATCGCTTCAAGCATTTTAAAATAAACTAAACCTTTAAAAATATTTTATACTAGTTAAATGGAGGTAAAGACTTTGAAAATATTAGTTTGCGTAAAACAAGTTCCAGATACTAATGAAGTTAGAATAAATAAAGAGACGGGAACTCTTATAAGAGATGGGGTTCCAAGTATACTAAACCCAGATGATGCAAATGCATTAGAGGAAGCTTTAAAATTAAAAGATATACATGAAGGATCAACAGTAACCGTAATAACTATGGGACCGCCTCAAGCTGATTTTATGCTTAGAGAATGTTTAGCCATGGGAGCTGATGAAGCTATACTTCTTAGTGATAGAGCATTTGGAGGAGCTGATACTTGGGCTACTTCAAATACAATTGCAGCAGGAATTAAAAAAATTGGAGACTATGATATAGTATTTGCTGGAAGACAAGCGATAGATGGAGATACTGCTCAAGTTGGTCCACAAATAGCTGAAAAACTTGATATACCTCAAGTTACTTATGTGCAAAAATTCTCCATAGATGGGGATACAATAACGGTACAAAGACAATTAGAGGATGGATACGAAGTAATTAAAGTTAAAAAACCTGTTCTTTTAACAGCTGTTAAAGAATTAAACGAACCAAGACATATGTCTGTTGATAAAATAGTAAAAGCTTTTAAAACAGATATAAAAGTTTGGACAATAGATGATTTAGATGTAAATAAGGATGAAGTTGGACTTAAAGCATCGCCAACTAAAGTATTTAGATCATTTACACCAGAGCCAAGAGGTAAAGGTGAAATACTTAAAGGTAATCCAGAAGAAATTGTGAATACAGTACTAGTAGGATTAAAACAAAAGCACATTATATAAGTTGGAGGTTAAAATGGATACAAAAATAAATGAAACTATAAAAGACTTTAGCTCATACAAAAATGTTTGGGTATTTGCAGAACAAAGAGATGGGGTAATCACACCTGTTGTAATAGAATTGCTTGGAGAAGGTAGAAAATTAGCTGATGAAGTGGGAGTTAAACTTTGTGCAATATTATTAGGTAAAGATGTAGATTATATGGCAAAAGAACTAGTTGATTATGGAGCGGATATAGTTTATACAGCAGATGATATTTTATTAGAAAACTTTACAACTGATGCTTATACAAAAGTCATATCTGATGCAATAAATGAATTAAAGCCAGAAATAGTACTTTATGGAGCTACACACATAGGAAGAGATTTAGCTCCAAGAATAGCTTCAAGAGTAAACACTGGGCTTACTGCAGATTGCACTAAACTTGAAATAGATAAAGAAGATAAAAAATTAAAACAAACTCGTCCAGCTTTTGGTGGTAATATAATGGCTACAATTATATGCCCTAACAATAGACCTCAAATGTCTACAGTTAGACCAGGGGTTATGGAAAAAGCAGAAAAAAATAGTTCAAAAAGTGGAGAAATAGTTCCTTTACCATTTAATTTAACTAAAGATGATATAAGAGTAGAAGTAGTTGAAACTGTAAAAATAAAAAAAGATTTAGTATCTTTAACTGATGCAAACATAATAGTATCTGGAGGCCTTGGAATAGGAGGACCAGAAGGATTTGAAATGTTAAAAGAATTAGCAGATAAATTAGATGGGGTTGTAGGGGCATCTCGTGCAGCTGTTGATGCTGGGTGGATAGACCATTCATATCAAATCGGTCAAACTGGAACGACTGTTAAACCGAACCTTTACATAGCTTGTGGTATATCTGGAGCTATACAACATTTAGCAGGTATGCAATCCTCTGACTTTATTATAGCTATAAATAAAAATGAAACAGCTCCTATATTTGATATAGCAGATTATGGAATAGTTGGAGATGTAAAAGAGATAGTTCCACTATTTATTGAAAAATTAGATAGTGTAGATGATTTGATTGAATTGGTTAATGTGTAAATTATAGTAAATTTAAAATACTTGGATAGATTTTATATTTCATAGAAACCCTAACTTAAATAATCCTTATATATAATATTAATATTATATATAAGGATTATTTTATTATTATAAGATTCATCTGATATTAACTATATAAAACAAAATAAAATATATATAATTCTACAAAACATAAGATTTAATAAAAAATTAACAGCAATTATAAATTAAGTATTTTTAAATGCTATAATATTATTGTATAGGAAAGTCAATTTTTATGTTTCAACAGTGAATTTAACTTACTAAATAAGGAAGGGCTGAAGAAAGTGTACAATGATTTTAGAGGCTTTATCAATCACTTAGAGAATCCTGCAATTTTATGCAAGGAAAATGGTGAAATACTAGAATTTAATTCGCAAATGAAAAATATTTTGAAATTTGTAGATGTGGACAAGCCATCAAATATAGCTGATTTAGATAGTACATTTAGTAATAAAGATAGTTTTTCAAATAATAGAAAAAATATAAGACTTAGAGACTTAAACATATTTGTAGATATTTATCCTGTTAGAGACTGTAAAAATGAAATACAATATATCTATTTATTTGAAAAAACTATGATAACGGATAATATTGTTGAGGACATAATTGAGCATATAGATGAGGTTGTAGTTATATTTAATAAAGATGGTGTTATAGAAAAAATGAATAGCTTATGCGATGAAATACTTCCATTTAAAAGAAAAGATGTTTTAGGGAGAAGTATTGATAAGTTAGTTTATATGGGGTTAGTAGAAGAACCAATAATACTTAATATGCTAGAGGTTAAGAAAAAAACTTATAAAAATATAGTCTATCCTGGGGGAAAAGTAATAGCATATACGGCAGTTCCTATATTTGATAATGAGGAAAATGTAAAAGGTGGGGTATTAACAGGAAGGGATATTTCTAGAGTTATAAACTTAGAATCGCATACTAAGCATAATGGAATAGAAACTAGTTCAGAGTATATAAGCAAAAGTAAAGTTATGGAGAACATAAAAAATTTAGTAAAAAGAGCAGCTGCATCTGATTCAGCAATTTTTATAACTGGGGAATCTGGAGTGGGTAAAGAAATAGTAGCTAGAACAATATGTAAATACAGTCCCAGAAGAGACAAACCTTTTATAGCTATAAACTGTGGGGCAATTCCTAATGAATTACTAGAATCTGAGTTTTTTGGATACGAGGAAGGTGCATTTACTGGAGCCAAAAAATGTGGGAGAAAAGGTTTATTTGAACAGGCAAATGGAGGGACTATATTCTTGGATGAGATAGGGGAATTACCACTTCAAATGCAAAAAAAATTACTTAGAGTTATACAAGAAAATACAGTAACTAGGGTTGGTGGAAGTAAACCAATTAAAATTAATGTAAGATATATAAGCGCTACTAATATATCAAATGAGGATTTACATGATAATTTTAAATTTAGACAAGATTTATATTATAGACTTAGTGTAATACCTATAAAAATACCTCCACTTCGAGAAAGAAAGGAAGATATTGAGCCTTTAGTTGAACATTTCTTGAGTTTATACAATGATAAATACAATAGAGATGTAAAGATTTCTCCTCAGGTTATGAATTTACTAAATAGTCATTCTTGGCCTGGCAATATAAGAGAATTGAAGAATATTATTGAAAGATTTATAGTACTATCAGTTAAAAATACTATAGGAGAAGATGAGTTTAATATGCTTAAAAATTTAGATGATACATCTAGGGAAAGAACTTTTGAACTGCCTATAGTGGTAAATGGAATTGTGAATTTAAATGAAGCATATAAAATAGTAGATCAAATAATTATACCTAGAGCTATAGATAGATATGGCTCAATTACAAAGGCATCAGAACAGATAGGTATAAATTCATCTACTATACATAGAAAAATAAAGAGTGGATATATAAAACTTTAAATAAAAAAAGCTATCTCAGGTGAGATAGCTTTTAATTTATATTAAGCTTTGTTTACAGAACCGAATAATTCCATTTTTTCTTTTACAATTGATTTTATAGATTCGAATCCTGGAGCAAGAAGCTTACGAGGGTCAAAACCTTTGCCTTGTAAGTCTTTTCCTTCTTCTATATATTTACGAGTTGCAGCAGCAAAAACTAATTGACACTCAGTGTTAACATTTATTTTAGATACACCTAAAGAGATAGCTTTTTGTATCATATCAGCAGGTATACCAGTTCCACCGTGTAAAACTAGTGGCATATCACCTGTAGCTTTATTTATTGCTTCTAAAGCATCAAAGTTTAATCCAGCCCAGTTTTTAGGATATTGTCCATGTATGTTACCTATACCAGCAGCTAACATATCAACTCCTAAGTCAGCTATTAATTTACATTCGTTAGGATCTGCTATTTCACCAGCACCAACAACTCCATCTTCTTCTCCACCTATAGAACCAACTTCTGCTTCTACAGATATTCCTTTAGCGTGAGCTATATCTATTATTTCTTTTGTTTTAGCTATATTTTCTTCTATAGAGTAGTGAGAACCATCAAACATAACAGAAGAGAATCCTGCTTCTATTACTTTTTTAGCTCCCTCGTAACTACCATGGTCTAAATGTAGAGCAACTGGAACAGTTATATTTAATTCTTCTAACATTCCATTAACCATACCAACTATAGTTTTATATCCTCCCATATACTTACCAGCACCTTCAGATACCCCTAATATAACTGGAGAATTGTTTTCCTGAGCAGTAAGTAAAATTGCTTTAGTCCATTCTAAGTTATTGATGTTGAATTGACCAACAGCATACTTACCTTCTCTAGCTTTGTTTAACATTTCTTTAGCTGAAACTAACATATTAAAAACCTCCATAAGAAAATTAACCTTTAACGACTTTGTTAAAAAGTTATGTATATATCTAATGCATATTATACCCTAAAAAAAGAAAAATGAAAATAAAATATTAAATTAGATTTACACTTTAGATTTATACTAATATTAAAATATAGTCTAATAAAATATTTAAATATTTCGAGAATTTATTATTTAAGTAAACAATTTGGTATACTTAAAGTAGGAAATATTGTATATTATATAAGGTAAAATAGTAATTAAGCACATTCTCATATAATCTATGGCCAAGGAGGGAATATATGTATAGAATTGTAAAAAGCTTTAATAATAACGTTATTTTATGTATAGAAGAAGGGAAAAATAAAGAGTGTATACTAGTAGGTAGTGGAATTGGATTTAAAGCATCTGTAAATTCCATATTTGATAATGTAGAAAAGATTGAAAAAATATTTGTTATAAATGAAGAGCGATATAAAAGTTTAGAGGAATTATACGATACAATTAATCCAAGCTATATTGGAGTTGCAACTGAAAGTTTATCTACATTAGATGGTAGTATCGAACTTGATATTAATAACAAATCTCACATGGCCTTACTAGATCACTTAGTGTTTGCTATAGAAAGATATTATGATGATATATGCCTGGAAAACCAATTCAAAGCAGAATTAAAAGCCTTATATGAATATGAGTGGGAGTTAGCTAAAAAAATAGTAGATTTTATTAATAAATCTTTAGGGATAAATCTTACAGAAGATGAAGTTGCTTTTGTAACTATGCATATAAATGGAATATTAAATAAAACTAAGGCAGTAGACAGTGCAAAACAAGCTGTAATAATAAAAGAATCAATTGATTTTCTGGAGAAGGAACTAGATATAAGAATAAGCAAAGATTCAATTTATTATAATAGATTGATAATTCACCTAAGATTAGCTATAAATAGAACGGTCAAAGGGATATATGAGGAAAACATGCTCCTAGAACATATAAAAGAAAAGCTTAGCAATTCATTTAATATATCAAAATTATTATGTGAATATTTAAACACAAATCATAATATAGAATTAAATGAAGGTGAGATGGGATTTATAGCATTACATATAGATAGATTAATGACAAAAACTATGTAGAAAAAAGTCGGGAAAGTGTTTACAAGGAATAATTTGCATGATATAATTTAAATATACAATAAATAGCGTGTTACTGGTAAAGCAGGCAAGAGCTAAGATATTTTTATTTTGACGTATTATTTTATAATACGCAAAATATGAATATTTTAGCTCTTTTTTATTTATCATAGTAATAACATATGTGATTTTAAAAATTTTTAAATTAAATATCTTAGAATTAAATAAGGAGGAATTATAATATGCTTCAGTTTTTACAAAGAATAGGTAAAGCTATAATGCTTCCAATCGCAGCATTACCTGTTGCAGGTATTTTACTTGGAGTTGGTGGAGCTTTACTTAATATAGCAGCATTACAAAATGCACCAGCTATATATCAACCTCTTATAGGGTTTGTATCAATTCCAGCAGTTACTGTAATATTAAAAATAATGCAAGGAGTAGGAGATATAGTATTTGGAAACTTACCACTTCTATTTGCAGTAGGTACAGCTGTAGGTCTTGCTAAAGAAGACAAAGGTACATCTGCACTTGCTTCAGTATTTGGATTCTTAATAATGAATCAAGTTATAAGTGTATTATTAGGATTAGGAGTTACTCAGTTAGGTGTTATAACACCAGATAATACTCCGGCTCAATATGCAACATATGTAACTACTACATTAGGTATACATACACTTAATATGTCAGTATTTGGGGGTATTATAACAGGTATAGTTACAGCTACATTACACAATAAATACTATAATATACAATTACCTCAAGTTATAGGATTCTTCTCAGGATCAAGATTTGTTCCAATAGTAGTTTCTATAGTTATGGCAATTGTAGGTGCTCTACTAGCATATATATGGCCATTTGTTCAAGATGGAATAGCATATATAGCATTAGGTGTTAATAATGCAGGCGTAATAGGAACATTTTTCTATGGACTTATTGAAAGAGCTTTAATACCATTTGGATTACACCATGTATTCTATACACCATTCTGGTTTGGTTCTTTTGTTGATGGACATGTTTTAATAGATGGAGCTTGGCAAACTGTTCAAGGTGCTAACTATGCGTACTTTGCTCAATTAGGAAGTATGCAAGATTTAGTAGGAGCATCTCCAGAGACTATGGCGAAAATAGTTTCAGGAACAACAAGATTTATGGCCGGTAAATTCCCATTCATGATGTTTGGATTACCAGCAGCAGCATTAGCTATGTATCATACAGCAGCACCAAGTAAGAAAAAAATTGTAGGAAGTTTATTATTATCAGCAGCAGTTACATCTTTCTTAACTGGTATAACAGAACCTTTAGAGTTCACATTCTTATTTGTTGCACCAGTTTTATATGGAGTTCACTGTATACTTGCAGGTATATCATTCTTATTAATGGATTTATTAAATGTATTTATAGGAATGACATTCTCTGGAGGGTTTATAGATTTCTCACTATTTGGGATACTTCCAGCAGGAGCAGGAGTACCAACTAATTGGTTAAGAGTTATAATGGTTGGAGCTGTATATGCAGTAGTTTACTACTTCTTATTCAAGTTCTTAATACTTAAGTTTAATTTAAAAACTCCAGGTAGAGATGAGAATGAAGAAGAAACTAAGTTATATACTAAAGCTGACTATCAAGCAGGAAAAGGTGCTAAAAGTGGAAATAGTGAAATAGAAGAAAATGCACCATATGTTTTAGAAGCATTAGGTGGATCTGAAAATATAGTTTCAGTAGATGCATGTATAACTAGACTAAGAGTAGAGGTTAAAGATACAACAAAAGTTGAAAAAGATAAATTTAAATCATTAGGAGCAGTTGGTGTTATGGAAGTCGGTAAAGGTATACAAGTAATATATGGAGCTAAAGCTGATGCATATAAACAACAAATAAATAAAATTTTAGGAAAATAAATTTAAGGTCTTAAAGTAAAATACTTTAAGACCTTTTTCTATAAATTAATATAAAATCAATATATTACCAAAAGACAATTATAATATTTTTTTATTATATTCAAACAATAATATATACAATTGTCTAGGAGGAATATATTATGTATAGATTTAAAAAATTTATATTTTATATAAGTATTAGCACTTTAGCTATAATATTTCTTTTTATTGTGATAGGCACACAATATGAAAGTAAAATAGATTTAAAAAATTTAAAGACTTCAATAATTCAAGGATTTAAGAGTGTAAGAATTAAAGAGGAAAAATATAAATTAAATTATGATGGTATTACATTTGCGATTAATATGCCTATAGTAGAATATGAAGATAAAAATATAGAAAGGTATATAAATACGTATATAAGGAAAAATGTAAATCAATTTATTAATTTAAAAAAACAACAAAGAGATATTTCTTCAAAGCATGATGATGTAAAGGTAAAAGTAAATTTTCACACAGCCTTTGAAGATAAAAATTTATTGAATATTATAATATATAAGGATATATATATAAAAGAAAAGAATTATGAGAGAGTAAAAGATAGTTATGTTTTTGATTTAAAAACTGGACAAAGAGTATATATAGATAATTTCTTGAAAAATAATGAGGATTATAAACATATTTTAGAAAATTATATACTTAATAAAATAGATAAAAATAAAATAGATATAAATAAGAATAAAATTACTATTAATAAATATACCAACTATTATATAACAGATGAAGGAATAGGAATATACTTTAACCCATACCAAATAAGTAAAAGAAAAGAAATATATGAATTTAAAGTACCATCTACAGTTTTTATAAAAAAAGTTAAAACCTTGAAGACAAGTCCCATAGTGGCACAAGTAGATACTCAAACTATAACAAAAAATAATGATTATATTAACAGCATTGTAAATATTCCAATAGTTTTAACAGATAACAAATCCATTGAAAAAAATATAAATGATACTATAAAAACAGATATAATGAAATCTTATTATGCTGTTGAAGAAGATGCTAAAAATTATCTTTCTAATACTCCAAAAGAGTATATACAACCATATATATATAATGTTAATTTTGATGTAAAAAAAAATAGTGATAATATGTTGAGTATACTGGTTAAATATTATCAATTTAGTGGTGGAGCACATGGAATGTATGAAAATAAATCTTATAATATTTATATGAAAGATGGTAAATTTTTAGAGTTAAAAGACTTTTTTAAAACTAACTCAGATTATAAAAAAGTTATAAATGATGAAATAAGAAATCAAATAAAGAATAAGAAAGACCAAGTATATGGCTTTAAATCTATATCAGATAAACAGAAATTTTATATCGAAGATGATAATATAGTAATATATTTTGATTTATATGATATAGCTCCATTTGCAGCAGGGATACCTGAGTTTAAAATAAATATAAATCAAATAAGTCATATATTAGATGAAAAATATATAGATATATTTAAATAGCGTAGTATTTTACTACGCTATTTAAATATTTTTTATTATATTGTTGGATTTAGCGATGCTATTTTTGTAACAGCTACATAAATTCTAGAAAGCTCATACCATGTTTTAAAATCTACAACACCACTTTTAGGTAAACCGAATATTCCTTGAAACTCTTTTATGGAGTTTGCTAGAGCATCACCAAATATACCATCTTCTCTAACTTTTGGTATTGCAGGATATGCATTAGATATGGCATTTAATTGATTTTGAACTGTTTGTACATCCTTACCTTTAGAACCTATTTGTAGAACTTCTCCAGGAAAAGAAACAGGAACACCACTAACTACAGGAGCTTTTTCAAAAACTATTCCCTCTCCATAAAAAGACCTTAAAATTTCTTCATAACTAAGACCTTGGTCTCCTAAATCTTTACTTCCCCATTGTGTCATTTGCCCAGGACATTGAGATTTTACACCATCACAGTACTGAGCTAGCAGAGGTTGCCTAGCTGTAGGAGGTCTTTTTATAAAGGTATTAAAAATTTCATCTACTACAACACTGATGGTATCAAATACATTTCTTTCATGTATATATTTATGGTCAAAAGCAGTTGTTGATGTGATTGTAAAATTATAGCCCTTACTTCTATACCACTCTGTAAATACCCTGTTTAATGTAAAAGATATTATTGCAATAATATTAGCAAAAATAGTTTCTGTTGGCCATGTTGAATATATTTCAGAAGACGCTACATTTTTTATATAGTCTTTAAAGTAAACCCAGTAGTTAGGCGCATTTTTATCTTCTGGCATGCCATCATGTACAACTACAAACTCTGGGACAACCGGATTATCTAAAACAACGAAGCCTGTTGGAGGAGGCAATGGTTTTAAGTCACTTTCAGGTATTTTAGGAGGGTAGTTTCCCCATAAAGTATGAGCACCTATATCTATTATTATCTCATTTTGTCTAGAATACGATCTGCGACTTCTTTGTCTTGGATTCATTCGTATACCTTGCTGAGCTATTACTGTAGCTAAAACTTGGGTTCCATTTATTATGATTGTTTCGTATCCATCCTTTATAACTTCGACTACGTACTGGCTATAAGGTCTGACATCACTTGGTTGCTGTGAGTATATTAAGTCGGGAGCTGCTAAATTTAGACCAATTACTTGACCAGATATATCAGTTTTTAAATTTGTATAAATTGTGCTAGCAACTGTATTATCATCACCCATTGAATATATATTTACGGTAGCATCAGCTATAGGGAAGTTATTAGTACTATCTACAACACTTACAGTTAAAAAACCATCTTGCATAAAAAAACTCCTTTCTATAAATAATGTCTATATCAATATATAGTATGAAGAATTATATTATTTTGTTAAGAGATTTGGAAATAATATATAAAGCATTAACTTATTAAAAAAGAAAGGTAAGTATTTTTATGAAATTAGATTTATTAATTATAGCAATAGCTCCTAGTTTGGCTTTCTTAATATGGATATATATAAAAGATAAATATGAAAAAGAACCAATAAAATTTTTAATTAAAGTATTTTCTATTGGGGCATTGATAAGTATACCTGCAATAGCTATAGAAGATTTTCTTATTAAAGTTTATATAAATAATGAATATATATATTTAATTTATATATCTTTTATAGTGGCAGCCCTAACAGAAGAATTTTTAAAATATATTGTTCTTGTAAGTTGTGTATTAAATAGTAAATACTATACTGAAAAACTTGATGGTATAGTTTATAGCGTATTTTTAACATTAGGATTTGCAACTATAGAGAATATAATTTATATATTTGGAGAGAGCTACTTAAGTGTATTAGAGCTTGGATTAAGCAGAGCTTTAATTTCTATACCTGCTCACATAATGTTTGCAATAACCATGGGATATTACTTATCTATATACAAGTTTAATAAAGACAATAAAAAGAAAAAAAGGATATATTTATTTAAAGTTTTATTTTTTCCAGTATTATTTCATGGAATTTTTGATTTTTTATTAATACTAGAGGCTAATTGGTCTACAGTTTTATTTTTAATATACTTAGTATATTTATGGAAAATAAATTTAGATAAGCTAGATAAATATACAGATTATGCAAGAAAAAGATTTATAAGAAGAAAAAGGAAATTAATTAAAAAATAATCATGTAATAGGAGTGGTTAAATGAGATATATAAATAGAAGTCAAGAATTAGTAATATGTAAATTTTTACAAAGATATGATTATGATGGGGTTTTAGATATATTAATAGAAGCAGATATAGAAAGTGGAGATTTATATACTTTACTAAACTCATGTAAGTATGCTACAAATTTTGATTTTAAAAATGCTCTAAATCATGCCAATAATTTAAGTGAAGTTATGTTAGAAAGAAAAGAAATTAAAAATCTTATAATTAATTTGAAAAATTTAAATAATGGTGAACCAGAAGATATTTTATCTGAATTGATAGAAAATATAAAGATACAAATAGTCAATGAAGAATATATAGATTTTTTGGGTAGATTATATAGATTAAAAGAGGCATTATTTAAATATATATTTGTAAATACGAAGGAAGGTAAAAAATATAAGGTTTCAATGCATGGGAATATGGTATCTAAGAAAAATATACTATACACTCTTAAAAAGAAGTATAATATATATAATGGAAATCTAATACATGGTGTAACTCAATATATAAAGCGATATCTTAAGCAAACTAAAAGAATGGACAAGGTATTAGAAATACTAAATGGAGAAAGACTTGAAAACTTAATTAGATTAAGAAATGAAAGTCCTGTAGGACATGGATTTAGAGGTGTAAGTAAAGAAGATATTGAAGAGATATATGGAAGTCCCATGGAAGTTGTACATGATTTGATTAAGGCCTGTGAACTTTTAGACTTAGGAATAAATACTAAAAAGTATGAACATATAAATGATATTATCATAGAGCTTTTATCAAAATATGTAGAGTATAGAGGAGATGATGAATTTGAGTAAGAATTTTAAGAAAGAAATAATAGAGTGGACCAAAATAATTGTTGCATCGATAGCAATAGCATTAGTAATAACTCACTTTGTTAAACCAACATTAGTCCAAGGGACATCTATGTACCCTACACTTGAAGAAAAAGATTATTTAATAATAAATAGAGTTGCTTATAATAATAATGAGCCTAAAAGAGGGGATATAATAGTATTTAAAACAGACTTAATTCAGGCTAATGGAAAGGAAAAAGACTTGGTTAAGAGAGTTATAGCAGTACCAGGAGACCATATAAGAATAATAGATAATAAAGTTTATTTAAATGGAAAGCTTCAAAATGAATCATATGTCCATGGAGAAAAAACAGAAGGTGATATAGATATGACTATACCAAAAGGATATGTTTTTGCTATGGGAGATAACAGAGAAAATAGTATGGATAGTAGAGACCAGCAAGTAGGTCTTGTGAACGAAAAAGATATAATGGGAAAAGTTATTATAAGATTGCTACCGTTTGATAAGATAGGAAAAGTTTCTTAAGGTAAATTATGAGATTTGGAATATCTGCACTAGTTCACGAGATAAATAAAGCTATTGAAATCTGTAAAAAAAATGATTTTATAAATCATATAGAAATAGGAATTGATAACTTATACGAATGTAAAGCTGTACTAAATTATATTGAAGAATTTAAATCAAATGACATAAGTATCGGTATACATCTACCTATGGAACTTAATACATGTGAAAATATTGAGTATATAAGAAATTCTTGGGTTAAATATATTGAAGAATTTAAAGAAAAATTAAATCCTTTAGATATAAAATATTTTAATATTCATTTAGGATATGTTATAAAAACTAGATTTGATAAAAATAAAAATAAATATCTAGATAATACTGTTGATTTTATTGAAAAAATAAATGTACCTAGTAAAGTTTTTATAGAAAACACGTATACTAAAGGAGGAGATATTTGCAATATAGGAACAACGGTAGATGAATTTGAATATATATTTAATAATATAACTAGAAAAAATACAGAGTTTTGTTATGATACTGGTCACAATTTAATAAATAGTGATAAGTATATAGATAAGCTAAGAGAAAAAATAAATTTAGTTCATTTAAGTGATAATAATGGAATTAATGACTCTCATGATAGTATAGGAACAGGAAAACTAGATTTAGAAGAAGTTAGATACTTAATAAATTTAAAACCTGAATTTATTGTACTGGAAGTTAGACATGAAAATATAAACGAATCAATTAAGATAATAGAACGATTTATATAATATAAATCGTTCTAAATTTATAATACAAAGAATTATAATCAGGAGGAAATTTTATGTGTGTTTTAGACATAAAGGTAGATGGTAAATTATATCAATATGAAAAAGGGGTAAGTTTAGAAACTATAGCTACAGATTTAAAAGATAATTATAAGGGTATAATCACATTAGGTAAAATAAATAATAAACTAAGAGATTTAAAAACAGAGATAGAAGAACCTTGTGATATTAAATTTATTGATACAACAAATGAAGATGGTATGAGAGTTTATACTAGAACTTTAGCTTTAATATTTATAAAGGCATGTGAAGAGATTTATCCAAATACTGAGGTAACAGTAGAACACTCACTATCTAATGGATTGTATTGTGAAATTAAAAATAAAAAAAATGAACTTACTGACAAGGAAGTTGAGTTTATAAAAGATAAAATGCAAGAGATTATAAAAAGTAATATAGATATTGAAAAAATTGTAACAAATAGGGAAGATGGAATTAAAATTTTTACAGAAAATAATATGCATGCAAAGGCAGAATTACTTAGATACAAAGAGTATGATGATGTTAAATTATATAAATGTGGTAATCATATAAATCATTTTTATGGATATATGTTACCTTCTACAAACTGGGTAACTGTATTTGATATAAAAAAATGGCAATCTGGAGTAGTTATATTAGGACCAAGTAAAAATAGTAGTAATAGTCCTGTAAAATTTATACCTCAACCTAAGTTATCAAGTATATATAAAGAAGCAGAAACATGGTCAGAGCTTATAGGTATAGATAAAGTTATAAGTTTAAATAAAGCTATAACTGAAAATAAATATGGAGAGATAATTAGAATAGTAGAGGCACTACAAGAGAAAAAAATATCTCAAATAGCTGATATGATAAAGGAGAACAACAAACGAGTTGTATTAATAGCAGCTCCATCTTCTTCTGGGAAGACAAGTTTTGCACATAGATTATCTATTCAATTAAAAGTTGATAATTTACATCCTGTACCTATATCATTAGATGATTACTTTGTTGATAGAGAAGATACACCTTTAGATGAATTTGGAAATTATGATTTTGAATCTATCTATGCTATAGATTTAGATTTATTTAATAGAGATTTAGAGAAATTACTTAGAGGAGAGGAGATACATCTTCCTAAATTTAACTTTAAAACAGGGAAAAGAGAGCTTAGTGGAAAAAAATTAAAAATAACAAAAGATCAACCAATTATATTGGAAGGTATTCATGCTTTAAATCCTATGTTAACGCAAAGCATAGCAGATAAAGATAAATTTAAAATATATATAAGTGTTCTTACACAAATAAATTTAGATAATCATAATAGAATACCTACTACAGACTTAAGACTTATAAGAAGGATAGTTAGAGATTATAACTTTAGAGGATATAGTGCAGAAAAAACTATATTAAACTGGGGATCTGTAAGACGTGGAGAAGATAAAAATATATTCCCGTATCAAGAAGAAGCAGATATAATGTTTAATTCAGCATGCTTATATGAATTAGCTATATTAAAAAAATATGCAAAACCTCTTTTGGAAGAGATAGATAGCAATAAAGAAGCTTTTATAGAAGCTAATAGAATTCTTAAGTTTTTACAATATTTCATTGAGCTAGATGATGAACTAGATATACCACCAACATCTATAATAAGAGAGTTTATAGGTGGTAGTAGAATAGTTGATTAAGCTTGAAATCCTGGGAGATTGACATGAACCCAGGATTTTTTGTATTATATTAATATTGACGAGGTAACGATATAAAAAAGATAAGGAGGAATTGTTCATGGAAAACGTATTAGAGCAGATACTTGAAGAAAATAGGAAGTATACAAATTATGGACATGTTGCAACATACATACCAGAGCTAAAAAATGCAAGGCAAGACGATCTTGGAATTTGTATGATTGATATGAATAATGTTATACATACTGCTGGAAGTTATAATAAAAAATTTACCATACAAAGTATATCAAAACCAATAATATTGGCTTTAGTTTTAAGTGAAAATGATTGGGAATATGTATTTTCTAAGGTTGGAATGGAGCCGAGCGGAGATCCATTTAACTCTATAATGAAATTAGAAACTAATAATACAAAAAAACCTTGTAATCCTATGATAAATGCTGGAGCTATAGTTACGACATCTATGATAAAAGGGGAAACATTAGCTGAGAGAGAAGAGAAAATGTTGAACTTTTTTAAAAAGTTAGCGAAGAACGACAATTTAAAAATTAACTATGATGTTTATGAATCAGAAAAAGCTACGGGTGATAGAAATAGAGCTATGGCATATCTTTTAAAAAATGATGGATTCATAGAAGGTGATGTTGAAGAAGTATTAGATTTATATTTTAAACAATGTTCAATAGAAATAGATTGTGTAGACTTAGCAAGAATGGGTGTTAATCTAGCATCTTATGGACTGGATATTGAAACAGGTGAAAGGCTTATAGACGAAAGAATTTCTAGAATAGTAAAAACATTTATGGTAACTTGTGGTATGTATGATGCATCGGGAGAATTTGCAATAAAAGTAGGTATTCCTGCAAAATCAGGAGTAGGTGGAGGAATAATGGCGTCTGTACCTAAGAAGATGGGAATTGGAATATATGGACCTGCTCTAGATAAAAAAGGAAATAGTATTGCTGGTATAAAAATTCTTCAAAACTTGAGTGAAAAATACAAAATAAATATATTCTAAAATAGAGAATTTTTTGACAATTACCACTGTATACTATATAATTATCTATATAATTAAATACTTTTATGGGTGGTGGGGGAATGAAAGAAGTTTTAGTACTTAGAGATTTAGAGTGTATAAAAGCTATTGCACATCCAAAGAGAATAGATATATTAAAAGCATTCAAGGCAACTCCATTATCAGCAAAACAACTATCTCAATTATTAGATGAACCTCATGCAAAAATAAATTATCATATAAAAACTTTATATAAAGTAGGCGTTCTAGATTTGGTACAAGAGAAAGTTAAATCAGGAATTGTTGAGAAATATTATTATCCAAGAGCTAAACATATAGTTATTGGAAAAAAGGCTTTGAACTTTAGCGATGATACAGATAATATGGATATAGGGGACATATGTATATCTAAGTTTGAAAATATGAGTAATTCTTTTTATAAAGCAATAGAGGAGAATGCCATAGATGATGAAAATATAGCTAATTACAATCAAGTAGCTTTAAGCAAAGATGAAATTAAAGAATTGGTAAAGACTATGGATTTAAAGATAAAGGATATTATATCTAATAGGAAACATGAAGACTCGGAAAGAAAATATGATTTATCTCTAGTCACAATACCGTTAGAAGAAAAATGTAGAGCATAAAGTATCAACAAATATGTTGATACTTATTTTTTTGGGTATATTAAATACAACTAATATAATTTTACAGGAGGCAAATGAGTGATAGTAATAGGACCACATATATCGATATCAAAAGGGTTTGCAAAAGCAGCTCAAACAGCTGTTAATATAGGAGCAAATACTTTTCAATTTTTTAGTAGAAATCCAAGAGGAGGAAACTCAAAAGCTTTTGATGAAAAAGATATAATGAAGTTTCAAGAGATAAGAAAAGAAAATAATTTTGGGCCATTATTAGCCCATGCACCATATACTATGAATTTGGCTGGGGCTAAAGAAGAAGTTTATGAATTTGGAAGAATGGTAATAAAAGAAGATATAAAAAGAATGGATTCAATCGGAATAGAGTATATGTGCTTTCATCCGGGAAGTCATGTAGGTTCGGGAGTGGAAGTTGGAAGTGATAAAATTGCAAATGCTTTAAATGAAGCGATAACCGGAGATGAAAATATAACTATATTACTAGAGACTATGTCTGGTAAAGGGACTGAGATAGGATTTACATTTGAACAAATAAAAGAAATAATAGATAAGGTTGAACATAATGAAAAACTAGGTGTCTGCTTAGATACATGTCATATATTTTCAGCAGGTTATGATATAGTAAATAATTTAGATGAAGTAATAGATGATTTTGATAGAATTATTGGACTAGATAAATTAAAAGCAGTACATCTTAATGACAGTATGATGCCTTTTGGTGCAAAAAAAGATAGACATGCATGCATAGGAGAAGGAGAAATAGGGCTTGAAGCTATAATAAGTTTTATTACACATCCTAAGTTAAAACATTTACCATTTTTCTTAGAGACACCACTAGAAGATGAAGGTCATAAAAGAGAAATAGAGATGATAAAAGATATCATAAAACAAGTAGAATAATATATAATATAGTTAGATGCAAGGCGATATTTTATAAAAATAAAATATCGTCTTAATTTTATAATAAAAGGGGGATTTTATGAGAGTTTTAGGAAAAACTAATTTGAAAATTAATAGAATTGGATTTGGGGGAATACCAATACAAAGAGTAACTCAACAAGATACAAATAAAATTATAGATGAGTTAATTAACCAAGGTATAAATTTTATAGATTCAGCACGAGGATATACTGTAAGTGAAGAGTATATAGGAAATGCAATAGAAGGTAAAAGGGATAAATTCATACTAGCTTCTAAAAGCATGTCAAGAACATATGAAGACATGCTAAAAGATGTTGATATTACTCTTAAAAATTTTAAAACAGATTATATAGATTTATATCAATTACATAATGTGAAATCAGATGAATATGAAAATATATTTAATGATAATATGGCCTATAAAGCTCTTTTAGATTGTAAGAGTCAAGGTAAAATTAAAAATATAGGAATAACTAGCCATAGTATAGATACAATAAAGAAAGCAGTAAGAGATGAAAAATTTGATACAATTCAATTTCCATATAATATAGTAGAAGATCAAGCTGATGAAATATTTAGAGAAGCTCATAAAAGAAATATAGGTACAATAGTAATGAAACCTTTAGCAGGAGGAGCTATAAATAATGCTAAATTAGCTATAAAATATATATTGTCAAAGGAATATATAGATGTAGCGATTCCGGGAATGGATAGTGTTGATCAAGTATTAGAGAACATATCTGTACTAGAAAACTTGGATATAGATAAAGAAGATGAATTAAAAATAGAAGATATAAGAAGTCAGTTAGGTAATAGATTTTGCAGAAGATGTGAGTATTGTATGCCATGTCCAGTTGGAATAAATATCCCTATGAATTTCTTACTAGAAGGATATTATAGTAGATATAATCTAAAAGAATGGTCAAAAGAGAGATATAATAGTTTGGATATTAAAGCAAGTGATTGTGTAGAATGTGGTAAATGTGAAAGTAAGTGTCCGTATGATTTACCGATTAGAGAAATGTTAAAAGAGGTAACTGAAAAACTTGATTAATAAAAAATTAAGCGCCTCTAATTAGAGGTGCTTTATATTTTAAATTATAATTTAGAAATAGTATAATCTACTTTATATTTAGATAAAGGATATAACTCTATTTCAACTCTAGGATTTTCTTTATCGATGAAATCGAATAAAAGAACAGGTTTTAATTGTTTATCATTTTTTATAATACCACTTTTTTCTATACCATCGCAGATACTTTTAGGATAGTTATGTAAATCTCCCATTCTTTTATTTGGGAAATATAATTTTAAAATAGTAATTAAATCTTCTTCTATACAAGGACCGTCATATTGTGTATTTATATATCCAGCAATCATATTTTCATAAGCTAAATACTTAGAATGTTTACCTTTAGAAGGCATCCAGGATTGTCCGTGTATATTATGAAGTTTAAAGTTAGATTTACTTATAGGTCTACCTGGAATTACGAGTTTTATCAATGATATCACCATCCTTTATACTTTAGTTATTATAAGTCTAAACACAAATTAATGAAAGGAAAAATTTATGAATAGCAGAAAATTAAAAAATTATTGTGAAAAAATTGGGATAAAAACAGTGGGGATAGCAGGAGTAGGACCATACTATGACCTAGAAAAAATAATATTAGAAAGGGATACTAAAGGATATATTACTGGAATGGAGGAGCCGTCTATAGAAAAAAGAATAAATCCTAGGGTTACTATGGAAAATGCAAATTCTATAATAGTATGTGCTTTCCCTTATTATACTTCAGATTACAAGGATTCAAATTTATCAAAGTATTGTTATGGAAAGGATTATCATTTAGTTGCAAAATCAAAGCTAGAGGAAATTGCAAATTATATAAAAAGTGAAGTAGAAGACTTTGAATATATGGTATTTGCTGATAATGGACCATTAGTAGATAGGTATTTAGCTAAAATATCTGGGATTGGATATTATGGAATAAATAACAATATAATAACTGATGAATTTGGGTCATATGTTTTTATCGGATATATAATAAACAATTTTAAATTTGAACTAGATGAGGTTAACATTAAAACTTGTAAACAATGTGGTGTATGCCAAACTGCTTGTCCTGGTGGTGCTATATTAGGTAATTTTAATTTTAATCCTAAAAATTGTTTATCATATATTACTCAGAAAAAAGAAGAATTAACTAGTGAAGAGATAGAAGCTTTAAGAAGAGGGTATAAAGTTTTTGGATGTGACATATGTCAAGAAGTATGTCCTCATAATAAATGTATAGAAAAAACTACTATAGAAGAATTTCACAAGGATATAAAAATTAATTTGGATAAGGATGAGATATATAGTATTTCAAATAAAGAATTTAAAAGAAGATATAATGATAAAGCATTTAGTTGGAGAGGTAGAAAAATAATACAAAGGAATATGGAGATTTTAGATAAATAAAACTTTTAACTTGTACAGTTAGAAGTTTTTTATTTTTTACTTAACATTTAGATGAGTTAAAACATATTATAGTAAAAAGAAATTGAAAGGGGGATGAATATGTTAAAGTATTCTAATACCTCAGAACTAGAGGGGTTAAAAACAATTATAGGTCAAGAAAGTGCAATAAAAGCTATGGAGCTTGGACTTAAAATAGATAATTCTGCATATAACATATTTGTAGCTGGAGACAGTGGGACAGGAAAAACGACTTATGTACTTAATGCTTTAAAATCTCATGCTAAAGAAAAAGATGAACATAAAGATTGGTGCTATGTATATAATTTTGAAAATAATAGAGAGCCAATAGCTATATCAATGCAAAGAGGGATGGGAAAATTATTTAAAAAAGATATGGAAAAGTTAATTGAGACACTACTTGATGAGCTTAAAGATGCTTTTGAAAGTGAAGATTTTGAATTAGCTAAAAATGAATTACTAGATGATTATGAAATAGAAAAAGATGCTCTTATACAGCAAATAAAAAAATATGGAGAAGAAAAAGGATTTAAATTAAAAAGCAGTAAAGTTGGAATGATATTTACTCCTGTAGATGAAGATATAGATACAACTACAGAGGAGTTTTATAAAATAAAAAAAGAGCTTGAAAATGCTGCCATACAGGTTGCTTATAAAATTAAGGATATAGAAGAAGAAGCTAAAGAGGCTCTTTTAGACTTAGAATACGAAATAGGTAAATTTGTAGTAAGTCCTCACATAGATAGTTTAATAGAGAGATATGGAGGATTTGATAAAGTCACTAAATACTTAGAAGATACTAAAAATGATATATTAGAGTATGTTTATTTATTCTACATGGATGAAGAGGATTTGAAAGATAAGTATGATAAAGAACATTTTACTAGATATAAGGTAAATCTATTAGTTGATAATGGGTTAGATCAAGAACAAGCACCTGTTATTTTAGAAATCAATCCAAGTCCAGCTAATTTGTTTGGAAAAGCAGAGTATGAGTACTATAATGGAACTGTAAAAACAGACTTTACTAAATTATTGCCAGGAGCTTTTCATAAAGCAAATGGAGGATATTTAGTTTTATATGCTGAACAGTTATTAAGATATAATCTATCTTGGGACATTTTGAAAAAAACTATACAACAAGGAGAAATAACATTAGATACTCAGACCGCTATAAGACCTGAAAAAATACCTGTAAATGTAAAGGTTATATTAATAGGGAGTAATTATATATATAATTTAATGTATAATTATGATTCTGAATTTAATAAATACTTTAAAATATTTGTAGACTTTGATAATGAAATGAAAAAAGATATAGAGAATGAAATGAGGGTAGCTAAATTTATATCATCGTATTGTAAAGAGAAGAATTTAAAACATTTTACTTATGAAGGAGTTCAACAAATCATAAAATATAGTACGAGAATAACTGGAGATAAAGAAAAGTTATCTACTAATTTTAACAAGATAGTTGAAATATTAGTTGAAGCCGATGCATATGCAGATATAAGAGGAGCTAAACTAGTAGATAAAGAAGATGTCTTAAAAGCTATAAGAGAAAGAAGAGAAAGGTTTGGAAAGATAGAAAGAAAAATGGATGAATCTTTAGAAAAAGGATTTACACTTATATCAACTAAAGGTTCTAAGGTTGGAGTTATAAATGGATTGTCAGTTCTTAATATGGGGGAATATTCATTTGGTAGACCTTCAAGAATAACAGTTACAACTGCTCCAGGAAGCAATGGTATAGTTAATATTGAAAGAGAAGTTGAAATGAGTGGGCCTATTCATAGTAAAGGTGTTTTAATTTTAACTGGATTTTTATTAGAAAGTTTAGCGCAAGAATTTCCTCTATCATTGAATGCTAATATATGTTTTGAACAAAACTATGGAGGTGTAGATGGAGATAGTGCTTCTGGAGCTGAATTATATGCTTTATTATCATCGTTAAGTGATGTTCCTATAAAACAAAACATTGGAGTTACAGGTTCAATAAATCAAAAAGGTGATATACAGGTTGTAGGAGGAATAACTGAAAAAGTAGAAGGATTTTATTTTGCTTGCAAGAAAAAAGGATTAACTGGAAATGAAGGTATAATTTTACCAAGAAATAATCTTAGAAATTTAATTTTACTAGAAGAAGTAAATCAAGCAATAGAAGATGGAATATTCCATATTTATCCTATAGATAGAGTTGAAGAAGCAATTGCTATTTTAACTGATAAAACTTTTGATGAAGTTAAAGATTTAGCTTTGAAAAAATTAAAAAAATATTATGATTTAGATAAAAAATAGAAAAAAGGTAGTACATCTAATAACTAGATGTACTACCTTTTTTTATTTAAACTTCAATATATTACAAAAAAATAACTTAAATAAAATATATATATTGATATGATTTGATAAATACTATAATTAAATAGATGATAATATGACATGAAATAATTTTAAATTGTTTAAACAGTATAATAATTTGTTATATATTACTATAGAAGAATTTTGATGAGGGGGAAAATAAAATGGCTAAAGCTAAAGTAAAGAATAGAAAAAATATAAAAATAATATTAGATATATTAGAAGAAACTTATCCAAATGCAAAATGTGAATTAAACTATACAACACCTTTTGAACTATTAATTGCAACTATATTGTCTGCTCAATGTACAGATGTTAGGGTAAATAAGGTAACTGAAGAGCTATTTAAAAAATACAATAAACCAGAAGACTTTGCTAAGCTTAGCACAGCTGAAATAAGTGAAGAAATAAAAAGCTGTGGATTATTTAAAAGTAAAGCTCAAAAAATAAAAGAAACTTCTGTTTTGATATGTTCTAATTATGGAGGCGAAGTTCCTGGTAATATGGAAGAATTAATAAAACTACCTGGAGTAGGAAGAAAGACTGCAAACGTAGTATTAAGTAATGCATTTGGAGTAGATGCAATAGCTGTAGATACTCATGTTTTTAGAGTTGCAAATAGAATTGGCTTAGTAAAAACTGATACTCCAGAAAAAACTGAATTTGAACTTATGAGAGTATTACCTAAAAAAAGATGGTCGTTGGCACACCATTTAATAATATTTCATGGAAGAAGAATGTGTAAAGCAAGAAAGCCTGAATGTGGAATATGTCCATTGACAGCTTTTTGTGATTACTACCAAGAAGGGAAGGAATAAAGTTGAAGAGACAAAAAATATATTTTCTATTAATAATATCTGTATTATTTTATTTAGGACAATCTAACGAAGTTTATGCAATTGGTGAGGAAGGTAAGATATACAAAAACATATATATTGAAAATATTGATGTCTCAGGATTAACGAAAAAAGAAGCTATAAAAAAATTAAATAAAGAAATATATATAAGTGATAAAATTAATTTGATATATGATAAAAATATTTATGAGTTAAAATTAAAAGATATAAATTTTAATTATAAATTAGAAGAAGCTATTAACAATGCTTATGAGTTTACTAGAAAAGATAATTTCTTACAAAACATAAAAACAAAATTTAACCTAAGTTTTGGAAAAAGGAGAAATTTAAATTTAGAACCTGTTTTTAATGATGAAAAATTAGATTTATATATAAATAACTTATGTAGTAATATAAATATAGAACCTAAAAATGCAAATATTAAGGTTGAAAAAAATCAATTCAATATAACTAATGAAATAAATGGAATTAGTGTGGATAGTAAAAAATTATTTGAATTAATAAAAGAAGAACTAATTAGCAAAAGTTATAAAGATATTCAAATTCCTATAAATATTATATATCCTGAGTATAATCATGAAAACTTATCTAAAATAAATACAGTTTTAGGAAGATTTGAGACAGAGTTTAATGCGAAAAATTTAAACAGAGTTAATAATATAAAGGTTGCTGTTAACAATGCAAGTAATATATTATTAAACTCAAAAAAAGAATTTTCTTTTAATGAATTTATAGGGAAAAGAAGTGTGGATAGAGGATTTAAAGAAGCTCCTGTGATAGTTAATGGAGAATTAACTTCAGGTATGGGAGGAGGCATATGTCAGGTATCTAGTACTATTTATAATTCAGCTTTATATGCAGGATTAGAAATTGTACAAGCTAGAAACCATAGTATTCCTAGTGGATATATACCAAAAGGAAGAGATGCGGCTGTATCTTATGGAAATATTGATTTAGTTTTTAAAAATAATTATAATAACTCTGTTTTAATAGAGAATAAGGTTGAGGGAAATAAAATTATTTCAACTATATATGGAAATGAATCAGATAAAAAACAAATTGATATAGATACTGATATTTTAGAAACTATCGAGCCTAATACTAAAATTAAAGATAGTGATTCTATAGATGAAGGTAAAAGCAAGGTCGAGAGCAAAGGAAGAAAAGGATATAAAGTTAATACTTATAGAGTTTATAAAAATATAGATGGACAAATTGAGAAAAAAGAATTTATAAACGAAAGTTATTATCCTCCTAAAGATAAAGTGATAATAAAAGGAACTAAGAAGAATTCTTATAATATAGATACAACTAATTTAAAAATAATCTAAATTCTATTTAAAGGATTTAGATTATTTTATTATTAAAAGTGTTTATAAATTGAAAGATTTGATATAATTATTTTTATAAAGTACTAAGGAGGATTTTTTATGTCTTTAAATATAGTTTTAGTAGAGCCTGAAATACCACAAAATACAGGTAATATAATAAGAAGTTGCGCAGCTACAGGTACAAAACTTCACTTAGTAAGACCACTAGGATTTAGCATGGAAGATAAGTATCTAAAAAGAGCAGGATTAGATTACTGGGATTTAGTAGACATACAATATTATGATAGTTTTGATGAAGTTAGAGAACAAAATCCAGATGCAAAGTTTTTTTATTCAACAACAAAAGCAAAACAAACTCATTCAGATGTTGAATATGAGGATAATTCATTTATAGTATTTGGAAAAGAAACAAAAGGGCTACCAGAAAGCCTTATAATGGAAAATTTAGATACAGCTATAAGAATACCTATGGTTGATATAGAAAAAGCTAGATCACTTAATTTATCTAACTCAGTAGCTATTGTTTTATTTGAAGCTTTAAGACAAATAGGATACCCTAATTTAAGATAAAGTATACACTAATTAAATAAAATACAAATCAAAAAGAAGGTAAGAAATCTAATTATGATTAAGAAATTGATTTCCTATCTTCTTATTTTTTTATATTGTATACATTAAATGAATAAAAAAAGTGTACGAAATTGAAATTTAATGTAGAAAATATTTTATATATAGTGTAAAATCAAGTTAAGAAATCATAAGCTATATTTATTAGGAGGTAATTATGAAGTTTAAAAAGTTCTTATCTTTAGGTTTAGTAGCAATACTATCAGGGTCGATGCTAGTAGGATGTGGAGGTCCATCTAAAGATTCAGGGAAGAAGGATAATTTAAAAGTAACTATGATAACAGATGTTGGTGGAGTAAATGACCAATCTTTTAACCAAAGTGCATGGGAAGGATTACAAAAAGCTGAGAAAGATTTTGGTATAAAAGCTAATTATATAGAATCTAAGCAGGAATCAGACTATGCTACTAATGTTGAGACAGCAGTAGATCAAGGTGCTGATTTAGTAATAGGGGTTGGATTTAAATTAGAAAAAGCAATAGGGGAAGCTGCTAAGGCATATCCAGAGGAAAAATTCGCATTAGTAGATGCTAATTTCGGTGGAAATCCTCCTGCTAATGTAGAAAGTATAATGTTTAATGCTCAAGAATCTGCTTACTTAGTAGGATTAATAGCAGGTAAAATGACAGAATCTAAAAAGGTAGGATTCGTTGGAGGAATGGAAGGTCCATTAATAGAGACTTTTGAAGTTGGATATGAAGCAGGAGTTAAAGCTGCTAATCCAGATGCTGAAGTAGTTGCTCAATACGCTAACAACTTTGCTGATCCAGCAAAAGGTAAATCTATAACAAATCAAATGATATCTAATGGGGTAGACATAGTGTTCCATGCGGCTGGAGACACAGGTAACGGAGTTATAGAGGCTGCAAAAGAAGCTGGTAAAAAAGCTATAGGTGTTGATAGAGATCAAAATAATATTGCTCCAGAAACTGTAATAAGTTCAGCTATAAAGAGAGTTGATGTTGGGGTTTATAATACAGTTAAAAGTTTAGTTGATGGTTCATTTGAAGGTGGAACAGTTGTAACTTACGGATTAAATGAAGACGGGGTTGGAATTGCTCCTACTACAAAAGAAGATGTACAACCAGATGTATTAGAATTTGTTAATAAACAAGGTGAGAAGATAAAGAATGGGGAAATAAAAGTTCCAGCTACAAAAGCTGAATTAAAAGAATCTCAAAAATAGTAAAAAAGGCTAGTTTTAACTAGTCTTTTTTTTATGCAAAATAATAAAAAAGTAAATTTTCTAAATATTAAATAAGTTTAATAATTAGTAAACTAACCAAAAATTCATCATAATGAAAATGTTTTTAAGTATAAAATGAGTGAAATAAACTACAAAAAAACACATAAATACATAAAAAACTACAAAAAAGTATGATGAATAAATAAAATATTATGTACTATTTAGTAAAATTAAATTGTTATAAGGAAAAATTTTTAGTATAATAAAGTTGGCAGATGACAAATAAGGAGGGTAAAAATAAACTATGACAAATGGTAATGTAGATTACAGTCAAAAAGTTGTAGAAATGAAAAATATAACTAAAAAGTTTGGAAACTTTACAGCTAATGATAATATAAGTTTGACTGTGCATAAAGGCGAAGTCCATGCTCTTTTAGGAGAGAATGGGGCAGGAAAGTCAACATTAATGAATATATTATATGGATTATATCATCCTACTTCAGGAGAGATATATATAAATGGGAAAAAAGTTGATATGGCAAATCCAAATGTTGCTATATCTCATGGTATAGGAATGGTACATCAACATTTTATGTTAGTGCAACCTTTTACAGTTGCTCAAAATATAATATTAGGAACAGAGCCAACAAAAGGTATAGGGGAAATAGATATAAAAAAAGCAACTGAAGATGTACTTGAAATTTCTAAAAAGTATGGGTTATATGTAGATCCAAATGCTAAGGTGGAAGATATAACAGTTGGTATGCAACAAAGAGTAGAAATATTAAAAGCTTTATACAGGGGAGCGGACATATTAATACTAGATGAACCTACAGCTGTGCTTACACCTCAAGAGATAAATGAGCTTATGCAGATAATAAGGAATTTAACTAAACAAGGAAAATCGGTAATAATAATAACTCATAAGTTAAAAGAGATAAAAGCAGCTGCAGATTACTGCACTATAATAAGAAGAGGAAAGTATATAGGAACGGTAAAGGTATCTGATACAACAGAAGATGAACTAGCATCGATGATGGTAGGTAGAGAGGTAACATTTAAGGTTGAAAAGAAAGAGCCTGTTATAGGGAAAACAGTGTTAGAAATTAAGAACTTAAAAGCTAAAGATAGCAGAAAAGTTCAAGTGCTTAATGAATTGTCATTAGAGGTAAGAGCTGGAGAGATATTAGGAATAGCAGGGGTAGATGGAAACGGACAATCAGAATTAGTAGAGGTACTTACTGGACTTAGAAAAGCTGATTCAGGAAGTATTAAAATAAATGGAGAAGAAATTTTAAATGATAAACCTCTTAATATATTCAAAAAAGGTATAAAAAATATACCAGAAGACAGACATAAGAGAGGTCTTATACTTGATTTTACAGTTTCAGAGAATATAGTACTTCAAAGATATAAAGAACCTAAATTTTCGAAAAATGGGATATTAAAAAAAGATGCAATAGAAAAACATGCAGAAACTATAATTGAAGAATTCGATGTAAGACCTACAGATTATACTTTAAAAGCTAGAGCATTATCGGGAGGAAATCAACAGAAAGTAATAATAGGTAGAGAGGTTGATAATATAAGAGTAGATAGACAAAAAACTAAAAAGTCACAACTACTAATAGCAACTCAACCAACTAGGGGTCTAGATGTAGGAGCTATAGAGTTTGTTCATAAAGCTCTTATAAATCAAAGAGATGCAGGAAATGCAGTTTTATTAGTCTCATTAGAGCTTGATGAAGTTATGAATGTAGCAGATAGAATAGCTGTAATTTATGAAGGTAATATAGTTGGAATTGTAGATGCAAAAGATGCAAATGAAAATACTCTAGGATTTATGATGGCAGGAGGTGCAGAAAATGAGTAGCAACACTAATATAAAAAAGAAAATATCTTTAAGCAATAATACTATACTATTTTCTGTTATATCTATACTTCTTGGATTAATTGTAGGAGCTATAGCACTTATGATAGCAGGATTTGATCCTATAGAAGCTTATTCAGTTATGATTGATGGGATAATAGGAAAACCAAAATATATAGCGTGGACTATTATTAAATCTACACCTCTTATATTAACAGGTCTTTCAGTGGCTTTTGCATTTAAGACGGGACTGTTTAATATAGGTGCAGAAGGACAATTTATAGTTGGAGCTTTGGCTGCAACATTAGTGGGATATGGAGTTCAATTGCCTGCTATAATACACATACCTCTTACACTAGCTGTAGCTGCATTAGCAGGAGCTTGTTGGGGTGGATTTGCAGGGTTCTTAAAATCTAAATTTGGGGTTAATGAAGTTATATCCACTATAATGTTAAACTGGATTGCTTTTTATTTAAATAACTATATGGTAATGACACCTTGGTTAAGAGAAGGTAACAGTGAAGCATCTCATTTAATAAATGATAGTGCTAGTATAAGTATAGATTGGTTGACAGGACTTGTAGGACCGGCGACTAAAGTTAACTGGGGAATTATAATAGCAATAATATTAGTAATATTAATAGCATTTATATTAGCGAAAACAACTTTAGGATATGAATTAAGAGGAGTTGGATTTAATAAATTCGGAGCTGAGTATGGTGGGATAAACGTACAATCTTCTATATTTAAGTCAATGGCTATAGCAGGTGCGTTAGCTGCATTAGCAGGAGCTATACAAGTTATAGGTGTAACTCAAGGTATAACGGTATTAGCAGCTCCAGAAGGAAATGGATTTGATGGTATTGCAGTAGCTTTAATTGCTAATAGTAACCCAATAGGAGTTATATTCTCTGGATTATTATTTGGAGGATTAAAGTATGGAGGAACAAAGATGCAAACTATACAAGCTCCATCAGAAGTAATAAATATAGTTATAGGTTCTATAGTTTATTTTATAGCTTTAAGTAGTGTCGTAAGAATGTTATTTGTAAAATATATAAATAAAAGAAAGCAAGGGGGAACTGAATAATGGAAGATATAGCTTTAATTTTAAGCACCACATTAATGTACTCTACTCCCCTTATATTTACAGCATTAGGTGGAGTTTTATCAGAGAATTCAGGAATAGTTAATATAGGATTAGAGGGAATGATGACTATAGGAGCATTTGCAGGAGCAGCTGCAGGGTATTTAGTTGGAAACCCTTGGATAGCATTTTTAATTGGTGGATTAGCAGGAGGATTATTTGCTTTAATACATGCAATAGCAACCGTAAGTTTTAATGCAGATCACACTATATCAGGGGTTGCTATAAATCTACTTGCACCAGGAGTAGCTTTATTTACCTCAAAGATATTATTCGATGGGGCAACAATGACTCCTACTATAAGTATGGAAGATAAAATGCCAAGACCTTTAAATGGTTTATTTCCAGATGGTGGCATATTAAATACTATATTTAATACTTATGCTACGGTGTTTATAGCGTTTATATTAGTTGCTGTAGTTTGGTATATTTTATATAAAACTAAATTAGGATTGAGAATAAGGGCGGTTGGAGAACATCCAGGCGCAGCAGATACATTAGGGATTAATGTAGCTCGTGTAAGATATATTGCAGTTATAGCATCAGGGATACTAGCCGGATTTGGAGGAGCATCTATGAGTTTGGCAATAGTATCATCATTTAGACCTACACTAATATCAGGGCAAGGGTATATTGCTATGGCGGCTGTTATATTTGGTAAATGGAGACCTCAAGGGGCTATGGGAGCTTGTTTATTGTTTGGATTCTCTACAGCTTTAGCTGTATTCTTTGGAAATCCAGAACTTCCATTTAGTATAAATGAAAACTTACTATCTATGATACCATATGTAATAACATTAATTGTACTTGTTTTATTTATAAAAACTTCAAAAGCTCCAACAGCTCTTGGAACTTCGTATAAAAAGGGAGAGAGATAAAAATGATAGCATTTGCTATCATTTTTTTTATTTTAATATATTTAATATAATTTAAAATATATTATTATATTTTTAGCATAAAAATATAAACTATTAAAATAAAGAGGAAGGGAACATGAAAATATCATATAATGAAGAATCTTTTATAATTGATGAAGATTTATGTCTAGCTATGGTAGATAAAAGAATTACTTGCGATATGGAAGAAGAATTAAAAAAGAGAAATATACAAATAATAAAAACTATAGAATGTAAAGAATGCTATGATGCTATAAAATATCATCCCGATATTAATGTATGTAATTTAGGCGGGGGGAATATAGTAGTATCACCAAATACATATGAATATTACTATAAAGTTTTAACTGAATATGGATTTAATGTAATAAAAGGGGATAGTTATATAAAAAATAAATACCCATATAACATACATTACAATGTTGCTATATTTGGAAAATATGTAATGCATAATTTTAAATATACAGATAAAAAAATATTAGATTTTATTGAAAGTAAAAATTTGATAAAAATAAATGTAAATCAAGGATACACAAAATGTTGTGTATGCATTGTAGATGAAGGTTCAATAATAACATCAGATGAAGGTATTTATAAGGTGGCAATTGAACATAATATAGACTGTTTACTAATAACAAAAGGTCATATAGATTTGTTTGAATTAAATTATGGGTTTATTGGAGGATGTTCTGGTTTTATAGGTAAAAATAAAATTGCTTTTTGCGGAGATATAACTAAACACCCTGATTATATTAATATTTATAAATTTTTGTATAAAAAAAATAAGGAGATTGTAAATTTAAGTAAAGAAAGATTATTGGATTTAGGTTCTATAATTCCTCTTATGACTAGAAAGGAGTGATGACGATGGAAAATAAAGAGATTTATTTGAGTCTATTACCTAAATATGAACTTGCAGTAGATAAACTTATAAACTCTAAAATTCTAGATAAAAAGATAAACTATAACGAGGACTTAATCGAGATAAAAATTAATATGGACTACAATAAAGAGGAATCTAGAACTATAGCAACCAAAGAAATAACAGACATTGTTATGAATATAGTAAAGACTGTTATTTTAAAAGAATATATACATAAATCTTATGATGAAATTTATAATGAACATAAAAATAATATATATAGTAAAGCTTTAGAAGTTTTTGAAAAAAAAGAAATTTTGATAAGAGAATCTATATTTTATAGAGTAGATAAATACATAGAAAACAATAATTATATTGATATTGATGGATTTGTAAAATTTAGAATGAAAGAATTGATTGGATATATATCAAATATAGCAGATAGTGCACTTGAAGAATATTTAGTAAAAAAAGATTATGATGAATTTATAAGCGTTTTAAAATATTTTATAAAAGTTCAAGATACAAAAATAGATACGCTTAAAATATATATAAGAAAAGATAATTCCTTTATATTATATGATAAAAATGATAATATAATTGAAAATGAAAATGACAAAGAATTAATGGATATGTTTATAAAAGAAAATTTAAACTATGAAGATTTTCTTATAAGTACTCTTTTATCACTATGCCCTAATCATATAATAATTTATGATTCCTTAAAAACTAATTCATCTCGTGAAGTAGTAGATACTATCAAAGCTATATTTGAAAATAGAGTAGAGGAAATGCAAAAATCTTGATTTAAAAGCAAAAACATATTGAAAAAAATTTATTAACGTATAAAATATATATTGTTTCTAATTAAAATTTTAAGGAGAATTAAGTATGGACAATATATATATAATTTTGCTAATGGGGATAATAGGCGGAATAATTGGTTATATAACTAATAAACTAGCTATAAAGCTTATATTTAGGCCTATAAATCCTGTAAAGATACCAATCTTAAATATAGAAGTATTAGGTTTAATACCAAAGAGAAAAAATGAAATAGCTATAAAAATAGGGGAAATCATACAAGATGAATTTATATCAGTTGATGATATACTTGAAAATTTAGTGACGGAAGATGATAAACAAAAAGCTGTAGATTATATAAAACTTAAAGTAAGCACTATTATTGATGAAAAAGCATCTTTAATGCCTGGTTATATAAAATCAATTATAAAAGGGTATGTAGATGAAATTATAGAAAAAGAAGTAAATGAATCTATAGATGAACTAGGATCAGAAATTATAGAAAAAGCACATCAGAGAATAAATATACAAGAAATAGTTGAAAATAAAGTTAATGAATTAGATTTAATTGAATTGGAAAATATAATTTTAAGTGTAGCAAATAATGAATTAAAGCATATAGAATTATTAGGATTAATTCTAGGATTTTTAATAGGTATAGTTCAAGGTATAATAACTATATTTATATAAAAATTTTAGTTGCTATAATGAAATGGGTTTGTTATAATATAAATAATTTATAAATAATCTGGCAATGAAAAGGAAGAGTAAAGTAGAAACAGTTTACAGAGAGGATATATCAGAGGCTGTGAGTATATCTAAATATGACTATTTGAAAACTACCTTGGAGCTGAGTTTAGTAACTTATAAAAGTGAAAGTGCTCGGTTGACTACCTTATAGTCGTCAAGAGGGTAATACATATACGTATACCAACTTGGGTGGAACCGCGAAGAGTACTCGTCCCATGATTTTCATGGGTCGAGTTTTTTTATTTTATACAAAAATTTCAAGGAGGTAAAAAGCATGATAAAAGTTACTTTAAAAGACGGATCTGTAAAGGAGTACGCTAAAGGTACAACTGTTATGGAAATAGCAAAAGCTATAAGTGAAGGTTTAGCTAGAAGTATAGTAGCTGCATCTGTTAATGGAGAAGTTGTGGGGTTAGACTTTGAAGTTAATGATGATTGCGAATTAAACTTATTTAAGTTTGATGATGCAGAAGGTAAGGATGTGTTTAGACATACATCAGCTCATATGCTAGCACAAGCTATAAAAAGATTATATCCAGAAGCTAAATTAGCTATAGGACCAAGTATAGAGAATGGATTCTATTACGATATAGATTTAGAGTATAGACTTACTCCTGAAGATTTAGAGAAAATAGAAGCTGAAATGAAAAAAATTGCTAAAGAAGATTTAGCTATAGAGAGATTTGAATTAAGTAGAGAAGAAGCAATTAAATTAATGGAAGAACAAGGGGAAAGCTATAAAGTAGAACTTATATCTGAATTACCAGAAGGTGAAGTTATATCATTCTACAAGCAAGGAGATTTTACAGATTTATGTAGAGGACCACACTTACCAACTACTAAAAAAGTTAAAGCTATAAAATTACAAAATGTAACTGGAGCTTATTGGCGTGGAGATGAAAAGAACAAGATGTTACAAAGAATATATGGAACATCTTTTGAAAAAAATAAAGATTTAGAGGCTCACTTACATTTATTAGAAGAGGCGAAGAAAAGAGATCATAGAAAATTAGGTAGAGAATTAGAATTATTCTTTATACCAGAAGAAGGACCAGGATTTCCATTATTCTTACCAAAGGGTATGGAACTTAAAAATGAATTATTAAAATTCTGGAGAGAGCTTCATAGACAAGATGGATATGTTGAAATAGAAACTCCAATAATATTAAATCAAAAATTATGGGAAACTTCAGGGCACTGGTATCACTACAAAGAAAATATGTACACTGTAGATATAGATGAACAACAATTTGCTATAAAACCAATGAACTGCCCAGGAGGTATGTTATACTACAACTTCAAGCAACATTCTTATAAGGACTTCCCTATGAGAGTTGCTGAGTTAGGAAGAGTTCATAGACATGAATTATCAGGAGCTTTAAATGGATTAAAGAGAGTTAGAGCATTTACTCAAGATGATGCGCATATATTCATGTTACCAAATCAAATAAAAGATGAAATAAAAGGTGTTGTTTCATTAATAGATAAAGTATATTCTGCATTTGGATTTGAATATCACTTAGAATTATCAACTAGACCAGAGGATTCTATGGGAACAGATGAAGAATGGGAAGCTGCTGAAAATGGATTAAGAGAAGCTTTAGAAGAATTAAATCTACCTTATGTAATAAATGAAGGAGATGGAGCGTTCTATGGCCCTAAGATAGACTTCCACTTAAAGGATTGCTTAGGAAGAACTTGGCAATGTGGAACTATACAATTAGATATGCAATTACCTCAAAGATTTGATATAAGTTATATAGGTGAAGATGGAGAAAAACATAGACCTGTTATGATACACAGAGTTGCATTAGGAAGTATAGAAAGATTTATAGGTATATTAATAGAGCATTATGCTGGTAAATTCCCAACTTGGATAGCTCCAGTTCAAGCTAAAATATTACTTGTATCTGACAGATTTAAAGAATATGCTGAAGAAGTTAAAAAAGCATTATTTGAAAAAGGTATAAGAGTTGAACTTGATGATAGAGCAGAAAAAATAGGTTACAAGATAAGAGAAGCTCAACTTGAAAAAGTTCCTTATATGTTAATAGTTGGAGAAAAAGAATTAAATGAAAATAAAGTATCTGTAAGATCTAGAGATAATGGTGAAATGGGAGCTATGGATGTAGAAGAATTTATAGCTAATGTATTAAAAGAAGTAGAAGAAAGAACTAATGTAATACAAGCATAATAAAAAAGTTAGCCTAATGGCTAACTTTTTTTATTGTAAAATATCTATACGCACTCTTTCCTTATTATATCTTTAAGTTCTTCATGAGTCATAGTTTCTTTATCAAATAAATGTTTAGAGACTAAATGCAAATCATTTAAATTAGAATTTAGTAAATCTAGAGTTTCTTTATAGCAAGAATCTATAATGCTAGTAGTTTCCTCTTGGATTTTACTTGATAAAAAGTTTTTCTGATTAGCATCAAGAGTTATAGCTCCTAAATTACTCATACCATAATCACAAACCATTTGAGTTGCTATATCTGTAACTTTTTTTAAGTCATCTTTTGCTCCTGTAGATTTATGACCAAAGATTATTTCTTCAGCAGCTTTTCCTGCAAGTAAGATTTTAATCTTACCTAACAGTTCTTCTTTTGTATATATATATCTATCTTCATCAGGAAGTTGAAGAACATATCCAAGGGCTTGACCTCTTGGAATTATAGAAATTTTTTGTATTGGATTTATTCCCAGGAAGTTGCTTATCAATGCATGACCAGCTTCATGATAGGAAACAATACGCTTTTCTTTTTCTATAAGTTTAGCATTTTTAGATTCAAGACCTGCTATAACTCTTTCTATTGCTTTATCAAAATGAATACTATTTATTATTTTACTATTATCTCTAACTGCAAATATTGCTGCTTCATTAGCTATATTAGCTAAGTGAGCTCCATTAAATCCATGCGTTTTTTTAGCTAATAAATCTAAATCAACAGAACTATCTATAGGTTTATTTTTAGTATGGACTTTTAAAATTTCAAAACGAGTATGATAGTTAGGGTCTCCTATGTGAATGTGTCTATCGAATCTACCGGGTCTAAGTAAAGCATCATCTAATAAATCTAGCCTATTTGTTGATCCAACTATAATTACATTTGAATCTTTATTAAATCCATCCATTTCTACTAATAATTGATTTAGGGTTTGGTCCTTTTCATTATTACTTTCTAAGTGTCTCTTAGCACCTATAGCGTCTATTTCGTCTATAAATATTATACTTGGAGAATCTTTTCTTGCCTTTTCAAATAAAGTTCGAACCCTTTTAGCACCAACACCAACATATTTTTCTACGAATTCAGAACCTGTTACATTAAAAAATGATGCATTTGTTTCACCGGCCATCGCAGAAGCTAGTAAGGTTTTTCCTGTTCCAGGAGGCCCATAAAATAAAACACCTTTAGGTATTTTAGCACCCATTTTTTTATACTTGTCAGGATTTTTCATAAAATCAACTATTTCAAAAAGCTCTTCTTTAACTTCATCCAATCCGGCTACATCATTAAATGTTGTTTTGGGTTTAGTTGAATCTGAGTTATCGTTAGAAGTTTCTTTTTCTATTTTTGTCTGATTAAACGCGGGAGCTGGGTTATTAATTTTTTTTAAAAAATTATCTAGCATTTTCATAGTCAAACACCTCAGTTATAAAAATTGTTGTTACTACATATATTTTCCGATTTTCAAATTAATATTATTAAAATTTTTATTTTGTGATTTAAAAATTTTGAATTTATTAAAAGTATAACCATAAATTAAATAATTAATTAATAAAATAGAAAAAATAATTGACATAAATTAAAATAAATGATATATTGTATAAAGTAATGAAAAACAAGAAGAAGTCCGCTTCTCACCTTGCGACAATTGTAGTTAGTAAGGTAAATATAAGTTAGTAATTTAGAGTAGTTTATTAATTGTGATAACTTATATGGCGGATGATGATATCATTCGCCTTTTTTAATATAAAATTGGAGGTGTCCTACTATTAGTAAGGAATTAGCAATCAATGATCAAATAAGAGATAATGAAATAAGAGTTCTTTCAGAAACTGGTGAGCAACTTGGAATAATGTCTTCTAGAGATGCGCAATTAATGGCGAACAACAAGAATTTAGATTTAGTTAAAATATCACCTAATGCAACTCCGCCAGTATGTAAGATAATGGATTACGGTAAATATAAATATGAGCAAGCTAGAAAAGAAAAAGAATCTAAGAAAAAACAGAAGATTGTAACTGTTAAAGAAGTTAGATTAAGACCAGGTATAGAGCAAAATGACTTAAACACAAAGGCTAACAATGCTATAAAGTTCCTTAAAAAAGGAGATAAAGTTAAAGTTGAGCTTAGATTCAGAGGTAGAGAGTTAGGTCATAAAGACTTAGGAAAAAAAGTAATGCTTGAATTCATAGAACTAGTAAAAGAGTTTGGAGAACCAACAAAAGCCCCAGCATTTGAGGGTAATAATATGGTTGTAATGATAGATCCAAAAAAATAGATATATATTTGAGAGGAGGATATTAATATGCCTAAAATGAAAACTCACAGAGGAGCAGCTAAGAGATTCAAAAAAACTGCTAGTGGAAAATTAAAGAGAGCTAAAGCTTTCAGAAGACATATACTAACTAAGAAGGATGCTAAGACTAAAATGCAATTAAGAAAGTCTGGAGTAGTTAGTGAAGGAGATGCTAGAAGAATAGCACAATTATTACCATACTTATAAGATTAAGATCGAAGAAAAAATAGATGAAATTTAATTAAACGAAGAGAGAAACGAAGGAGGTTACGACGATGGCAAGAGTTAAAAAAGCTATGAACGCTCGTAAGAAGCATAAGAAAATATTAAAACTTGCAAAAGGTTTTAGAGGATCAAGAAGTAAATTATACAGACCAGCTAACGAGTTTGTTATGAAAGCATTAAAGCATGCTTATGTTGGTAGAAAATTAAAGAAGAGAGATTTCAGAAAACTTTGGATACAAAGAATAAACGCAGCTACTAGAGCTAACGGAATGTCTTATTCAAGATTCATGAACGGATTAAAATTAGCAGGTGTTGAAGTTAACAGAAAAATGTTATCTGAAATGGCTATAAACGATCCTCAAGGATTCGCTAAATTAGTAGAAGTTGCTAAATCAAAATTAGCTTAATTTAAATAAAAACTCTGAGTAATTACTCAGAGTTTTTTTATTTTAAAGTAAATTATAATAAAAAAATATTTTTAAAATTGCAAATTTAAATTTTAATGTAGATATATTCAAAAACTAAGTATATAATGTAATTTATTATTATTATAAGTGTAATAATAGAAGATAGTATTTAAAAAACAATACTTAAGATATACAGGAGGAAATAAAGTAGGTGAAAGAGTTTATTTCAAATATAAAAAAACCAATTAATAAATTAAATCCACCTCAAATAATGGTCATTGGATTTGCCACTGTTATATTAATAGGAGCAATATTACTTACATTACCTATTGTTAGTAATAATGGGCTAGCTACTCCTTTTGTAGATGCATTATTTACGGCTACTTCTGCTGTATGTGTAACAGGTTTAGTAGTGGTAGACACGGCTACACATTGGAATTTATTTGGGCAAATTATAATAATTATTTTGATTCAAGTTGGTGGGCTTGGATTTATGACTATAACCACATTATTTGCACTAATTACTAAGAAAAGAATTAACTTAAAAGAAAGACTTCTTATACAAGAAGCATTAAACCAAATAGACCTATCAGGATTAGTTAAATTAACTAGATATGTTTTATTAATGACATTTATAATAGAAGGAACAGGTGCGTTAATACTATCCACTGTTTTTATACCTGAATTTGGATTTGTAAAAGGGACTTGGTTTAGTGTTTTTCATGCTATTTCAGCATTTTGTAATGCAGGATTTGATTTAATGGGAACTGTTAGTGGGCCATTTACATCTATAACTAGATATGTAAATAATACAACAGTGAGTTTATGTATAGCAGCATTAATAATACTAGGAGGGATAGGATTCCCTGTGATTTTAGATGTTGTAAAAAACAAGAAAATATCTAAACTAAATATACATTCAAAGGTAGTGTTAATAACTACTGCAGCATTAGTAATAATAGGAATGATATTTATGTTTTTTATAGAGTACTCTAATACAAAAACACTGGGAAATCTTTCATTAAAAGGAAAATTGTTAAGTGCACTATTCCAATCTGTTACTCCAAGAACTGCAGGATTTAATACTATAGATTTAACTGCCATGCATCAAGGTAGCATGTTTATAATGATTATACTAATGTTTATAGGTGCATCACCTTGTTCCACTGGTGGTGGGACAAAAACTACAACACTTGCTACTATAATACTAGCTGTAAGAAGCTTTATATTTGAAAAAGATGATATAGAGGTATTCGAAAGAAGAGTAGGATTAGGAGCTGTAAGAAAATCTATAGGAATTTTCTTTATAGGAATATCAGTAGTTATTGTAGGTATATTAATTATAAATTTAAGTCAAGACTCTTTTGATTTAATAGAGTCAGCCTTTGAAGTAGTTTCAGCATTTGCAACCGTAGGTTCAAGTATAGGAGGAAGTCCTAACTTAAATACATTTGGTAAAATTGTTATAATGTTGTATATGTTTATGGGAAGAGTTGGATTTTTAACTATATTTATAGCCTTAGTAGCTAAAAATAATGTTAAAAAACAAGTTATAAGATTCCCAGAAGGTAAAATTATAGTAGGATAAAAGATTAGGAGAGAATAAATATGAAACAATATATAGTTATAGGTTGTGGAAGATTTGGATCATCAGTGGCAACAACAATGCATTTATTAGGTCATCAAGTAATGGCTATAGATAAAAATGATGATGCTGTTCAAGCTATATCAGAAAAGGTGACACATGCAGCTATAGTTGATGTTACGGATGAACAAGCATTAAGAGCTTTAGGTATGGGAAACTTTGATGTAGCTATAATAGCTATAGGTTCAGATATAAGAGCATCCATAATGGCAACTTTAATAGCTAAAGAAATGGGTGTAGAGCAAATAGTATGTAAAGCTAAAGATGAACTTCAGGCTAAAGTTTTATATAAAATTGGTGCCGATAGAGTAGTATTCCCTGAACGCGATATGGGAGTTAGAGTTGCACACAATTTAGTCTCAAATAATATATTAGATCATATAGAATTAGATCCAGATTATTCTATAGTTGAGATTGTAACTCCAAAGGAATGGGAAGGAAAAACTTTAATAGACTTAGATTTAAGAGCTAAATATGAAATAACAGTTTTAGCTATAAAGTGCGGAAAGAGTATAAATGTAACACCATCTCCAGAAGAAGAACTAAAAGCTGGAAGTATATTAGTTGTTATAGGTCAAAATAGTAAAATTAGTACAATAACAGCAGATAATGATTTTTCATTTAGGAGAAAATAAAAAATGATAATAACTATAACTAGTAAAGATAATGAAAAAGTAAAATTAACTAAATCACTTTTAAAAAGTAAAAATAGAAATAAAGAGTCTAAGTTCTTAATAGAAGGATTTAGAATTATGACTCAGGCAATAGACTGTGGGGCTGATTTACAATATGTTTTTATAAATGAAAACTTTGAAAATAAAAAAGAACATATTGATTTCTTAAAGGTTTTAGAATCTAAAAACATTGTAATATATAAAACTACTAATAAGATATTTTCTGATTTTATAGACACGGAAAATACTCAAGGAATAGTAGGAGTAGTTGGAATAAAAGAAAATAAAATAGAAGAAATTTTAAATGACGAGTGTAGATTTGTATTAATATTAGATAGAATACAAGATCCTGGGAATATGGGGACTATAATAAGAACTGCAGATGCAGCTGGAGTAGATGCCATAATAAATTTAAAAGGATGCGTTGATATTTATAATAGCAAAGTAACAAGATCAACTATGGGTTCTATATTTGATATGAAAATAATTAATATGAATCAAGAAGATGCATTAAAGGAATTAAAAATTAGAAAATTTGATATAGTATCAAGTTATTTAAATACAGACAATTTTTATGATAAAGTAGAATATAATTATAAAACAGCACTTGTTATAGGAAATGAAGCTAATGGAGTTAATGATGAACTTATAAAGGAATCTGATACATTAGTAAAAATACCTATATATGGGAAGGCAGAATCTCTTAATGCTGCTATAAGTTCTGCAATATTGATGTATGAAATAAAAAAATACATGGTATAATAGACCTGTATTGAAAAAATATACTATATATGATATAATCTACAATCAAAAGTTATATATTTTAAATACTATGAAAGAGAAGAGTATTTTAATTAAACTTAGTACAGAGATAAGTGCCTAGGCTGAAAGTACTTTCTAAGAAATTAAGAGAAGTTCGCTCTGGAGTATCATATCTGAAGATATAGTAGGATATGACGTTATAAAACGCGTTAAGTTTTTCGAGTGGTTTGATTCATCTTATGAATTTAAACTACTAGGGTGGTACCGCGAAATAATAGTCTTTCGTCCCTAGATAGGGATGAAGGGCTTTTTTTAATATAAAATTTACAGTGAAAGGGTGACTATAGTGCAAGAAAAATTACTTAATTTACAAGAAGCAGCGTTAAGTGAAATAAAAGACATGCAAGATATAGAACAAGTAGAGTCTTTAAGAGTTAAGTACTTAGGAAAAAAAGGTGAAATAACAGCTATATTAAAAGAAATGGGTAAATTATCAGCTGAAGAAAGACCTGTAATAGGTAAGGTTGCTAACGAAGTTAGAGAGGCTATAAATGATGCTATAACTAGTAAGAAAGAAGAATTAAAAAGTATAGAAAAGCAAAGAAAGTTAGCAGAGGAAGTTTTAGATGTAACTATGCCAGCTAAAGAATTTAGAGTAGGAAAAAAACATCCTATATCTCAAATAATAGATGAAGTAAGTGATATATTCATAGGAATGGGATTCTCTATATCAGAAGGTCCAGAAGTTGAAACAGTTGCAAATAACTTTGATGCATTAAATGCTCCAAAGGATCATCCATCAAGAGATATGAGTGATACTTTTTATATAAATGAAGAGTTATTACTTAGAACTCAAACTTCTCCAGTTCAAGTTAGAACTATGAAAAATGAAGAATTACCAATAAAAATAATATCTCCAGGTAGATGTTTTAGATTTGATGCACCAGATGCAACACATTCACCAATGTTCCATCAAATAGAAGGACTTGTAGTTGGTAAGGATGTTACAATGGCTCAATTAAAAGGAACATTAGATATGTTTGTTAAGAAGTTATTTGGAGAACATACAAAAACTAAATTTAGACCTCATAACTTCCCATTTACAGAGCCAAGTGCAGAAGTAGATGTTACTTGCTTTAAATGTAATGGAGCAGGATGTCCAATGTGTAAAGGTGAAGGATGGATAGAAATATTAGGAGCTGGTATGGTACATCCAAATGTACTTAGAAACTGTGGAATAGATCCAGAAGTTTACAGCGGATTTGCTTTTGGTATGGGACTTGATAGAATAACAATGCTTAAGTATGAAATAGATGATATAAGATTATTATTTGAAAATGATATGAGATTTTTAAATCAATTTTAATTAGGAGGAATTAATATGTTAGTACCTTTAAAATGGCTTAGAGACTACGTTGATATAGATAGAGAAACTCAAGAATTTGCTGATATGATGACTATGACAGGATCAAAAGTTGAAAAAGTAGAATTCTTTGGAAAAGAAACTAATGGAGTGGAAGTATGTAAAATACTTGAAATAGAACAGCATCCAGATGCAGACAGATTAAAAGTTACTAAAGTTGAGGTTGCAGATGGTCAAATACTTCAGATAGTAACAAATGCAACTAATATAAAAGTTGGAGATTTTGTTCCTGTTGCTAGAATAGGTGCAGTTTTACCTGGTGACTTTAAAATCAAAAAAGGTAAATTAAGAGGCGTATTATCAGAAGGAATGTTCTGTGGAGCTGAAGAACTTACTATACCTTCTCAATATGTTGAAGAATATAAAAAAGATGGAATATATATACTAGATCATCAAGATTCTTTTGAATTAGGTATGGATGTAAGAGAATCTCTAGGAATAAATGATGCTTTAATAGAGTTTGAAATAACTTCAAATAGACCAGATTGCAGATCTATATTAGGAATAGCTAGAGAAGCTGCAGTTACTTTAGGAAAAGAATTAAAATTCCCAGAAATAAAAGTAAATGGATCAGATGAAGAAATGAGCTTTGAAATAGATGTTCAAACTGATTTATGTAAAAGATATTGTGGAAAAGTTGTAAAAGATGTTAAGGTAGGTCCTTCTCCATATTGGATGCAAAGAAGACTTATAGAAGCAGGTATGAGACCAATAAATAACATTGTAGATATTACAAACTACGTTATGTTAGAGTTAGGTCAACCACTACATGCTTTTGACTTAGAAGATATAAAATATGATAAAATGACAGTTAGGTTAGCTAAAGAAGATGAAAAATTCACAACTTTAGATGGGGTTGAAAGAACATTAACATCTGATATGCTTGTTATAGGGAATAAAGATAAAACTTTAGACTTAGCAGGGATAATGGGTGGAGAAAACTCAGAAGTAAAAGATACAACTACATCTATATTTATAGAAGGTGCAAGTTTTGCTAAAGAAAATATAAGAGCTACATCTAAAAAATTAGGATTAAGAACAGAAGCGTCATCTAGATTTGAAAAAGGAATAGATGTAAACTTAACAGAAGTTGCTGTAAACAGAGCATGTCAATTAATAGAAGAATTAGGATGTGGTAGAGTTCTTAATGGAATGTTAGATTACTATCCTAAAAAGGAAGAAGTACAAAAGATAACAGTTAATCCAGAAAGAATAAATAGATTATTAGGTGTTAATGTGCCTATGGATCAATTCTTAAATATATTAGAAAGATTAGAGTTTAAATGTAACTTAAAATCTTCTGATAAATTAGAATTAGAAGTTCCAAGTTTTAGATTAGATATAACAGAAGATGCTGATATATTAGAAGAAATAGCTAGAATACATGGATATGACAATATACCTTCAGCTACATTAGAAGGAAATGCTACAGCTGGAGTTAAAACAGAAAATCAAAAGTTTATAGATAAAATAAAATCAAACTCTATTGCTGTTGGACTAAATGAAATACTAACATATTCATTTGTAAGCCCTAAAGGCGTAGATAAAATTAACTTAGATGAAAATGATGAAAAAAGAGAGTTTGTTAAAATAATGAATCCATTAGGAGAAGAAACTTCTGTAATGAGAACTACATTAATTCCTAATATGCTAGATGTGATTTCAACAAACTTATCTCATAAAGTTGAGGATGTTTATGCATTTGAATGTGGAAATACATTTAGACCACAAGAAGGATTACCAGTAGAAACTAAAAAGTTATCTATAGGAATGTATGGAAAAGATGTAGATTTCTTTGCATTAAAAGGTGCTGTAGAAACTATATTAAATAATGTTGGATTCAGTGGATATGAAATAGAACCTGAAACTAAAAATTTAACATTCCACCCTGGAAGATGTGCTAAATTAGTGTATAATAATATATGTATAGGTGTATTTGGAGAATTACATCCAGATGTACTTGAAAACTACGATTTAAATCAAAGAGTGTACATTGCTGAAATTAATGTAGACTTAGTATTTGAGAACTTAAATAACGCTAAGGTATATAATCCATTACCAAAATATCCTGCAACTACAAGAGATATAGCTTTATTAGTAAAGGATGAAGTATTTGTTAAGCAAATAGAAGATATTATAAAAGCAAATGGAGAAGATATATTAGAAAGCTATCAATTATTTGATGTTTATAAAGGAGCTCAAATAGAAGAAGGACATAAATCTATAGCATACTCAATAACATATAGAAGTAAAGATAAAACTTTAACAGATGAAGAAGTAGCAAAAGTTCATGATAAAATAGTAAGTGAACTAAGTGAAAGGCTAAATGCGAATTTAAGATCAAACTAATAAAGATAAAAGTAGGGGGGGGTTAGGATGAACAAAGTCACAGTAAAGATACATGGATCTGAATATCCTATGGTATCTGAAAAATCTAAAGACTATATGATAAAAATAGCACATTACGTAGATGAAGAAATGAGCAGAATTTCAGAAGCAAATCCATTGCTTAGTACATCTCAAGTAGCTATTTTATCAGCTTTAACTGTTACTGACTTACTATTTGAATGTTCAGAAGAAAATGATAAGCTAAGTAAAGCAAATGAAGAATTAGCTAAAAAAGCAGAAAAACCTAACCAAGAAGTTCAACTAGAAATGAAAAAAATAAAGTTAGAACTTGATAATAGAGTTGAAGAACTTGGTAAAAAACAATCTGAGATAGATGCTTTAAAATCAGAATTAGATAATAAAGCAAATAACGTAGAAGAAATAAATTTACTTAAGAAAGAAATAGAAGAACTGAAGAATAATTTAGATGAAGCTAATGAAAAAACAGAGATAGCTGAAAAATTAGCTTCAGATTTTCAAAATAAATTATATGATTTACAGTTGAAGAACATAGAATTAGAACAAGAGTTAAATTATATAAAAGCTTCAGGTAAACTTTTAAAATAATGGTATACTTAAAAACCTTCAGGAAAAATAACCTGAAGGTTTTAGTTTTTAATGACTAACAAGGAGGTAATTATGAATACAGAATTACTAGCGCCTGTAGGTAGTTTTGATGCATTGAAGGCAGCCGTTCAAAACGGAGCAAATGCAGTTTATCTAGGTGGAAAAGAATTTAGTGCTAGAGCATCCGCTAACAATTTTGATAGGGAAGAACTAAAAGAAGCCGTTAGATATGCTCATATAAGAAATGTAAAAGTATTTGTAACTGCAAATACACTTATAAAGCAAAATGAAATAGATGATTTTTTAGAATATATAAAATACTTATATGATATAGATATTGATGCAGTTATACTTCAAGATATAGGTATGGCTAAACTAATAAAATCTATGCTTCCAGATTTTGAATTACATGCAAGTACTCAGATGGTAGCTCATTCTCTTGAAGATACACTATATCTTCAAGGGATTGGATTTGATAGAGTAGTTTTAGCAAGAGAACTTAACATAGATGAAATTGAACATATATGTAAAAATAGCGATGTAGATATAGAGATATTCGTACATGGAGCATTATGTGTTTGTTACTCTGGACAATGTTTAATGAGTAGTATGTTAGGTAATAGATCTGGAAATAGAGGTAGATGTGCACAACCATGCAGACAAAAATATGAACTAATAGATATAAACTCTGGGGAAGTGATAAATACAGATGGAGAGTATTTATTAAGTCCTAGAGATTTAAATACAATAGAAGAAATAGATAGAATAATAGATGCTGGAGTTCACTCTCTAAAAATAGAAGGTAGAATGAAAAGGCCTGAGTATGTAGGTACTGTAATAAAAAGCTATAGAGAGACTATAAATAAATACGTGGATGAAAATAAAGTAGTAGTTTCTAATGATACTATTAATGACTTGTACACTATATTCAATAGAAAATTTACAAAAGGGTACTTATTAGGTGAAGTTGGAGAGTCTATAATGAATTCAAATAGACCTAATAATGTAGGACTTTACATTGGTAAGGTAGTAGATTACAATAGGAAAGCTAAGCGTCTAAAAATAATGCTAGAAAATACTCTTAAAAAAGGTGACGGCATAAATTTAGGGGGAGGAACTATAGGAAGAATAATAAAATCAAATAATCAAATAAGTGATAGAGGAGAAAAGGGAGAACTTATAGAACTTGATTTTATAGGAGAGGCTAAAAAAGGACAAATTGTATATAAAACATCAGATAGTGATCTTTTAAATACAGTTAAAAAGACTTTTGAAGAAGATATAGAAAATATAAAAATTCCTATAGATGCAAAAATTACATTGAAGTTAGGTGAATCTCCAGTATTAACATTAAATGATAAAAGTGGAAATTCTATATCTGTTAAAGGCGACAAAACCATTGAAGAAGCAATAAAAGTTGCACTAAGCAAAGAAAAAGTTATATCTCAAATTGGAAAATTAGGAAATACAACTTATATATTAGATAATATAGATGTAGATATAGATGACAATATTAGTTTACCTATAAGTATTTTAAACCAATTAAGAAGAGAAGCAATTGAAAAACTTAATGAAGAAAGAATATATATAAAAGATAGATTATATAAAAACGTAAAAATAGAATATAAGCCTAAAGTTCAAACAAGAAATAAAGATATAAAACTTAGAGTTAAAGTAAAAAATATAGAGCAGCTAAAAGCTGTGATAGGATATAACTTAGATGCTATTTATTATGAAGATATAAATACATTAAATGAAGCAATTGAAATTACTAATAACAAAGTAAAGATTATATATTCATTGCCTAGAATACTTAGAAATAAAGATTATAAAATTTTAAATAAGTTAAGTGACAAAAATATATCAGTACAGGTTGGAAATTTAGGTAGTATAAATTTATTCAAAAATAATGAATTATATATAGATAGCTATTTAAATGTGTTTAATAGCGAAACTATAAAACATTATAGTAGTGAAGGTGCAAATACAGTATGTATATCACAAGAGTTGAATTTAACTGAAATTAAAGAGATGTTAAACTACTCTGATTTAGATATAGAAAGTATTGCTTATGGATATACACCACTTATGATTAGTGAATACTGCCCTATGGGTGTTTTAATCAGAGATTGCAAAAAAGATAAAAGAAGTTCTATATGCAATAAGAGTATGTATGCTTTAAAAGACGGAAAAGATGAAGTATTTAGACTTTCTCAAGATGTATTTTGTAGAACTAGTATATATAATTCTAAACCTATATGTATACTAGAAGATCTATATGAACTAAAAAAATCTAATATAAACATATTTAGATTAGATTTTACATTAGAAGATTCAGAACAAATAAAAGATGTTATAGAAGCTTTTGAAGAATCAATAGAAAATGATTTTTCTATTGGAGAAAAATCTAAAGAGTTATATAGAAAATTAGATAAAACAGGTTTTACAAGTGGACACTATTATAAGGGTGTTGAATAGATTTTATAAAAAATATAGGGTGTATATTGCACCCTATATTTTTTATTTATAAATCTTAAGAAAAAATTAAGATTTATATAGTAAATATTTTAAGAAAAATAAATTAAAATAGATATTGAGTAGTTTTTTAAGAGTAGGATATTTAAGTATAAAGACAAACTCTATATGTTTTATTTTGTTTTTAGAAATAATAATTTGAGATAATGTTAAAAATAGTACTAAAAATAATTAACTTACAATTATGTAAGTAGATTTTACAAATTAAATTTTATACAATTATATAAAATGAGGTATAATATAAGTTACTGGGTAAATAAAACATGTAAAAAAATGTAAAAAAATGTATAGATAAATTGTTTTTTAGGTAAAAAGTAAAAGGAGGGATTACTATATGAATAAGCATAAATTGCTAAAATGGATAAAGATAGTTTTTGCCTTAGCAATTTTCATTATAGTAATGAAAGAGTTTAAGAATGTATTTGCATCCTTTGATATGACAATTTTAAAAAGGTATGCAGATAAACTAACTATATCAAACTTGCTAATTATAGCAGCACTAGGTATGATTTCATACTTACCATTAAGTTTTTATGATTTTATACTTAAAAAGAGAGTGGGAATAAAATTAAATAACAAAAAGCTATACAAATATTCACTGATAGCTAGTTCTATAGCTAGTATAGCTGGATTTGGAGGAAGTACAGCTATAGCTTTAAAAACTAATTTTTATAAAGATCATGTAAAAGATACGAAATTATTAGTAAAAGAAATAACAAAAATAGTTGCACTTAATTTAACTGGATTTTCTATGGTTTGTTTTATTTATGTGATAACTAATTTTTCGGATGTAAGACTTGATAAGTTTGTAAGTATAATGACCGTTTTAATAAGTACATACTTTCCTATTTTATCAATATATTTAATATTTAAATTTATAAAAGGTTCTCAAGAGGAAAAGGCAGATATAAAAGATTCAGTCCAAGTTATGGCTATATCAGCATTAGAATGGGCAACAACTATATTTTTAATATATAGTATTATGAGAATTTTAGGAGAACCAGTTTCTATAGCTAAATTTTTACCTATATTTGTGGTAGCTATAGTTGCAGCAATAGTTAGTATGGCTCCTGGAGGAATTGGATCATTTGATATAACATTATTGTTAGGATTAAAAGCATTAGGAGTTTCTCCTGAGAAGGTATTATTAGCTATATTTTTATATAGGGTATCTTACTACATAATACCACTTATATTAGGACTTATATTATATGCACAAGATTATTTTGAGCATTTAGATGAAGAAGTTAAAGATATAATAACAACTACTTTGTCAAAGATAGCACATATAATAATTATTTTGCTAGTCTTATTATCTGGAGTTAGTTTATTAATTTCTGAAGCCTCTCCTGATTTGGCAAAGAAATTTTATATAGTAAATAAATTTTCATATTTTTCAGTAGTTCATATTCCTCAAAGAATATCTATAATAATAGGATTTTTATTAATTGCTGTATCAAGAGTAATGACTTATAAATCAAAAGGAATATATAAAATAACATTAGTATTAATAACAGGAGCGGTATTGTTAACACTAGTAATGGATCCAAACTATTATAGAAGTATATACCTAATTATAGTAGCATTACTTATTTGGGCTAGTAAGAAGCAATTTTACAGAGAAAGTTTCGTTATGAGATGGGGAGTATTTGCTCAAGATGTAATCTTAATGATTTCTTTCTTAATATTATATATATACACAGTTTATGCTAATCTTAATGGAAAGATAGGTAAGCTTCCTATTGCTAACTATAAGATACAATCTATAAAGCATTATGGAGCATCTTTATTAGGATTTAGTATATGTGGTTTCTTGATTGCACTATTTTTACTTTGGATGTTATATAGAATAAATAAAGATAATGATTTTCCAAGAAGAACTTTAGATGAGTATCAAAATGAAGTCACAGATATAATAAATAAGTTCGGAGGATCACCAGTAATACACTATGTATATTTAAAGGATAAATTTGTATATATAAATGAATCAAAAGATGTACTTTTACAATATCAAATATCTGCTAATAAAATAATAATACTTGGAAACCCTGTAGGGAATAAGGAAAAAATATTTGAAACTATTCAAGAGTTTTATAATTTAGCAGATTTATATGGATATGTACCGGTATTTACAGCAATAGATAAAACTATGATGCCAGACTTACATGAAACAGGGTATGAATTTATGAAGTTAGGTGAAGATGCATTAGTTGATTTAAAGAAGTTTACGTTAGAAGGCAGAAAAATGAAAAGTGTAAGGAATGCCATATCTAGAGTTGAAAAAGAAGGATATACATTTGAACTTATAAAGCCTCCATTTTCAGAAAGTTTCTTTGAAGAGTTAAAAGCAGTTTCGGATGAATGGTTAGATGGTAGACATGAAAAAGGATTCTATATAGGATTCTTTGATAAAGAATACTTAAGTAAGCAACCAATTGCTATAGTAAGAAATAAAGATAATGAAATAAAAGGCTTTAGTAATTTAATGCCTATGTATGATAATGATCAGACATTATCAATTGATTTAATGAGATTTTCTCACGATACATGTAATGGTATAATGGACTTTATATTCGTTAATTTATTTAAGTGGGGTCAAGAAGAAGGCTATTCAAGATTTAATATGGGAATGGCACCTTTATCAAATGTCGGAAGGTCCAAATATTCATTTTTATCAGAAAAAGTAGCTTCTCAGATTTATTCTCATGGACAAAACTTCTATTCGTTTGAAGGGCTTAAGAAATTTAAAGAAAAGTACTGTGATATATGGGAAGGTAAGTATATGGCTTACAGAAAAAAAACTTCAATACTTACGACTGCAGTACAGATAATAATAGTAGCAGAAAAACCTATAAACAAATCTATAAGTAAATAATTGAAATAAAAAAAACTCCTCTGAATTTCAGAGGAGTTTTTACTTTTACTATTTCATAGATTTTAATATTTCTAATAAGTATTTCCAAGTATTATCAGTTGAAGATATGCTTAAATGTTCATTTGGAGTATGAACATCATACATATTTGGTCCAAATGATATAGCTTCAGCATTAGGTATTTTATCTAGTAATAAACCACACTCAAGACCTGCATGTAAAGCCATTATTATAGGCTCTTTACCATTAATGTTTTCGAAAGCCTTAACACATATTTTTTCAAGTTCAGAACCTTTAGCATATTCCCAAGCTGGGTAGTCACTTATTAAATCAAGTTTTCCACCAAACTCAGATATTAAAAGTTCCATTCTAGCAGTTATATCATCTTTAAGAGATTTAACTGAACTTCTTACAGCACATTCGAAAGTAACTGTAGAGTCTGTAGTTCTAAGAACACCTAAGTTAGTAGAACTTTCAACTAGATTTTCTATATCCATACTCATAGTTTGTATAGCATTAGGTATTAAGTTAAGTACTTTTATAACGCTATCCTTAGACTTAGCATTAAATACTAATTCAGGTTTAGTAGTTTCAGTACATACTATTTCAAAACCTGGATCAGAAGTTCTTAACTCATGCTTAAATATTTCAGTTATTTCTTTTACACAAGCTACGAATTTATCTTTTTGATCATTATTTATCATTATTACAGCATCAGCTTCACGAGGGATAGCGTTATTTTTAGATCCGCCTTCAACCTTAGCTAAATCAAAATCAACATCTAATAAGTTTAGAAGTCTACCTAATAATTTATTAGCATTACCTCTTTGTTTTATTATATCCATACCAGAGTGTCCACCTAATAAACCTTTGATTTCTAATAAATAAGCTGATTTAGAAGCTTCAGGTTTAACAAATTCTACTGGTAAAGTTGATAAAGCAGTTACACCACCAGCACAACTTACTAGAAGATGACCTTCTTCCTCAGAATCTAAGTTTAATATGTATTTTCCTTTAATTAAGCTTCCATCTAATGCCATAGCACCAGTCATACCAGCTTCTTCGTCTACAGTTAAAAGAACTTCTAAAGCAGGATGAGGGATATCATTAGATGCAAGTATTGCAAGTCCCATAGCTACAGCTATACCATTGTCAGCACCTAAAGTTGTATTATTTGCATATACATAATCTCCATCTATTCTTAGCTCGATTGGGTCTTTCATAAAGTCATGGTTAGTACTTTTATTTTTTTCACAAACCATATCCATATGACCTTGAAGTACTACACCAGGTGCATTTTCATATCCAGGAGTTGCTGGCTTTCTTATTATTATATTTAGACTTTCATCTTGAATAGTCTCTAAGCCTAGGCCTTCACCAAAATTACGTAAGTAATCACTTATAGCCTTCTCATTTTTAGATCCTCTTGGTATTTGAGAAATCTCTTCAAAATACTTAAAAACTAAACTAGGTTGTAAATCACTTAGAACGTTGTTCATAAAAAACATCTCCTTACTAAAAATTAAATTAAATTATATTACAAAATAGTATTGATTATGTATAATATATAAATAGTATAGTACAAAATTACATAAAATACACTTAAAATTTGAATAAAATTTTTCTAAGGAGGAAGCATGAATAAAAAATCATTAAAAGTTTTAGAGTTTGACAAGATAATTTCTTTACTAAAAGATAAAGCTTCATCTTCTTTAGGTTTAAGATATATAGATAAATTAAAACCCAGTTCAGACTACGAAGAAGTTAAATATATGCTAGAGGAAACTAGTGAAGCTCAAGCTATACTTATAAAAAAAGGTGGAGTAAATTTACAAGGATTATATGATGTTGAAGATAAGGTAAAGAGAACAAAAGTCGGAGCATCTATAGACCCAGGAAGTTTACTTATGATAGCGGATACTTTAAGAGTAGCTAGAACTTTAAATAACAATTTATCTTCATCAGATGAAGAAGATTTTAACTATCCAATAATTCAATCATTATCAAATGGATTATATGTCCATAGAGATGTTGAAGAAAAAATTTATAATTCTATAGTTAGCGAAGTTGAAATATCAGATAATGCATCAAGTGAGTTAAGAAGTTTAAGAAGAAAAATAATACAAAAAAATCAATCTATTCGTTCGAAATTAAATGGAATAATCAGTTCATCAACATATCAAAAATATTTACAAGATGCAATAATATCAATAAGAGGAGATAGATTTGTTGTGCCGGTAAAGGCAGAATATAGATCTCAAGTATCTGGTATAGTTCACGATCAATCATCATCAGGAGCAACATTATTTATTGAACCAATGAGTATAGTTGAAATGAACAATGAACTTAGACAGTTAAAATTAAAAGAAAAAGAAGAAATAGAAAGAATACTTAGCGAGTTATCGGCTCTTGTAGGTGATATAAGCGATGACATATTAAGCAACCAAGCTATATTAGGAAAAATTGATTTTGCATTTGCAAAAGGAAAGTTGTCAATTTCATTAAAAGGAATAGAACCAAAATTAAATGAAGAAAGTTATATTAATATAAAAAATGGAAGACACCCACTACTAGATCCAAAATCCGTTATTGGAAATGATATTAGATTAGGTAAGGAATTCCATACATTAGTTATAACAGGGCCAAATACTGGTGGTAAAACAGTAACTATAAAAACTGTAGGATTATTTGCATTAATGACTCAAAGTGGTCTTCATATTCCAGCGGATTATGGAACTAGCATGTGTGTATACGATAATGTATTTGCAGACATAGGAGATGAACAAAGCATAGAACAAAGTTTATCTACGTTTTCATCACATATGACCAATATAGTTTCTATATTAAATGAAGTTACTGAAAATTCACTAGTAATATTTGATGAACTAGGAGCAGGAACTGATCCAGTCGAAGGAGCAGGTTTAGCTATTGCAATACTTGAAGATGTAAATATGGCAGGAGCTAAATGTATAGCAACTACACACTATAGTGAAATAAAGCATTACGCACTTACAAAAGATGGAGTAGAAAATGCGGCTGTAGAGTTTGATTTAGAAAATTTAAAACCTACATATAGGTTATTTATAGGGGTGCCAGGAAAATCTAATGCATTTGCCATATCTAAAAGGTTAGGATTGAGTGATTATGTAATAAATAGAGCTAAAGAGTTTATAGATACAGATACAATTGCCGTTGAAGATGTAATTCATAGTTTAGAAAAATCAAGGGTAGAAGCTGTAGAAGAAAAAGAAGAAGCATCTAGATTAAGAAAAGAAATTCAGACGTTAAAAGAAGAGTATGATGAAAAACTAGAAAAAATAGCTATTCAAAGAGAAAAAATGCTAGAAGAAGCTAGACAAGAAGCCTTTAGAATAACTAGACAGGCTAAAGAAGAAACTGAATTAGTTATAAAGGAACTTAGAAGATTAGAACAAGAGAACATGTCTAAAGAAAAAAATAGAAAAATAGAAGAATTAAGAAGAGAAATATCAAGTTCAATGGGAGCATTACAACCAAGTATTAAGAGTATGATAGTTCCAAAGACTACTTCAAAAGAAGTAAAAGATTTAAAGCCTGGAGATGAAGTGAAAGTTATAACATTAAATCAACAAGGATCTGTAATTTCAGCGGATAATAAGAAAAAAGAAGCTTTAGTACAAATTGGTATAATGAAGATGACCCTTCCATATAAATCATTACAAAAAGCTAAAAAGGATGTAAAATCAACAGTTACTAATGCTACTAGAAATGTTATAAAGTCTAAATCAGGAAGAGTTAAAAGTGAAGTTGATTTAAGAGGAATGACACTTGAAGAGGCAAGAGAAGAAGTTGATAAGTATCTTGATGATGCATGTTTAGCTGGACTTGAAAATGTAACAGTAATCCACGGTATAGGTACGGGTGTTTTAAAAGCTGGGATAACAGAAATGCTAAAGAAACATAAACATGTAAAATCACAAAGACCAGGACAATATGGTGAAGGTGGTATGGGAGTTACTATCGTTACATTAAAATAAATAAGGGGATGAAATGATGATATTGGTATCAGCATGCTTATTAGGAATAAACTGTAAGTATAATGGCGATAATAACAATCACGAAATTGTAAAAAAATATTTAAAGGACAAACAGTTTATACTAGTTTGTCCTGAACAATTAGGAGGACTTCCAACTCCTAGAGTTCCAAGTGAAATCTTAAATAAAAATGGAAAAATTATTGTTAAAAGTAAAGATGGTTTAGATGTAACTGAAAACTTTATGAGAGGTGCTTATGAAACATTAAAGATAGCCAAGATTTATAATTGTAAAGAAGCTATATTAAAGGAAGGGAGCCCTTCTTGTGGATGTAATAAAATATATGATGGAACTTTCAGTAATAGAAAAATAGATGGAAGTGGAATCACTGCAATGATGTTAAAAAAAGAAGGTATTAATATTATCAGTGAGAAAGAACTGGAAATATAGACAGATACTTGAAAAAAAGTATAATTTGTTTTATCATAAAGTGTTATAAGAATAATGGAAGGAGTACTAATATGCAAGATTTTAAAATAGAAGTAGCCAAATCGTTAAAAGAAAAAATAGAAGATTTAACATTAGAAGAAATAGTTGGATTAATAGAAATACCTCCAAATAGTGAAATGGGAGATTATGCTTTTCCATGCTTTAGATTAGCTAAAGTTTTTAGAAAAGCACCTAATATGATAGCTGCTGACTTAGCTCAAACTATAGAAGCTAATGAGTCGATATCAAAGATTGAACCAGCAGGAGGATATGTTAACTTTTTCGTTAACAAATCTCAATTAGCAAAGAATGTTATAAATGATGTTTTAACTCAAGGAAAAAATTATGGACATAGTGAAATAGGAAAAGATAAGACAGTAGTAATAGACTTCTCATCTCCTAATATAGCAAAACCATTCCATATAGGGCATATAAGAACAACAGTTATAGGAAATGCTTTATATAAAATATATGATTCTCAAGGATATAATACTGTAAGAGTAAACCATCTTGGAGATTACGGAACACAATTTGGTAAGCTTATAGTAGCATTTAAAAAATGGGGAAGCAAAGAGGCTGTAGAGTCTAATCCAATACCTGAATTATTAAAATTATACATAAAATTCCATGATGAAGCTGAGAAACATCCAGAAATGGAAGATGAAGCTAGAGCATGGTTTACAAAACTAGAAAACAAAGATAAAGAAGCTGTTGATTTATGGCAATGGTTTAGAGATGAGAGTTTAAAAGAGTTCTCAAGAGTATATGATCTATTAGACATAGAATTTGATTCATATGCAGGAGAAAGTTTCTATTCAGATAAGATGGATAGAGTTATAGATATAATAAAAGAAAAAGGTCTATTAGAAGAGTCTGAAGGTACAAACATAGTTAACTTAGAAGAATATAACATGACACCTGCTCTTATAACTAAAAAAGATGGATCTACATTATATATGACTAGAGATTTAGCTGCAGCATTATACAGAAAAGAAAACTATGATTTTGAAAAATGTATATATGTAGTTGGATCTCAACAAAGCTTACATTTCCAACAATTATTTAAAGTTTTAGAGTTAATAGGATTTGAATGGGCTAAAGATATGGTACATGTGCCATTTGGAATGGTTGCATTAGAAGAAGGTACTATGTCTACAAGAAAAGGTAGAGTAGTATTTTTAGAGGATGTTTTAAGACAAGCTATAGAAAAAACTAAAGAAACTATGCTTGCTAAAAACCCTAATGCTGAGAATGTAGATGAAATAGCTAAACAAGTAGGAGTTGGAGCAGTAGTATTCCAAGAATTATCTAATAGTAGAATTAAGGACTATACTTTCTCTTGGGAAAGAACATTAAGCTTTGAGGGAGAAACAGGACCTTATGTACAATATACTCATGCTAGATGTTGCTCTGTTTTAAGAAAAGCAAACATGGATGTAACTACAGATGTAGATTATAATTTATTAAGTGATGCTGATAGTTCGGAAGTATTAAAGTTAATAGCATCATTTAACAAAAACTTATTAGTTGCAATGAGAAAGAACGAACCACATATAGTAACTAGATTTGTTTTAGACTTAGCACAAGCATTTAATAAATTCTATCATGATAATTCTATATTAGTTGATGATATAGAGGTTAAAAAAGCTAGATTAGCTTTAGTTGCAGCTACAAAACAGACTATAGAAAATGCGCTTGCAATATTAGGTATGGGGGCACCAGAAAGAATGTAGTATATCTAATGTACATTTGTCGAAAAATAATACTTTACATCTAAATTTCGGTTATTGTATAATTAAATTAAGAAATAGCTCGATAGCTGAGCTAATTAGAATCAAAAGAGATATATATGGAAGTAGAGTATATATAAACTATTCTACTCCCCCCCTACATTTATGGCAGCTAATAGCTGCCTATTTTTTTTAGTGGTGATTAAATTGAACTCTTTTAACAAAAGTATATTAACTTAGCAAATTGATAAAACTAAAAATAGTTTATGCGTTAGGAAGGTATTGCTATGAATGATGATTTATTAAAAAAAGCATATATAAATGCATTTAGTATAAATGATAAATATATAAAAGATATGATTATAATAAACACAAAATCTTTAATAGATGATATATCACAAAGGTATGTAAAAATTGATAAAAATAGATTAAAAGATGAATTAATATATTATAAGTTTTATGGAGATAGCATCAAAGACTTAAATATATTAAATATTTTATTACCAGTTATAATATCCAATACTAATATTAAAAGAAGTGAAGAAGAAGTATTAAAGGTTATAAAGTATCATATTCTTTTCAATAAACATGAAAAATATATGAATGACTTCATAATTTCAGGGTTAATGTATAATACATTAATACACTCGATTATTGAAAATTCAGCACTAGAGTATGCTGATTTAATGCAAAAAATTAAAACTAATATTATTGAATTCATCCATGATATGCCAAAGTCAGAAGTAATAAAATTTGAAATGAAGAGAATACAAGTTATACAGACTATAGATAAATATACAGATAAAAATATAATGGATTATGAAGAAAATAATATAATAGTGAATTTATTAAATATTATTTATGATATATATGTAGAAGATAGAGAGGCGAAGCTCGAAGGAGTAAAAAGTATAAAAAAATCTATATTATCTATGTTGAATTTCGAATTAGAACCTGGTTTAGATAATATAGATTTCATAAATTCAATGTCAGATTATATTATAAAACTTAGAAAATATAAAATACATAAAAAAACATATGATATAAAATCAGACCCTAGATATATAATAGGATTAGAAATTGGAGATACAAAATCAGATCCAATTTTAAATAATATCAAAGTTATATCAAAAGAATTTTCAAATAATATTTTGACTATAGGATTAGTATCTAAGTCAGGTAATTATAAGTTCAAATTTAAAAAATCTTAATTATCAGACTCTAAGTATTCAACAAAAACTTCTTCTTTAGTATTTGTTAAAAAACAAAGTTCTTTTATAAGACTGTTTCTAAGGCCGATGAAATCTTCTAAATCAGTGTTTTCATAGGTATATTCTAATGCTTTTACAATAAGCAATAAATCTCTTTTAGATAGTGCATCAATAGATACTTTGTCGAACAATTTCATAAAAAACTTCCTTTCATATATAATTTAGTGATTAATAAATATATAATGAGATATAATTCTACAATAATATAAAAAAACCTTCTTTTTATACAAAATATTAGAAATTAAAATCAATACATATAGTATTTTAACAAAAATAGACAAGTTATAGCTAAGAAAATTAAAAAAAGAGGTGAATTAAATGAAAATACTTTTAACAACTTTAAACTCTAAGTTTATACATACAAATTTAGCCATAAGATACTTAAACCAAATGGTAAAAGACATAGAAGATATAGAAGTAGATATAAGAGAATATACTATAAACAATGAATTAGATTTTATATTAAAAGATATTTATAAAAATGATTATGATGTTATTTTATTTTCGACATATATATGGAACGTAAATGATATTGTTAAATTATGCGGTAACATTAAAAAGGTAAAACCTAATATGAAAATTGCCTTAGGTGGACCAGAAGTAAGTTATGATAGTGAAGATTCTATGAAAAAATATGATTTTGTAGATTACATACTTTATGGAGAAGGCGAACTAGTATTTAGAGATTTTGTAAAACACCTTAAAGGTGATATAAAAATAGAGGATGTAGATGGAATAGTATATAGAAATAATAAAGATATTATTAAGAATAAATCTATGAAGCTTTTAGAAAACTTAGATTTAATCCCAAGTCCATATGAAAAATTAAACAAAGAAGAATATGAAAATAGAATAGTATATTATGAAACATCTAGAGGGTGTCCTTTTAACTGTCAATACTGTTTATCTTCAACTCTTCAGGGATTGAGATATTTTAGTATAGATAGAGTAAAGAAAGACTTAAAAGCACTTATAGATGCAAGGGTATCTCAAATAAAATTTATAGACAGAACTTTTAATGCTAATAAAAAGTTTGCTATGGAAATAATGAAGTTTTTAATGGAAAACGACAATGATTATACTACATATCACTTTGAAGTTACAGCTCATTTATTAAGCGATGACATGCTAGAATTTCTAAAGGATTGTAAAGAAGGATTATTCCAATTTGAAATAGGAGTTCAAACAACTAATGAAAAAGTCTTAGATGCTGTTGGAAGAAGAGATGACTTTGGCAAACTTTCATATGTAGTAAAGAAAATTGCTTCATATAGAAATATACATCAACATTTAGATTTAATTGCAGGCTTACCATACGAAGATTACAAAAGCTTTGAGAATTCATTTAACGATGTATTTAATTTAGGTATAGAGCATTTACAATTAGGTTTTCTTAAAATGATAAAAGGAACGGGAATAAGAAATAGAGCTGATGAACATGAATTTAGATATAAAGACTATCCACCTTATGAGGTTTTATATAATAAATATATAAGTTATGACCAAATACTTAAGCTAAAAGATATAGAAGAAATACTAGAAAGATATTTTAATTCAAAGAACTTTGTACTTTCTATGAGATATATAATACATAATTTTTATAAACAAAGCCCATTTAAATTCTTCGAAGATTTTGCTACGTATTTTAATGACAATGGATACTTTAATATGTCTCAAGGAAAAAATCAATTATATAAAATATTACTAGATTTTTATTTAGAGAAAATTAATATAAATAGTGATTTATTTAAAGAAATTATAAAATACGATTATATATCATTAGGTAAAACATCTAATGTACCTGCTTTTCTTGAAAAAGTAGATATAGAAGATTTCAAAAATAGATGTCATCTATTTTTACAAAATGAAGAAAATATATTAAAATATATACCAAGATTTGAAAATACTCCTGCTAAGCAAATAATAAAATATGTACATTTTGAAGTTTTCAAATATGATATATTGAAATTAAAAGACGATATAAAAACTAAACTTGAGCCAAAGGAAAGTATAGTATTATTTGTTTATGATGATAAAAAAGTGTTTGAGAAATCTAAGTCATACACAGTAGAAATATAGGAGGGAAAAATGAAATTTAGAGTTGAAAAATATATATTAAAAAAAGCAGAGGAATTAGCTTTCTTAAAAATAAAAAATGGAGCAGATTTTAAATTAAAAGGATACGAATTTCCAAAAGATGGACTAGATGTGCCTATAAAGAATGATGTTTTAGTAAAAGGAATTAAAAGTAATACAGTTGAAAATGGATTAAGTTCAATGTCTATTGCAGATGCAATGATTTATATAATGGGAATCGACAGTAATTTTAAATACAATGAAGATTATAAAAAGTTTTTAGAAGCTATAGAAAATAATTTAGATTTAGATTTAAAGTCTTATATGGGATATATGGCTAGAAAATATTTTGAGGCTGGAGAATATACAGATGCTTTAATATATTTAAAATGTAGTGTTAACTTGTACCCAGATGATGTGGATTCACTTTATCATTATGCGATAGTTTGTCAAGAAATGGCAAAGATGCATCAAAAAAATGGTGATGAAAAACCTATGGAAGCATTTTTACTAGATGCGATTGAAGCATTAGAAAAGGTAATAGATATAGATGAATCTTTTGCACTTGCATACTATCATTTAGGATATCATTACTATAATCAAAATCAATATATAAAAAGTAAGGTTACATGGGAAGAAGCAATAAGACTTGGATTACCCGATGATTTATGTGCAGAGGTTCAAGATATAATAGGAAAAATGGATTTTAAAGTTCAATATGAAGAGGGTTATAATTTAGTATTCCAAGGTAAAAATGAAGAAGGATTAGAAAAGTTATTGCCACTAGCAGATGAACATGGAGACTGGTGGAATCTTTTATTTATGATAGGGTTAGCTTATAGAAATATGAATGATATAGGTAAAGCTCAAAAATACTTTGAAAAGATACTTATAATAAGACCAAATCAAGTAGATACATTAGTTGAATTAGGACTTTGTGAAGCATCAAATTACAATATTAAAGGTGCCATAGAGTATTTTGAAAAAGCAGCTAAGTTAAAAAAAGAAGACCCTGAGATTTTATGTAATCTAGGTATGGCGTATTTAAACGATAAAGATTTAGATAATGCAATTTATTATATAGAAAGAGCATACGAAATAAATCCTCAAGATGAGGTTACAGTTGCATGTCTTAGAGAATTAGATCAGTATAGATAAAAATTTAAGCTATATAAGCTATAAGAGTTTACTCTTATAGCTTTTTTTATAAATAAAAATATTAAATAGAAATTTTATATAAATAATAAAGGAGTAATAAACTAGTTGTCAAATTAAATTAACTATAATAACAACTTTTATACATATTTATAAATTTGCAAAAGTAAAAATAATAAGGAGGAACCATTTTGATAAGAAATCTAGATGACATAATAAGCGATTTAAAATTAGATAGGAAAGTTAAATTAGCTGTAGCTGCAGCTCAAGATGAGGAAGTTCTGCATGCTGTTTTAGATGCTATGAATAAGAATATAATTGAACCTATATTGATAGGAGATATTGATAAAATCAAAAAAATATCATATGAATTAAATTTCAATTTAGAAAATATAAGTTTAATTAAAGCTTATACTTATAAAGAGTGTGCTGAAATAGCTGTTAAGCTTGTAAGTGATAAAAAAGCTGATTTCCTAATGAAAGGAATACTAGATACTTCTATACTACTTAAAGCTGTTTTAAATAAGGATTATGGTTTAAGAACTGATAGTCTTTTAAGTCATGTTATGGTATATGAGGTTCCAACTTATCACAAATTATTAATGATTACTGATGGAGGAATGAATATAAAACCTACATATGATCAGAAAAGAAAAATAGTTAATAATGCTATAAAAGCCTGTAAAGCACTTAAGGCAGAAAATATAAAAATAGCTGCTTTAGCGGCTAAAGAAAAGGTAGATAATAAAATGGAAGCCACAGTAGATGCTTATAAGTTACAGCAAGACTGTGAAAATAAATTATTTGGAGAAGATGTAATTTTAGAAGGTCCATTAGCTTTTGATATAGCTATTTCTTCTAAATCCTCAGAGATTAAAAATATTAACAGTAAAGTTTCAGGAGATGTAGATATTATACTAGTACCAACAATAGAAGTTGGAAATGGGATAGGAAAATCTATGACATATTTGGCAAATGCAAAGTCTGCAGGTATAATAATGGGAGCTAAAGTTCCAATTGTACTTGTTTCAAGAGCTGATTCTCATGAATCAAAGCTATATTCAATCGCATATGGAGCACTAATAGCTAGGCTAGATAATAATATATAAACTACTTGTTAAAAAATTACCTAAATTATAGTGAAAGTAATTTATATAGTTGCTATAATTTAGGTAAAAGAGATTATTTTAAATATAGAAAAATATAAAGCTCATACACAGTAACGTACTTATTTCTATTAAAAATTTTATATAAAGGGGATAGAGGTATGGATAAAAAGATGTTGACTATCGACTTAAACAGCCAAAAGCTTATAGAAAAGGCTGAGAGAGATGGCGTAGAAACTATGTATGACAGAAAACTTGCCATGAAGGCTCAATGTGGATTTGGACTTCAAGGAGTATGCTGTAGGATATGCGCAGCTGGACCTTGTAGGATAACTCCCAAAACTCCGTTAGGGTTATGTGGAGCAGATGAGCACGTAATAGTAGGTAGAAACTTTGCAAGAATGGTTGCAGCGGGAACGGCTGCACATTCAGACCATGCTAGAGGTATAGCACATACAATGGCTATATCTAGTAGAGACGGTAATTATACGATAAAAGATGATGCTAAATTAATAGGTTTAGCTAAAGAATGGGGAATAGAAACAGAAAATAGAGATATATACGATATAGCACATGAGGTTGCAGATGTAGCTTTAATGGAATTTGGGAAACCTCATGGAAAATTAAAATTCTTAAGCAGAGCACCACATCAAAGACAAGATATATGGAAAAAACATAATATAGAGCCAAGAGCAATAGATAGAGAAATAGTAACAATCATGCATTCAACTCACATGGGATGTACGGCTGATATAGATAGCTTAATAAACTTATCATTAAGAACTTCATTTGCAGATGGATGGGGAGGTTCTATGATAGGAACAACATTTAGTGATATATTATTCGGAACACCTACCGTAAGACAATCAGAAGCAAACCTAGGAGTACTAGAAAACAATAAAGTAAATATAATTTTACATGGACATGAACCTTCATTATCAGAAATGGTAGTCTTAGCATCTGAGGATCCAGAACTTCTGGCATTAGCTAAAGAAGTCGGAGCTGAAGGTATAAATTTAGCAGGAATGTGTTGTACTGGAAATGAAGTTACGATGAGACATGGCGTAAGAACAGCAGGAGATTTCCACCAACAAGAACTAGCTATAATAACAGGAGCTGTAGAAGCTATGATAGTAGATGTACAATGTATATTCCCAGCATTAGCTAAAGTTTCTGAGTGTTATCATACAAAATTTATAACAACATCTCCAAAAGCTAAGATATCAGGATCAACATACATTGAATTTAATGAAGATACAGCATTAGATGATGCTAAAAAAATAGTAAGAGAAGCTATACTTAATTTTAAAAATAGAGATAAAGAAAAAGTTTATATACCTGAATTAAAAACTACTACAACTGTAGGATATAGTGAGCAAACAATAATAGGTCAGTTAGATAGAGTTGTCAACTCTCAAATAGATAGTCCAGGAACAGTTAAACCTTTAGTAGACTGTTTAAAATCAGGAGTATTAAGAGGAGTAGTAGGAGTAGTAGGATGTAATAATGCAAGAAGTATTTCAAACAAAGCTCATGTAACTATAATGAAAGAACTTATAAAAAATGACATATTAGTAGTTACAACTGGGTGTGGAGCTTCAGCAGCTGGTAAATTTGGATTATTAAATAAAGAAGCTAAAAGTATGGCTAGTAAAGGACTTGCGACGGTTTGTGAATTAGTAGACATACCTCCGGTTTTACACTTAGGATCATGTGTTGACTGTAGCCGTATATTAAATGTTGTAGCTGAAGTTGCTAAGTTTTTAGATATGGATATGTGTGATATACCTGTAGCAGGAGTAGCTCCAGAATGGATGTCTGAAAAGGCAGTAGCTATAGGTACTTATGTTGTAGGATCGGGTATAGATACTTACTTAGGTATAATGCCTCCTATTGCAGGATCTTCAAAAACTGTAGAAATATTAACTAAAACTTTACAAGATAGTGTAGGAGCAACATTTAAGGTAAATGAGAATCCAGAAGAACTAGCTCAAATGATAATAAATGGTATTGAGAAAAAGCGTGAACATTTTGAGGAATTAGTTGCACAAAAAAATGCACAAAAGGAAGCAAAGCCAGCAGAGGCATAGTATTAAATTTAATAAGTAAAAAAACTAGGGATACTACTTTGAAAAGATAGTATTAAATTTAAATTAGTTTATGAAAGCTAGCTGTAGTTTATTTTTCATGCAAAGAAAACTTTTAAATAATTAATTTGCAAATTTTTTATTATGAATAAATGTAGTAATATATAAAACTAAAGATAAAGAAAAGGTGGGAATAGTATGAAAATAGCAGTAACAGGAAAAGGTGGAGTAGGAAAAACAACATTTTCATCTATGTTATCAAGAATGTTTGCAGATGACGGATATAGAGTAGTATCTGTAGATGCAGATCCGGATGCGAACTTAGGCTTAGCTTTAGGTTTCCCTAAAGAAGTTTATGAAACTATAGTACCTATATCAGAGATGAAAAATTTAGTTAATGAAAGAACATCTGCTGAAACGGGTACTTTCAATAAAATGTTTAAATTAAATCCGAAAGTAGATGATATACCTGATAAGTACTGCAAGGAATATAATGGGGTTAGACTTTTAACGTTAGGAACAGTAGATTCTGGTGGAAGTGGATGTGTATGTCCTGAACATGTTTTGTTAAAAAGGCTATGTTCACACTTGATATTACAAAATAAAGATGTAGTTGTAATGGATATGGAAGCAGGGATAGAACATTTAGGAAGAGGTACGGCACAAGGAGTAGATGCTTTTATAGTTGTTGTAGAACCTGGAGAAAGAAGTCTACAAACATATAGAAAGGTAAAAAGGCTAGGTACGGATATAGGCGTTAAAAAAGTTTTTGTGGTAGGAAATAAAGTAAGAAATAAATCTGATGAAGACTTTATAGCTAGTAATTTACAGGATGGAGAATTGCTAGGTTTTATTTACTACAATCAAGATGTTATAGATTCTGATAGAGCAAGTCAATCTCCATATGATGTAAGCGAAGATACTAAAATACAGATAAATGAAATAAAAAGTAGATTAATGACGAATTGTTAGTATTTTTTAGTATAATAGATATAACAATGTAAAGTGAGAGGAGATTTAGTTATGGGATTTAAATCAGATATCGAAATTGCACAAGAAGCTAAACCGCAAGATATAAGGGAAATAGCCAAAAAATTAGGATTAAGTGATGACGAAGTAGAGCTTTATGGTAAGTATAAAGCAAAAGTTGATTATAACTTACTAAAAAAAGATAAAAAAGATAAGAAGGCTAAGCTAATATTGACTACAGCTATAAATCCAACTCCAGCTGGAGAAGGCAAAACAACTACAACAATTGGTGTAGCCGATGCATTTTCTAAATTAAATAAAAATGTATTAGTAGCATTAAGAGAACCATCTTTAGGACCTGTATTTGGGATAAAAGGTGGAGCAGCTGGGGGAGGGTATGCTCAAGTTATACCTATGGAAGATATAAACTTACACTTTACTGGGGATTTTCATGCTATAGGAGCAGCAAATAATCTATTAGCAGCAATGCTTGATAATCATATACATCAAGGAAATGAACTAGGAATAGATCCAAGAAGAATAACTTGGAGAAGATGTGTGGATATGAATGATAGACAGTTAAGAAATATAACTGATGGATTAGGTGGTAAAGCACATGGTATGCCAAGGGAAGATGGATTTGATATAACAGTTGCATCTGAAATAATGGCAGCATTTTGTTTAGCTAATGATATAATGGACCTTAAAGAAAGACTAGGAAACATAATAGTAGGATATACATTTAATGGAGATCCTATAACAGCTAAACAATTAAAGGCTAATGGAGCTATGGCAGCTTTACTAAAAGATGCATTAAAGCCAAACTTAGTGCAAACACTAGAGGGAACTCCTTCTTTTGTTCATGGAGGGCCTTTTGCAAACATAGCACATGGGTGTAACTCTGTAATAGCTACAAAAATGGCTATGCACTTTGCTGATTACGTTGTAACAGAAGCAGGATTTGGAGCTGATTTAGGAGCTGAGAAATTCCTAGATATCAAATGTAGAATGGCAGATTTAAAGCCAGATGCAGTTATAATAGTAGCTACTGTTAGAGCATTAAAATACAACGGTGGAGTTGCTAAGGATAAATTAAATGAAGAGAACTTAGAAGCATTAGAAGCTGGACTTCCAAATCTTTTAAAGCATGTTGAAAATATAACTAAAGTTTATGGATTACCAGCAGTTGTAGCTATAAATAGATTCCCACTTGATACAGAGGCAGAGCTTAAGTTAGTAGAAGATAGATGCAAAGAATTAGGTGTTAATGTTGCACTTTCTGAAGTTTGGGCTAAAGGTGGAGAAGGTGGAATTGAAGTAGCGAAGGAAGTTATTAGATTAATAGATGAAGAAGAAAATAACTTTAAATTCTGCTATGAAGATGACCTATCAATAAAAGAGAAGATTGAAGCTATAGCTACAAGAATATATGGAGCTGATGGAGTAGATTTTACTCTAGCAGCAGAAAAAGAAATAGAAAACCTAGAAAAATTAGGTTTTGGAAAATTACCTATATGTATGGCGAAAACTCAGTATTCTCTAACTGATGACCAAACAAAATTAGGTAGACCTACAGGATTTAAAATAACTGTAAGACAGTTAACAGTTTCTGCAGGTGCTGGATTTATAGTAGCCCTTACTGGAGATATAATGAAGATGCCAGGGCTCCCAAAAGTTCCAGCAGCTGAAAGAATAGATGTTGATGAAAATGGTGTAATATCAGGTTTATTCTAGTAAGATAATATATTAGAGTAGCTAGTTGTAAATCTGGTTTGTTAATTGGCATGAATTATTGAAAGTTTAGTTTAAGTACTACGTTAACAATCAAATTTACAACTTTGCTAACTCTGATTTGTTAATCAAAATAAATAAACATAAGGTATTATTTATGGAGGAAAGAAAATGAGAATATCAGAAAAAACATGTGAAGATTTTGTAGATGTTTTAGCTTCAAAATCAGCAGCTCCTGGTGGAGGTGGAGCAGCAGCTTTAACTGGGGCTATAGGTATTGCATTAGGAAGTATGGTTTGTAACTTAACTATAGGAAAGAAAAAGTATGCTGAACATGAAGAAAGTGTAAAATCTATACTTGAAAAAGCAAGATCTTTAGAAAAAGACTTAATTGGTATGATAGATGAAGATGCAGAGTGCTTTCTTCCGTTGTCTAAAGCATATGGACTTCCAAGTTCAACAGATGAAGAGAAGAAAATAAAGTCAGAGACTATGGAAAATGCATTAAAAAAAGCATGTGAAGTGCCTATTAAAATAGTTAAAGTATGCTATGAATCTATTAAGTTACATGAAGATTTAGTCGATAAAGGATCAAGATTGGCTATAAGTGATATTGGTGTTGGAGTTCAATGTCTAAGAGCTGCTATTCTTAGTGGACAGTTAAATGTTTTAATAAATATAAATTCAATAAAAGATGAAAAATATGTAAATGAAGTAAGAAATGAAATTAATAGCCTTGTTGAAGAAGGTGTTAAAATTTGTGATGAAGTTTATTTAAAAGTAGAAAAAGCATTAAATAAATAAAAATCAATTATAATTTTCTTAAGTTTTAATATATAGGGGGCTCAAATAAATGAACAATACAACAACTAAAGGACAAATTATTAAAGGTAAACCAGTTGCAGATAAAATAAGTGAAGGATTAATAAAAGAAGTTAATAATCTAGTTACAGAAGGTATAAATCCTAAGTTAGCTATAGTTAGAGTAGGTGCAAGAGCTGATGACTTGGCTTATGAAAGAGGTGCACTAAAAAGATGTAAAACTATAGGTATAGAAACAGAAGTAGTAGAATTAGATGAAAATATAAATCAAGAAGAGTATATAAAGGTCTTACATAAGTTAAATGAAGATAAAAAAATAAATGGAATATTAACTTTTAGACCATTACCAAAACATTTAAATGAAGATGAAATAAAGTATCATATAGACCCTAAAAAGGATGTAGATTGCTTTAATCCAATAAATACAGCAAAAATAGTAGAAAATGATGAAAGTGGATATCCACCATGTACACCTACTGCAGTTGTAGAGATATTAAAACATTATGACATAGAATTATCAGGAGCAAATATAACTGTTATAGGAAGATCTATGGTAGTTGGTAAACCAGTATCTATGCTTTTACTAAATGAAAATGCTACAGTAACTATATGTCATTCAAAATCTAAAAATTTACCAGAGATATCTTCAAAATCAGATGTAGTAGTTGCAGCAGTAGGAAAAGCAAAAATGATAAATCATGATTATATAAAAGACGGTGCTGTAGTTATAGATGTCGGAATCAATGTAGATGATGAAGGTAATTTATGTGGAGATGTTGATACAGATGATATAATGGATAAAGCTCGTATGTTAACACCAGTTCCAGGAGGTGTTGGATCAGTTACAACTTCAATACTAGCTAGTCATGTAGTTAAGGCTTGTAAGTTACAAAATAATAAATAAAAGTGGAAATTTTCAAGGGGGAATAGAGATGATAATTTCTGAAAATAAGCCATTTGAAGAGATAATAGATTACTTAAAAAATGCTAAAAAAATAGTATTAATAGGATGTAATCAGTGTGCAGCTACGTGTAAAAGTGGTGGGGAAGAGGAAGTTTTAAAAATTAAAGAAAGACTAGAAAATGAAGGAAAAGAAGTTTTAGGATATCAAATATTAGACCCTGCATGTAATCTTTTAAAAACTAAAAAGGATTTAAAAGCTTTAAAAACTGAAATAAAAGAAGCTGATGCAATACTTTCGCTAGCTTGTGGAGATGGAACACAAACAATTGTAAAAAACTTAAAAGATAAACCTGTATATCCAGCTAACAACACTTTATTCATAGGAGAAGTTAGGAGAGTTGGCGAATTTGAAGAAGCATGTAAAGCATGTGGAGAATGTGAGCTTGCATGGACTGGGGGCATATGTCCAGTAACTATGTGTGCTAAAGGTTTATTAAATGGAGCTTGCGGAGGAGCAAGAGACGGAAAATGTGAAGTTAACCCTGAAAACGACTGTGCTTGGATACTTATATACGATAGGTTAAAATCTATAAACCAATTAGATAATTTACTAGATATAAAAGAACCTAAAGATTATTCAAAATCAGGTAATCCTAGAAGTCTAAGCCTAAAGAAAAAAGAGGCTACGGCTAAAGCTTAATTAGTTTTAAAAGGTTAAAAGGGGGATAAAAAATGAGCTTACTAAAAGAAACTTTAGAAAGTGGAAAGTTTGCAGTAACTGCAGAGATGGCTCCTCCAAAAGGAACGGACTTATCTCATTTAATAAAATGTGCAAGAGCTGTTAAAGGAAGAGTTCATGCAGTTAATGTAACAGATTTTCAATCTGCAGTAATGAGAACTACTTCTCTTACTACATGTAAATTATTAAAAGATGAAGGACTAGAACCGGTACTTCAAGTAACGGGAAGAGATAGAAATAGAATAGCGATACAAGGAGAATTATTGTCTGCTGGAGTATTTGGTATAAAGAATATGCTAGCATTAACAGGAGATCACACCATAGTAGGAGACCACCCTCAAGCCAAACCTGTATTTGACCTAGATTGTGTTGGAATCTTAAAAACAGCACAAAAACTTTCACAAGGAACAGATATGGTTGGAAATCAATTAAAAGGAGCACCAGAATTTTATCTGGGAGCATCAGTAACACCTAGATACACACCTATTGAAGTTCAATTATTAAAAATGAAAAAGAAAATTAACGCAGGAGCCGAGTTTTTCCAAACTCAAGCTGTGTATGATATAGATACTATGAGAGACTTTAGAAGGCACACTAAAGATATGAATACAAAAGTTTTAGCTGGTATAATACCTTTAAAATCACCAGGTATGGCTAAATTTATGAATGCTAATGTTCCAGGAATTTATGTTCCAGAAGAACTTATAGATAGGCTTAAGTCTGTAGGAAAAGAAAATTGGGTAAATGAAGGAATAAAAATAGCAGGAGAATTAATAAAACAATTAAAAGAAGAAAATTTATGCGATGGAATTCACATAATGGCAATAGGGGCAGAAGAAAATATTCCAGCTATTTTAGATGCTGCAAATATATAAAAATATATTAGGGGGATGAAAAATGAAAGTAGCAGTAATCGGAGGAGGTCCAGGTGGATATGTAGCTGCTATAAAAGCTGCTATGCTTGGAGCTGATGTTACAGTCATAGAAAAAAGAAGAGTTGGAGGTACTTGTTTAAATGTAGGGTGTATACCAACTAAAGCATTGTTAGCTTCATCTTCATTAATTTCATCTATAAAAGAAGCTAAAAACTTTGGAATAAATATAGATGGAAGTATAGAAGCTGATTTTGAGTCAATAATGGGGAGAAAAAATAAAATAGTAAATCAATTAATTGGAGGAATTGAATTTTTATTTGATAAAAGAGGAATAAATCTAATTAATGGATTTGGTAAATTAATTGATAAGAACAAGATAGACGTAAAAAAGGAAAACGGAGAAGTTGAAATAATAGAAGCTGATAAAATAATATTAGCAAATGGATCTCAACCAGTTATATTACCTATGTTTCCTTATGACAAAGATAGGATTATAACTAGTGATGAAGCTTTAAATTTAAAGGAAGTTCCAAAATCATTATTAATAGTTGGTGGAGGAGTTATAGGTTGTGAATTTGGTCAATTTTTTAGGACTTTAGGAACAGAGGTTACTATTGTAGAGATGTTTGATCAGTTACTTCCACTAGAGGATAAAGATGTAGCCAAACAGTTGCAAAGGCAATTTAAAAAGGATAAAATTAAGGTAATGACAGGTGTTAGAATCGAAAAATGTGAAATTGTTGACAATGAAGTAGTAGCAATCTTATCTAATGGAAAACAAATTAAAGCTGAAAAAGCTTTACTATCTATAGGAAGAAAACCGAATTTAGAAAATTCAGGAGTAGAAGATATAGGAATTACATTAGAAAGAGGAAAGATAGTAGTAAATGAAAATTTAGAAACAAATATTGAAGGTATATACGCAATAGGAGATTTAATAAACACACCATTTTTAGCACATGTAGCATCGAAAGAAGGATTAATAGCAGCTCAAAATGCTGTTTGTGGCAACTCTAAAACTGTAAATTACTCCGCTATTCCAAGATGTGTATATACTGATCCAGAAGTCTCAGGAGTAGGAAAAACAGAAAAAGAACTTCAATCTGAAGGTATAGATTATAATACAGGACAATTCGATTTTAGAGCATTAGGAAAAGCTCAAGCAATAGGACATTTCCAAGGATTCATAAAAATTATTGCAAATCAGGAAGATAAAATAATAGGCGCATCTATAGTAGGACCTCACGCAACAGATTTATTAACAGAATTATCTTTAGCAGTACATTTAGGATTAACAGTAGAAGAAGTAGGGGATGTAATACATGCTCATCCTACATTATCGGAGGGAATAATGGAAGCTCTTCATGATGTTCATGGAGAATGTATTCATGCAGCTCCAAAATTAGTAAAAGCATAAATGGGATAAAGTTTTATTTAGGCTAAACAAAGGGGGAAATCTTATGGGATTTAATATTGCAGTTGCAGGAAAAGGTGGAACTGGGAAGACTAGTCTTACAGGACTTTTAATTGACTGCTTAGTAAATGATAAAAAAGGGCCTATATTAGTAGTTGATGCAGATGCAAATGCTAATATAAATGAAGTATTAGGACTAGAAATAGATGTAACATTAGGTCAAATAAGAGAAGAAATAAACAAAAGAGAAAAACAAGGTAATTCATTCCCTGGAGGAATGACAAAAGCACAATATTTACAATACAGATTAAATACATCTTTGGCTGAGGGGCCAGGATATGACTTGATAGTTATGGGAAGGTCAGAAGGAGAAGGGTGCTATTGCTACGTAAATGGAATATTAAGAGAACAAACAGATAAGCTTTCTGATAGCTATGATTACTTAGTTATAGACAATGAAGCTGGGATGGAACATTTAAGTAGAAAAACTACTAAACATATAGATAAACTTTTATTAGTTAGTGATTGTTCAAGACGTAGTATTCAAGCTGTTGCAAGAATACGTGATTTAGCTAAAGAACTAAATTTAAATGTAGGAGATATGCAGTTAATAGTAAATAAGGCTCCAAATGGCATATTAAATGAAGGTGTAAAAGAGGAAATAAAAAAACATGAATTAGATCTTTTAGGGGTTGTGCCTTTAGATGAGCTTATATATGAATTTGATTCTTCTGGAAAACCATTAGTAGAATTACCTGAAGATTCTAAATCAAGAATTGCCATCAAAGATATTATATCTAAGTTAGAATTAAACTAGGCTAAGGGGGAGAAAAATATGGCATTTAAGATGTCTGTTCAAAAATATTCTGGGAAAATATCACAAGTAGAGATAGGTTCAGGAGAAAGTTGTATAAAAATAGGAGGAGAAAATATACTTCCTTTTTACGGATTTGATGGAGAATGTGGAAATTCTCAAAAAATAGGTGTTGAAATACTAGATGTATATCCAGAAAACTGGACTCAAGAAATAAAAAATATCTATAAAGATGTAGCTAAGGATTGTATAAAATGGGCTAAATACATAGAAGAAAATATAAAGCCTGATTTTATATGTCTAAAATTTGAAGGAGCAGACCCAAATGGATTAGATAAGTCTCCTGAAGAATGTGCAAATGTAGCTAAGGAACTAGTATCTAATACTTCATTACCTATAGTTATAGCTGGAACTGGAAATTTTGAGAAGGATGCTAGAGTATTTGAAAAAGTAGCTCAATCTGTAGATGGATATAATTGTTTATTTATGTCAGCAACAGAAGAAAATTATAAAGGGATAGGGGCAGCAGCAGGAATGGCATATAATCATAAAGTTGGAGCAGAGTCTTCTGTTGATATAAATTTAGCTAAACAATTAAATGTATTATTAACACAATTAGGAGTTAAACAAGAAAATATAGTAATGAATGTTGGTTGTTCAGCGGTAGGATATGGATATGAGTATGTAGCATCTACTATGGATAGAATAAGGCTTGCAGCTCTTGGTCAAAATGATAAAACTTTACAAATGCCAATAATTACTCCAGTTTGTTTTGAAACTTGGAACGTGAAGGAGTCTGTAGCTAGTATAGAAGATGAACCAACTTGGGGATGTCCAGAAGATAGAGGAATAGCTATGGAAATTTCAACTGCAGCAAGTGCTTTAGCTGGAGGCTCAAATGCAGTAATTTTACGTCATCCAAAATCTGTAGAAACTATAAAATCTTTAGTTAATGAGTTAGCTTAATAAGTTTAAGGTTAGGGGGAGAAAAAATGGCTTTAAAAGCTTTAGATATATTTAAATTAACACCAAAGAAAAATTGTAAGGATTGTGGATTTCCAACTTGTATGGCGTTTTGTATGAAGGTTGCATCAGGAGCTTGTGAAATAAACAAATGCCCTCATATGGCACAAGAATCATTAGACAAATTATCAGAGGCAACAGCGCCACTTATGAGAACTTTAAAGTTTGGATCAGGTAAATCTCAATATTCTCTAGGTGGAGAAACTGTACTTTTTAGACATGAAAAAACTCTAGTAAATAGAAATAGATTTGCAGTTGAATTTTGTGAGTGTATGACTGAAGAAGAAATTAACTTAAAAATAGCAAATATTAAAGCTGTTAATTATGTGAGAATCGGAGAAGAAATGAAAGTAGAAATAGCAGCTTTAAGATATTGTTCAAATAAAGACTCATATATAAATTTAATAAATAAGGTAAAAGATAGTGAGTTAGATGTAGCTTATATGATTATTTGTGAAGATGCGCAAATTGCAAAAGAAGTTACAGGAATTTTAAAAGGGAAAAATCCTATTGTTTACGGAGCTAATAAAGATAATTACAAAAACATGGTAGAAGTTGTTAAAGATGATAAATTAGTTTTAGGGGTTAAGGCGGATAACTTAGAAGAATTATATTCTACAACTGAAGCTATACAATCATTAGGATACAAAGAATTATTACTAGATACAACAGGAAAAACAATAAAAGATACATTTACAAATACTATTCAAGTTAGAAGAATATCACTAAAAGAGCAAGACAGAACATTTGGATATCCATCATTAATTTTTGCAAATGAGCTATCTAAAGATGATAAGATGATGGAAATTGCATTATCATCTATATTTACAGTTAAATATGGATCTATAATAGTTTTAAATGACATAGATTATACCAAAGCATTACCTCTATTTGCTCTAAGACAAAATATATATACAGATCCTCAAAGACCAATGAGAGTAGAAACTAAGGTTTATCCAATAAATAATCCAGATGAAAACTCTCCAGTATTAGTTACTGTTGACTTTGCACTAACATATTTCATAATAGCAGGAGAGATAGAAAGATCTAAGGTTCCGGTTTGGCTAGCTATACCTGATGCAGGTGGATACTCAGTTCTTACTGCATGGGCAGCTGGTAAATTTAGTGGAAGCTCTATAGCAAACTTCATAAAAGAAAGTAAAGTTTCTGATATGACTAAGAATAGAGATTTAATAATACCTGGAAAAGTAGCTGTTTTAAAAGGAGATATAGAAGATAATTTACCAGGATGGAATGTAATTATTGGAACAGAGGAATCAATGGAAGTACCTAAGTTTTTAAGAGAATATAAAGCAAATCAAGAAGCGTTAATACAAGGATAGAAAATATTAATAGGGGGATAAAATAATGGAAAGATTTATGATTATAGGAGAAAGAATACACTGTATATCGCCATCAATAAGAAAGGCTTTAGAAGAAAGAGATCCGGCTCCAATACTAAAAAGAGCAAAGGAACAATTAGATGCAGGAGCTCATTATATAGATTTTAATATAGGCCCAGCTGAAAGAGATGGAGAAGACATAATGACTTGGGGAGTACAGTTACTTCAATCTGAATTCAATAATGTTCCATTGGCACTAGATACTGCAAATAGAAAGGCGATAGAAGCAGGAATAAAAGTATATAATAGAGAACATGGTAAGCCGATAATAAACTCAGCAGATGCAGGCGGTAGAATAGAGTTAATAGATTTAGCTGGAGAATATGAGGCTAAAGTAATCGCTTTATGTGCTAAAGAAGGTATCCCAAGAGATAATGACGAGCGTATGGCTTACTGCCAAGAAATGTTAGAAAGAGGATTGATGGTAGGATTAGAACCAGAAGATATGTTATTTGATCCACTATGCTTAGTTATAAAAGGTATGCAAGATAAACAAATGGAAGTTTTAGAAGCTATAAAAATGATGAGTGAGATGGGACTTTTAACTACGGGTGGATTATCAAATGTATCTAATGGATGTCCTAAGCATGTAAGACCAGTATTAGATAGTGCATTCTTAGCGATGGCTATGGCTAATGGATTTAGTTCAGCAATAATAAATCCATGTGATAAAGAGTTAATACAAACTATAAAATCTTGTGACATAATAAGAAATTCAACCTTATATGCAGACTCTTTCCTAGAATTAAATGAAGGTGGTTTTGCATATAACGTATAAATAGATATATTTTTTTATAAAAGGGGGAAATAGAGTGAAAAATTTGTACAGTACTGTTTTTAATGGATCTGAGCAAGCTCTAGAAGCTGCAAAAGGTCTACTTAAAGAAGTTATAGATAAAAATGGAAGAGATCATAAAGTAGAATTTCCTGATACTGCATATTCATTGCCATGTATATATGCTGCAACAGGAAAGAAAATGAACAATTTAGGAGATCTAGAAGCAGCTTTAGAAATTATTGAAAGTTTAATCAACAAAACACATTTATTAGAGCATGTTTTTAATTCAGGGTTAGCTACGGCATTAGCAGCAGAAGTTATAGAAGCTATAAAATATTCAACATGTGATGCTCCATACAGTGAGCCTTGTGCAGGGCATATAACTGACCCAATAATAAGATCACTAGGGGTACCTTTAGTAACAGGAGATATACCTGGAGTAGCAGTTGTACTGGGAGAATGTCCAGATGCAGAAACTTCAGCAAAAATAATTAAAGATTATCAATCTAAAGGGCTTTTAACATTCTTAGTTGGGAAAGTTATAGATCAAGCTATAGAAGCTGGGGTAAAAATGGGCTTAGAACTTAGGGTTATACCTTTAGGATATGATGTAACAAGTGTAATACATGTTGTATCTGTTGCTGTAAGAGCTGCCTTAATATTTGGAAACTTAACTCCTGGTGATTTAGAAGGGTTACTAACGTATACAGCTAAGAGAGTACCTGCATTTGTAAATGCATTTGGGCCATTAAGTGACTTAGTTGTATCTTGTGGAGCTGGGGCTATAGCCTTAGGATTTCCAGTTATAACAGATCAAGATGTATTAGAAGTTCCGATGAATTTACTTACTCAAAAGGATTATGATAAGTTTGTAGCAACTTCGCTAGAAGCTAGAGGAATAAAAATCAAAGTAACTGAAATACCAATACCAGTATCTTTTGCAGCGGCTTTTGAAGGAGAAAGAATAAGAAAAAATGATATGTATGCTGAGTTTGGTGGAAATAAAACAGAAGCATGGGAGTTAGTCAGAAAGAGAGAAATATCAGAAGTTGAAGATCACAAAATTGAAATAATAGGAAAAGATATAGATGAAATAGATGCTGTAAATGGAGTAGTAAGATTACCACTTGCAGTTATAGTTGATATAGCTGGTAAAAATATGCAAGAGGATTTTGAACCAGTTTTAGAAAGAAGGTTACACTACTTCTTAAATTATATAGAAGGAGTAATGCATGTTGGGCAAAGAGATATTACTTGGATAAGAATATCAAAAGATGCAGTTGAAAAAGGATTTAGATTGAATCATATAGGGGAAGTACTATATGCTAAAATGCTGGATGAATTTGATTCAGTTGTTGATAAATGTCAGATAACTTTAATAACTGACGAAGCTGAAGTTGCTAAACTAAAACAAGAATATGCAATTTCAAAATATAATGCAAGAGATGAAAGATTAGCTTCATTAGTTGATGAAAGCGTTGAAGAATTCTATACTTGTAACCTATGTCAATCATTTGCACCAGCACATGTTTGTGTAGTAACACCAGAAAGGTTAGGTCTATGTGGAGCTGTTAGTTGGTTAGATGCTAAGGCTACTAAAGAGTTAGATCAAACAGGTCCGTGTCAGCCTATAATAAAAGGGGAATGTCTAGATGACTTAAAAGGCATATGGCAATCAGTAAATGATGAAGTAGCAAATATATCTCAAGGTGCAGTTGAAAGTGTTACTCTATACTCTATATTAGAAGACCCAATGACTTCTTGTGGATGTTTTGAGTGTATATGTGGAATAATGCCAGAAGCTAATGGATTTGTTATCGTAAATAGAGAGTATGCAGGAATGACTCCAGTTGGTATGACTTTTGGAGAACTTGCTTCTATGACTGGTGGAGGAGTTCAAACTCCAGGATTTATGGGTCATGGAAGACAATTTATATCATCTAAGAAATTTGCTTATGCTGAGGGAGGCGCATCAAGAATAGTATGGATGCCAAAAGAATTAAAAGAGTACGTAGCAGAAAAATTAAATGCTACAATGAAAGAATTACATGGTATTGAGAATTTTGTAGATATGATATGTGATGAAACTATATCAACAGAGTCAGAAGGAGTATTAGAATATTTAGAAGAAAAAGGTCATCCAGCACTAGGAATGGAATGTGTAATGTAGTTTAAGTAAATCTTTAAGGAGTGAAAATATGAAGGTTATACCAAGTTTGAAATATTGTAGAGAACATACATGGGTTAAAATAGAAGGAGAATATGCCTATATAGGAATAACAGATTATGCACAAGATCAATTAGGAGAAATATTATTTGTAGAAATGCCTGAAGTAGAAGATGAAATAACTAAAGGTGAAGATTTTGGAGTTGTAGAGTCTTCAAAAGTAGCATCAGATTTAATAGCTCCTATATCAGGAGAAGTTGTTGAAATAAATGAAATGTTAGAAGATGAGCCTGAAGCTATAAATGAAGATGCATATGATGCGTGGATAATAAAGGTTAAAATATCAGATGAAGAAGAACTTGATAGTTTACTAAATTCTGATGGATATGAATCCAGTATAGAATAATATAAAACTGCCCTTTAGTGATATAAGTTTGCTAGAGGGCAGTTTTTTAAATTACACAAAACTATTTTTATATAATAGATAAAAAATTAAAGATAACAATATAAAAATCAAGGTTTTATATACTATGTATAGAATATATAGATAATATAAAGTTATATTTTTTTTATGTAGGGGGGATTTATTTGGTTAGAGTAAACATAGTTTCACATAAAAAAGAAGTTAACTGTAAAATAGGAGACAACCTATTAGAGGTTATAAGGGACAGTGGTGTATTTATAGATGCTACTTGTAATGGGAATAGGGTATGTGGAAAGTGCAAAGTTAAACTGTTAAAAGGGAAAGTAGATTCAGATATAAATGTTCATATAAATGATGATGAGTTAAATCAAGGATATATCCTATCATGTGCTAGTAAAGTTAGTGAAGACATTTCAATAGAAATTCCTAAAAAGTTTTCAGATTCCTTAAATGACATGAAGATAGAAGGTAGTGTAAATAGTAAAGATGAATTATTTTTTGATAATTCTATAGAGATGATAAAACGTAATAATTTAAAGTTTAATAAAAATGTGTTTAAGAAATATATCAAAATTGAAGAACCTAATTTAGATGATAATATAAGTGATATTGATAGATTAGAAAGATATATAAGAAATAATATCGGAGTTAATAAAATAAACTTTGATATAGATTTTTTAAGAAAAGTTCCAACTGTCATAAGAAAGAATAATTTTAACTTTACAATTACATATAAATATGAAAATGAAATGCTATATTTAATTGATATAGATGAAAAGGATACAGAAGGTGAAATTTACGGTATTGCAATTGATATAGGAACTACATCGGTTGTAGTTAGTTTAGTTGATTTAAAAAATAATGAAATTATAGATAAGGCTTCTTCTGCAAATGCTCAAATCAAATATGGAGCGGATGTTATAAATAGAATAATATATTCAACTAAAAAGAACGGACTTGAAACTTTAAGAAAAACAATTATTGATGAAACTATAAATCCATTATTAAAAAAAATATATAGTAAATTAAGTATTAATAAGGATAATATAGTTCATGGTGTAGTGTCAGGAAATACAACTATGAGCAGTTTGTTTCTTGGGGTATATCCAGATTTTTTAAGGCAAGAGCCATATATTCCTCCCTTTACAAAAGCTTTAAATTTAAAAAGTAAAGAAGTAGGGATAAATATAAATAAAAATGCTGATGTTTATCTAGCTCCATCTGTATCTAGTTACGTTGGTGGGGATATAACATCTGGAGTATTAGCCTCTGGTATGTGGACTAGTGATGAGAATATATTATTTATAGATTTAGGAACAAATGGAGAAATTGTATTTGGTAATAAAGAGTATATGATGACTTGTGCTTGTTCTGCAGGACCTGCTTTTGAAGGTGGGGGAATAAGTTGTGGTATGAGAGCATCAAGTGGAGCTATAGAAAAAGTAGAAATAGAAAAAGAGACTTTAAATCCTAAATTAGAGGTTATAGGAAATATCAGTCCTATAGGTATTTGTGGATCAGGTATAATAGATCTTATTTGTAAGCTTATGACAAATAAGATTATAGATAGAAGGGGAAAAATAAATAAAGATATTAAAAATAAAAGAATAAGATTTAATGAATATGATATAGGAGAATATGTACTTGCTTTTAAAGAAGAATATAATTTAGAACGTGATTTAATTATAAGTGAAGTAGATATTGATAATTTTATAAGAGCTAAGGGTGCAATTTATTCGGGGGCATCAACTTTAATAGAAAGTCTTGGAATGGATTTTAGTTTAGTTGACAAAGTATTAATTGCAGGAGGAATAGGAAACAGTTTAAATATAGAAAATTCTATTATGATTGGACTGCTTCCAGATATAGAAAAAGAAAAATTTAGTTATATAGGAAATAGTTCTTTAATTGGATCATATTTAGCTTTAATTAGTCAAGATGCTAAGTTAAAACTAGAGGATATAGGATCTCAAATGACATATGTAGAATTAAGTGTCTATCCAACCTATATGGATGAATTTATATCTGCATGCTTTCTTCCGCATACAAATATAGAACAATTTCCAACTGTAAAAAATTTGATTGGAGTATAAGTTATGAATTTAGATGAAAAAATTAGACTAGCCTATGATATAAAAAAAAATAAATTTGGAGATATTATAGAGTTTTCTTATCCAAATCAAACTTTGGCAGTAAGTATAACTAATAGAAATTGTAGTTTAGGATGTGCTCATTGCAATGGAGAATATTTAAAAAATATGGCTTCTCTAGATGAGATAGAAAGAAAAATTAAAAAAAGAAATATATCCAGTATACTGCTAAGTGGTGGATGTAGTTCAGATGGAGAAGTTCCGATAGAATTGTTCATGGAAAAAATAAAAGATTTGAAGAAAGAAGGATACAAATTAAATTCTCATATAGGACTTATGAGTAAAGAAAATATAGAAAAAGTTTGTAAATATATAGACTGTGTTTCTTTTGACTTAGTATTTGATGAAGAAACTATACAAGAAGTTTTTAAAATGAAAAAAACAAAAAATGATTATATAAGCACTTATGAATATATACAAAATTTCACGAAAGTAGCTCCTCATATATGTATTGGATTAAAGGGTGGGAACATAAAAGGTGAATATGAAATTTTAGAATACTTAACAAATAATAAACCAGAACAACTAACATTTATTGTTTTAATTCCAACAAAAAATACTGATTATGAAAATGTAGAACCGCCAGATATAGATAAGGTAATAGATATTTTATGTGAGGCTAGAATAAATTTGCCTAATACAAAGATAAATTTAGGATGTATGAGGCCAAGGGGAGAATATAGAAATAAATTAGATAAAATGGCTATTGAATGTGGTGTCAATAAAATTGTATTACCATCAAAAGAATGTAGAGAACTTGCTAAACTAAAAAAACTAAACATTATTGAAAGTAAGGAGTGCTGTGTACTATGATTCGGGTATCTATAGGGACTGCAATAGAACTGGGTATAGCAAAGGGAAAAAATGATATACCACCAACAACGGCATATATAATGATAGGCAATAGATGTAATAATAAGTGTTCATTTTGTTCGCAATCTATGGAAAGTAGCAGTAGAAAAGATAAATTATCTAGAATATTATGGCCTGATTACGACAAAGAATGTATACTAAAAGCCTTTAAAGAATATAAGTTAAAAAATATAAAAAGGATATGCATACAGTCTATGTCTAGTGATGAGGCATATAAAGAAGTTGAAGAATTTACAAGGTATATAAAAAAAGAGTTAGAGATTCCAATCTCATTATCAGCTAAATTAGAAGATATGGATGATTTAGAAAAGTTTTTTAAAATAGGTGTAGATAAAATTGGAATTGCAGTAGATGCAGCAAATAAAAATTTGTATGAAAGTATAAAAGGAACTGACTTTGATAAAAAAATAGATTTTTTAAAAGAAGCTGGATTAATGTATCCTAACAAAATTAGTACTCATATAATAGTCGGATTAGGAGAAACACATAAGGAAATATACGATATATATAAAACTTTGAGAAGCTATAATATAACAATAAGTTTATTTGCATTCACGCCTGTAAAGGGAACGAAAATGGAAAATATAAAGCAACCAAGTATAGAAAGTTATAGAAGAGTTCAGCTTATGACATATATGATTGATAAGGGATATAATAGAGATTACTTTAAGTTTAGTAAAGAAGGTTATTTAAACGAAATAGAATTAGATAGTTATATAAAATCTGATGTATTAAAAGGATATCCATTTGAAATAAAAGGGTGTAAAAACTGTAATAGACCATACTATAACGAAAGACCAGGAAGTACAATTTATAATTATTCAAGACCTCTAAAAGAAGAAGAAATATATTTAGCAATAAAAGAAATAAATTTAAATATAGGGGATATGGAAAATGCAAAAATGGAGAGTAATAAAAAATAAGACAACTAATGGGGCCATGAATATGGCTATAGATGAGGCTATTATGACTTCTTATAAAGAAGGAAAATGTAAACCAACACTAAGGTTTTATACATGGAAGCCTAGTTGTTTAAGTATAGGATATTTTCAGAACTTGCAAAAGGAAGTTGATTTAGATAAGTGTAGAGAATTAAACATTGATGTTGTGAGAAGACCAACTGGAGGAAGAGCTGTACTTCATCAAAATGAACTTACATATTCGATTATCTTAGGAGAAGATAATTCATTAATGGATAAAAGTATAAATGAATCATATAAATTTATAAGTAAAGGTATAGCTAAAGGGTTAGAGATAGCAGGAATAAATATAGATGAGCTTAAAAAAGGAGAAAGGATAAGTAGAGAAAAACTTTCGGCAGCATGTTTTAATGCACATGCATCTTATGAGATAACTATTAATAATAAAAAAATAGTAGGAAGTGCTCAAAATAGAAAAGATGGAGTTATATTACAACATGGATCTATTATACTAGACTTTAATATAGATGATTTATATGAAGTAATAAAAACAAAAAATAAAGATATTAAAGAACGTGCAAAAAAATTTACTTTAAGTAAAGCTAGTGGAATTGAAAACGAAATTAATATGAAAGTTGATATATTAAACTTAGAAGAATCCATATTAAATGGGATTAAAAAATCTTTTAATGTAGACTTTGAAGAATTAGGTTTAAGTGATTACGAGCTAAATTTGGCTAGGGATTTATACAAAAAATACTCATCTTATGACTATATTAATAAAAGATAATTTATATAGTTAAACCGATTGACTTTATATAAAATTAGATGCTATACTCAGATTGAATAGAGTTATTTGAAATCATGAAGATTTCTTTAAGGGTTTGAAATACCTTGGAGGAATCTTTTTTTGGTTAATATATTTATACTAAGGGGGATTAGATTATGTGTGAATCAGCAGCTTATGTTTTAAAGAATAACAACCTTGAAAGAGTTATGGAAAATGTAGTTAGTGTAGATCCATATGAAGGAAAAGTATATTTAACGGATTTATTAGGGGAGCAAAAAATAATTGATGGACAAATTAAAGAGATAAGACTTATGGATCATAAAATTATAATTGAGGGATCTAAATAAAATTAAATTTTACATAAAATAAATTAACTAAGGGGAAAAAATATGGTAATAGCAGTTGTAGATGGAATGGGTGGAGGTATAGGTGCTCAAATAGTAACATCTTTAAGAGAGGAGTTACCATCATATATAGATATTTATGCTTTAGGGACAAATTCAATTGCAACTAGTTCCATGATGAAAGCTCATGCAAATAAAGGGGCTACAGGAGAAAATGCAATTGTAGTTTCAACTAAAAAAGCAAGTGTGATAGTAGGACCTGTATCAGTAGTCATACCAAACTCAATGATGGGAGAAGTTACTTCGAAAATTAGTACAGCAATAGCTGATAATGAAGCTTTAAAAATACTTTTACCTATAATGCCAGAGGATATAGAGATGGTAGGTTTAGAAGGAAAACCATTGTCTTTACTTATAAAAGATGCAGTAAAAGTAATAAAAAAGGAGTTTAATTTAAAATAAGGGGGATTTAAAATGATATTTAACAAAACTACCATAAGAAATCATCATGGTCACGATCATGATCATGATCAAGAGCATTGTCATAGCCATTGTTCAGGGGGATCAGTAGCTGAAAATAAAGATGAAAAGACACTTAATATACTTCTTGTACATTGGGTAAATCATAATGAATCTCATGAAGAAGGCTTTAGAGAGTGGGTAGACAAAGCTAGAGATATGGGGAAAGAAGAAACAGCTAATAATATAGAAGAGGCTATAAAGTATTTAAGAAAAGCAAATGAGATGTTACTTGAAGCTAAAAAAAATATGTAGTAAATAAAAGGGAGTTATTTCCCTTTTATTTGTTTTTAAAATTTAAGTATAAAATTTAGTAAAAAACGTTGACATATTTATAATAAACTTATATAATTTTATTATAGAAAAAATAAATACGGAGAAGTACTCAAGTGGCTCAAGAGGATCCCCTGCTAAGGGATTAGGCTGGGTTAACCGGTGCGAGGGTTCGAATCCCTCCTTCTCCGCCAGTTAAGACTGTTGATATAATCAACAGTCTTTTTAATTTTAAAATTCTTTTGAAAAAATATATTCAGATAATGCTAGTATATTTTTTTCAATGTAATTAGTATTAATCTTTAAAGGAATAATAGATCCTAATTTATAAAACGATATGGAATTACCATGATTATCGAAAGCATTTTTTATGTTTATATCAACATTTAAATTAAAATTTTCAGAAGTTATTGTGTAATTTTCTGTAAATATATTTACAGCAGGATCAAACTTATTATTAGATAAAAATTTTAGTGATAGTATAGATTTAGAAATTTTGTATTTTTTCAATAATATATCGTAAGTCATAGAATTTATAGATAAATTTAAGAAATCTAATTTATCTCTTAAAATTTCATTAATTTTAAATATTTTTCCTAGATGAACAATATCCTCAAAGTTATGTAGTAAAATTTTATTTTTTATAGATTCATCTCTACTTAAAGTGAAATCTTTATAAAGTTGTACACTTTCCTTTCCAGAAATAGTATCAGCTCTTTCTATACCAAGGTATCTTTCTATGGTTTTTAGTTTACAATCAGATAGGGAGAGTTTATCTTTATGAGGTTTCACAACTCTTAAAATATCTATATCTTCAGATTTATTTATAATAAAATCTATATTGTTCTTTTTAAATCTATAATTTAAAAAAGGTATATCAAAAGAAATTCCGTTAAAAGTTATATGATGTTTAAAATTTTGAATATCAAATTTAAATGCTAATAATAAATCTCTTTCTTCATCTTCCGATTCTGCAAAAAATTGTTTTATAAAAGTTTTATCTTCAAAATTATAAAGAATACCTATTAAAATCACTTTACAGAACCTAGGGCTTAGACCTGTAGTTTCTATATCAAATACATAATAATCTTTAGGTATATCAACTAAATGATCTAAAGTTTTTGTAATAACTTGCATAGTTTTACTCCTTTTTAAAAATATGATATATAATATTAATTATAAAATAATATAAAGATAGTTCAAGGTGATAAATTATGATACATATAAATAAATTAAATGAAAATCAAAAAGATGCAGTTTTACATATTAATGGACCTTGTATGGTTTTAGCTGGACCAGGTTCTGGAAAAACAAGAGTTATAACATATAGAATACTTAATCTAGTACTTAATAATAATATAAATCCTAAAAATATATTGGCTATAAGCTTTACCAAGGCATCATCTATGGAGATGAAAAATAGAGCTCTTAGTTTAAGTAATGATCGTCGATTAAATAGCGTGAATTATGGGACTTTTCATTCTGTATTTTTTAGGATACTAAGATTTTTTGAAAAGTATGAATTAGATTGTATTTTAGATGAAAAAAATAAAAAGTTTGCTATAAAAGGAATTTTGAAAAATTTAAATGTTGAAAATGCAGAGGATGAAGATACAATACTCGGAGTTATAAATGAAATATCTTATGTGAAGAATGAATTGATGGATAAAATTGATTTTGATTCAGAAATACTAACAAGTGATGAATTTTGCAGAGTTTATAATATGTATGAAGAATATAAAGAAAGCATAAAAAAAATTGATTTTGATGATATGCTTATAAAAACATATAACTTACTTAAGCAAAATAAACAAATTTTAGATAGAGTTAGGTCAGTATATAGATATATTTTGGTAGATGAGTTTCAGGATATTAATAAGGTGCAATTTGAGGTCATAAAGTTAATTGCAAGCCCTAATAACAATATATTTGTTGTAGGAGATGAAGATCAAAGTATATATGGGTTCAGAGGGTCTAGGCCAGATTTCTTACTTGAATTTGAAGATTACTTTAAAGGAAGTAAAAAATATGTACTTGATATAAATTATAGATCTAAAAAAGATATTACTGATATTGCCAATAAACTTATACAAAATAATGAAAATAGATATGAAAAGTCTATAAAGTGTGATAGAGAGCATAAAGGAATTGTAAAGTATATAAACACAGAAGATGCAGAGGAAGAAGCTAAATTTATAGCAAAAGATATATTGAGTAAATGTGAAGATAATTGTACTAACTATGATGATTTTGCAGTTATTTATAGAACTAATATACAGTCTAGAGCATTAGTTGATGCGTTTATGGACATGCATATACCTTTTGTTGTTAGAGACTCGATTGTTACTATATATGATCACTGGGTAGCTAGAGACTTATTAGCATATTTAAGATTAGGAATAGATACAACATTAAGTGAAGATTGGATAAGGATTATAAATAAGCCTTTTAGATATATATCAAAAGACAGTATAAAGTTAGCAAGTGAAGATAGGGATTTTATTGGAGCATTGATAAATAAGGCAAATCTGCATCCTAAGCAAGTTAAAACATTAAATGATTTAGAAATTGATTTAAGTTATTTAAAGACACTATCTCCTAAAAATGCTATATCTTATATAAGAACAAGTTTAGACTATGATAGATATGTATTAGACTATTGTAGTAATAGAAAGATAAAACCAACAGGATTAATAGAAATATTGAACGAATTAGAAAGTTCTTCTACACATTTTAAAACTATAAATGAATACTTAGAACATATAGAAAAAGTAAAATCAGAGATTATTGAAAGTAGAAATAATAAAAATTCTGAAGGGGTTATATTCACAACTATGCATAGTGCAAAAGGATTAGAATTTCCTTATGTATATATAATTGGAGCTAATGAAGGTACTATTCCTCATGAAAAATCATATGACATTGAAGATGATAAAAAGCGTAAGGAAGCTATAGAAGAAGAAAGAAGATTATTATATGTAGGAATAACAAGAGCTCAAGATGAACTATATATAAGTTCTCCTAAGAATAAGTATGGAAGAAAAGTATTTCAGTCAAGGTTTATAGATGAAATTAAGTCTCCTACTAAAGAGGATATTAAAGCTATAAAAATTGGAGATAAAATAGTCCACAATAAATTTGGAGATGGAGTCATAATAGGAAAAGACGGTAAAATGATAGAAGTTAAATTTAAAAGAGGAGTAAAAGATTTAGATTATTCTATTTGCTTTAAAAATGGAATTATAACTAAAGATTAAGAAATAAAAAATAGGTATATAGCTTACAAGCTATATACCTATTTTATTATTAATAATAGATACCTTTTTCAAACATATCTTTTAATTCTTTTGAGTCATTGGTTTTTCCTAATGCAACTATTAATTTTATTCTAGCTTTTTGACCTGGTAAATCACCTGCAAATATACAGCCTAAGTTTCTTAAGTCTCTACCAGACCCTAAGTAACCATAACTATCAAATACTCTACCTGAGTGGCATCTAGTTGCAATAATAACTGGTATATCTTTACTTCTAGCATACTCAACACCTTTAAGCATACCAGGAGGTATATTACCTCTACCCATGGCTTCAATAACTATACCTTTGCAACCCTTATCTGCTGCAAATTTTATAAAAGATTCATCCATTCCTGCACCTGATTTTATAAGAGCAACATCAGATTCGACTTTATCAACAACTATAGTTTCTCTATTTACTATATCTCTAGATAATACAAGTTTATCGCAGTCTATTATTCCTAAAGGACCACATGTTAAAGATTTAAATGTATTTAAAGTAAGAGTGTTAGTTTTAGTAGCTTCAGATGCTAATAAAACTTCATTACTTAAAACAACTAAAACACCTTTATTATAAGCTTCATCAGATATAGCCGTACAAACAGCTGCTGCAAGATTGCTAGGTCCGTCATAACCAAGTTCATCACTACTTCTCATTGCACCTGTAACGATAACAGGCTTAGGAGTATCTAATGTTAGGTCTAAGAAATAAGCTGTTTCTTCTAAACTATCAGTACCATGTGTAACAACAACACCTGAAATATCATCATTTGAAAGAATATCATTTATATAATTTCTTAAGTTTAACATTTTTTCTGGAGTCATATGAGGTCCTGGAATTTCATCGAAATTGAATACCTCTATATCAGCAACTTTATCTATATTAGTTACCATAGACATTATTTGCTCCCCAGATAAAGATGGTATAGCAGCCCCTATTTTTTCGTCTACAGTCATGGAAATAGTTCCGCCTGTAAACACTATAGCTACTTTTTTCTTATTATGCATATTATTGACCCCCCTAAATTTATTATATCTATTAAATTATATCAAAAAAAGAGAGATAAATGTAGAAATAAGCATAAAAAAAAGAGCTTGGGGAAGCTCTTTTTTTGCGTTAAACTAACTTCCGTTGTTAGTTTAACATTGGATATAAAGTCTATCCGTTCAAAAGGGGTATTGGGAATAGAGATTTTAATTAAGGTTATCAGGGGGATAACCATGTATATATAATAGCAATATTCGACAGAAAAATCAATAGTTTTTGAAAATATATTTAATTAAAATTAATAATTAATTTTAAACATAAAAAAACCTACTTCTTTTCCGTTAAGAAGTAGGACTTAAATGAATGTAGTATATTCATTTAAAAGGGGTATTGGGAATAGAGATTTTAATTAAGGTTATCAGGGGGATAACCATGTATATATAATAACAATATTCGACAGAAAAATCAATAATTTTGACAAAAAAATTAAAAAAACATATGTTTAAGACAAAGTTAGATATAAAAAATAAATTATACTTAGATTAGGATTGAATTATAAAGGCTTTAGTATATAAAAAAAGCTGAAATAATGGTATAATAGTAAAAGTTTCACTAAATTTATATGATAATTTATGAAGTTAATTGGAAAAATAAAAGAATATTTTACTATATTTAAATAGAAGAAAGTTGGTGTATTAGCATGGAGATATATTTAGATAATAGTGCCACAACTAAGCCTTATAAAGAAGTTGTAGACAAGATGGTATATGCACTTACTATAGATTATGCAAACCCGTCAGCTGTTCATAAAAAAGGTGTCGAAGTAGAAAAAAATATAAAAAAAATAAGACAAGAAATAGCTAGAAGTATAGGATGTAAGGATAAAGAAATAATATTTACATCTGGAGGAACAGAATCAAACAATACCATAATAAGAAGTGTTGCTAGCCTTAATAAGAAAAGAAAAAATCACATAATAACTACGAATATAGAGCATCCATCAGTATTAAGAACAATGGAAGATCTAGAAGAACAAGGTTTTGAAGTTACTTATTTAAAAGTAAATGATAAAGGTGTAGTAGATATAAATGATGTGAAAAGCGCTATAAAGGATAATACTATACTAGTAAGTATGATGCATGTTAATAATGAAGTTGGAAGTATACAACCAATTAAAGAAGTTGGAAAATACTTATCTACTTTAAATGAAAAAGTATATTTGCATGTAGATGCAGTTCAATCTTTTGCTAAAATTAATTTTAAACCGTCTAGATACAATATAGATTTTATGAGTGTAAGCGGACATAAATTACATGGACCAAAAGGTATAGGATTTATGTATATAAAGGATATAAATAGAGTGAAGCCTATGCTTACAGGTGGAGGACAAGAATCTGGGCTTAGATCTGGAACAGAAAATGTAGCTGGAATATATGGATTAGGAGAAGCTATTAATATAATAATGGAAGATCTAAATTCAAAGATAGAAAAAATGAGCAATTTAAGAAATTTATTAAAAGATTATATAGTAGAAAATATTGATGATATAAAGGTAAATTCCCCAGAAGATGGAGTATGTCATATACTTAATATATCTTTTAGAGGTGTAAGAGGAGAGGTGTTATTACATCACTTAGCTCAACAAGGAATTTTTGTATCTACTGGATCTGCATGTTCTTCTAAAAAGAAAGGTAGCCATGTATTAAATGCAATGGGATTAAATGCAGAGGAAATTGATGGAGCAATAAGATTTAGTTTATCAGATATGACAACAGAGAAAGAAATAAAAGAAGCTTGTGAAATAATAAAAAAATCAGTTGAAGAACTTAGAATAATAATAAAAAGAAGATAATTAAGAGGTGATAGATTTGTATAATATAGCAATAGTAAAGTACGGAGAAATAGGAGTAAAAGGAAAAAATAGATATATATTTGAAAATAAGCTTATAAAAAATATAAAAAGCATGCTTTCTCCTTTAGGAAAGTTTAACGTATATAAAGAATATGGAAGAATATATGTTGATTTAGGCGAATTTGCTGAAGATTATGAAGAAGTATTAGAAGAAATCAAAAAAGTTTTCGGTGTAGTTGGAGTTTGTCCAGGAATAAGAGCTGACAAAGATTATGATAAATTAAAGGAGTTAGCTTTAAAATTACTAGACGAGAAAATAGAAGAAGGGTCAAAATCATTTAAGGTCACTTCTAGAAGAGGAGACAAAAGTCTTCCTTTAACTTCTCAAGAAATGAGTAAAGATATAGCTGGTTTTTTAGTTTTTAATGTAAAAGATAGAATAAAAGTTGATGTAAGAAATCCTGAAACAACTATACATTGTGAATATAGACAAAATCATGTTATGGTTTATAGTGACACTGTACCAGGTTATGGAGGACTTCCAGTTGGAACTAATGGAAGAGCTATGTCTTTATTATCAGGAGGTATAGATAGTCCTGTTGCATCTTGGATGGTTGCAAAAAGAGGAGTAGAGATAGAGGCTATACATTTCCACAGTTATCCATTTACAAGTGAAAAATCACAAGAGAAGGTAAGAGATTTAGCTCAGATCTTAGCTAAATATTGTGGAAAGGTTAGACTTCATAAGGTTAATATATTAGAAATTCAAAAAGCTATAGGTGTTTCTTGTAAAGAAGAAGAGATGACTATAATATCTAGAAGATTCATGATGAAGATAGCTCAAAGAGTAGGAGAAATGAGATTTTGTGATGCTTTAGTAACAGGAGAGAGTATAGGTCAGGTTGCATCTCAAACAATACAAGGATTAACATGTACTAATGCTGCTATTACTTTACCTGTATTTAGACCTCTTATAGCTATGGATAAATCAGAGATAATAGATATAGCTCAGAAAATAGGGACATTTGAAACGTCTGTAATACCAGAAGAAGATTGTTGTACAGTATTCTCTCCAAAGAGTCCTGTTACAAAACCTAAATTAGATAGAATAGAAAGATCAGAGTCTGTATTAGATGTAGAAAAATTAATACAAGATGCTATAGATAATATGGAAGTAGAAGTATTTGAATTTTAATAAAAAAATGTCGTAGTAATTTACTACGACATTTTTTTATTATTTATTGTGTACGTTAACTCCAAATTCAGCTAGAACTTCAGCTGCTTTTTGAACATCTTCTTTTGTAGCATCAGGTACACCTTTTAATTCATATTCAAATCCCATATTTTCCCACTTGTGAACGCCTAAAGTATGATAAGGTAGGATTTCAACTCTATCAACATTATTTAAAGTTGATATAAATTTGCCCATAAGTTCAAGATTTTCTCTATCATCTGTAACTCCTGGAACAAGAACGTGTCTTATCCAAACAGGTATATTTCTATCACTTAAGTGTTTTGCAAGTTTTAACGTTTTTTCTATACTAACACCAACTAAATCTTTACATTTATCAGGAACCATATGTTTTAGATCAAGTAATACTAAATCAGTGTAATCAAGTATAGGATCTATAGTATCTATATCTACGAAACCAGATGTATCTAAACATGTATGAATATTATTTTCTTTAGCCTTTTTAAATAATTCCTTTAAAAATTCTGGTTGAAGAGTAGCTTCTCCTCCTGAAACAGTTAAACCGCCACCAGAGAACTTCATATAAGAAGAGTATTTATTAATTTCTGTTATAATTTCATCTACTGTATATTCAGTACCACCTTTTACATCCCAAGTGTCTCTATTATGACAATATTTACATCTTAAAGGACACCCTTGCATAAATAATATGAATCTTATTCCAGGACCATCTACAGTACCAAATGTTTCTATTGAATGAACTCTACCTTTTATCATTTTATCCACCTCGTTAATTATAAGTTATTTATCATATAAAACATTAAATAACATGTATACATTATACTAAATACCCTGTATTTTACATTGCTAAACTTATAATGCATATTTTAAAAATATTTAATGCAACTTTTAGAAAAAAAGAGTGCAAACTGATGAGGTTTGCACTCGGAATATACTTTGATAAATGATTGTTTATAATATGTTTACAATTATATTAAGTTATAAATTAGCACATTTTTCCGTGGAATGTTCTGTTTATAACGTCTAATTGTTGCTCTCTAGTTAACTTGATGAAGTTTACAGCGTATCCTGAAACTCTTATAGTTAATTGAGGGTATTTTTCTGGATGTTCCATAGCATCTTCTAAAGTAGATCTATCAAATACGTTTACGTTTAAGTGATGAGCTCCTTGAGCGAAGTATCCATCCATCATTGAAGATAAGTTGTTTACTCTTTCAGTCATATCTTTTCCTAAAGCACCTGGTACTATAGAGAAAGTATTAGATATACCATCTTGAGCATGCTCGTATGGTAACTTAGCAACTGATGATAATGATGCTAAAGCACCGCTATTATCTCTTCCGTGCATTGGGTTAGCTCCTGGAGCGAATGGCTCACCAGCTTTTCTTCCGTCAGGAGTGTTACCAGTTTTCTTACCATAAACAACGTTTGAAGTTATAGTAAGTATTGATTGAGTATGATAAGAATTTCTGTAAGTTTTGTTCTTTCTTATCTTGTTCATGAAGCTTTCAACTAATTCAACAGCTATATCATCAACTCTGTCATCGTTGTTTCCGTATTTAGGGAAATCTCCTTCAACTTCGAAGTCAACAACAACACCTTGTTCATTTCTTATAGTTTTAACTTTAGCGTATTTTATAGCAGATAATGAGTCAGCACATACTGATAAACCAGCTATACCACAAGCCATAGTTCTGAATACGTCTCTGTCATGTAAAGCCATTTCTAATGCTTCATAAGAATATTTATCATGCATGTAGTGGATTACATTTAATGTATTTACATATAAGTTAGCTAACCAATCTGTAAACATGTCAAATTTCTTCATAACCTCATCGTACTCTAAGTATTCAGAAGTTATTGGCTCAAATCTAGGTCCAACTTGCTTTAATTTCTTCTCATCTACACCACCGTTTATAGCGTATAATAAAGTCTTAGCTAAGTTAACTCTAGCTCCGAAGAATTGCATTTGTTTACCTATTCTCATTGCAGATACACAACAAGCTATACCGTAGTCATCTCCCCAGTAAGGTTTCATTAAATCATCGTTCTCGTATTGAACAGAACTTGTGTCTATTGATACTTTAGAACAGAAGTTTTTGAATCCTTCAGGTAATTGAGTAGACCATAATACTGTTAAGTTTGGCTCTGGAGATGGTCCAAGAGTATATAAAGTATTTAACATTCTGAATGAGTTTTTAGTTACTAAAGTTCTTCCGTCTAATCCCATACCACCGATAGACTCAGTTACCCAAGTTGGGTCTCCAGAGAATAAATCGTTGTATTCAGGAGTTCTTAAGAATCTAACCATTCTTAACTTCATAACGAAGTGGTCCATTATTTCTTGAGCTTCTTCTTCAGTTAATACACCAGCAGCTAAATCTCTTTCGAAGTATATATCTAAGAAAGTAGAAACTCTACCTAAAGACATTGCAGCTCCGTTTTGATCTTTAACAGCTCCTAAGTATCCGAAGTAAGTCCATTGAACAGCTTCTTTTGCATTAGTAGCAGGCTTAGATATGTCGAATCCGTAAGATTCAGCCATTCTCTTTAATGCTTCTAAAGCTTTTATTTGATCAGATAATTCTTCTCTTAATCTTATAACATCTTCATCTATACATCTAACTTCTAAAGTAGCTTTTTGATCTAATTTATCTTGTATTAATTTATCAACACCGTATAAAGCAACTCTTCTGTAGTCACCTATTATTCTACCTCTACCGTAAGCATCTGGTAATCCAGTTATTATACCAGCACTTCTAGCAGCTCTCATGTCAGGAGTATAAGCATCGAATACACCTTGGTTATGAGTTTTTCTATATTTAGTGAATATTTCGCTTATTTCTGGATTTAATTTGTATCCGTAAGCGTCACAAGAAGTTTCAACCATTCTTATACCACCAAATGGCATTACAGCTCTTTTTAAAGGAGCATCAGTTTGAACTCCAACAACTGTTTCTAAGTCCTTGTCTATGTATCCAGGACCGTATGCATCTATTAAAGATACAGTATCAGTGTCAACATCTAATGTTCCATTGTTATCTCTTTCTTTTTTGAAAAGAGCTAAAGCTTCATTCCATAATTTTTTAGTATTTTCAGTTGCTCCAGCTAAGAAAGAATCATTTCCTTCATATGGAGCGTAGTTTAATTGTATGAACTCTCTAACGTTTATTTCTTTAGTCCATCTACCAGTTTTGAATCCTTGCCATGCATTCATATTGATAGCCTCCTTAAGTTTATATGTGTGTTCAATTTATATTTATAAAATCTAGCTAGATATTTTTTAAACAATATAATCATAACACAGAATTAGTATTTTGTATACAACATTTTATATAATGTTTTGTATTTTGACATTTTTCTTATATTTATTAAAATAATACCCTTTAAAATACAGAATAAACATAAATTTTAAGAATAATTTTAAAATTTAAGAGATACATAAAATTAAGTTAAATGAATATCTATTTATAAAGGGGGGATTAAATGATATTTACGATAATTTTATTTTTAATAGGATTTGTACTAATAACAAAAGGAGCAGATATATTTATAGAATCAACTATATCTGTAGCAAAAAGGACTAATATATCTGAAATGGTTCTTGGAGCAACTATTGTTAGTTTAGCTACAACTTTTCCTGAGTTAACAGTATCTGCATTTGCATCAGTAGAAGGGCATACGACAATGAGCCTTGGAAATGCTGTAGGGTCTATAATATGCAATACCGGATTAGCCTTGGGATTAGTAGCTATAATTAAGCCATTTAAAGTAAGTAGTAGAGATTTTAACTCAAAAGCTATTTTACTTATTGTATCTATAATAGTATTGATAGTGTTAGGATTTGATAAAAACATAGATAGAGTAGATTCTATGGCACTAATAGGAATTTTATTTATTTATATGATAAATAATTACAAAAGCATTCCTAAATCTAATAAAAATATGAAACAAAGCAATAAAAATGGGATTAAAATAAAATCTAAAGATTTTATGAAAATAATTACTATGTTTATATTAGGTATAACTATGATGATTATAGGATCAAAGCTATTAGTTAATAATGGTATTAAAATAGCTGAATTTGTAGGAGTTCCACAAGCAGTTATAAGTTTAACAGTAATAGCCCTTGGAACATCATTACCTGAATTAGTATCATGCCTAACTGCAATAAGGAAAAATCACAATGCTATTTCGGTAGGAAATATTTTAGGAGCAAACATATTAAATGTTTCTTCTGTTATAGGGGTTTCTGGATTTATAAATGATATTCCTATACTAAATCAAAGCTCTGTAATTGATTTTCCATTTATGATTTTATTGATTTTGTTACTTATAGTACCTACGTTTTTGAAACAAAGAATATATAGAATTCAAGGAGTTTTAATGTTATCTACATATATAATATATATATCAACTTTATATTTTACATATATAAACTAAAATAAGGAGTGAAAATCACTCCTTATTTTAGTTTATAATGAATACTTAAATAGACATAAGGATAAAATATTAATTGCATAATATCTAAAAAAAATATATAATTGATAAAGTTAATATAAATTGATTACGGAAAGGAAACAATATATGAATATAGTTAAATTCGATGATTTACCAATAAATGAAAACATAAAAAAAGCTGTATTAGAAATGGGGTTTGAAGAACCATCTCCGATACAAGCTCAAGCAATACCAAAAATAATAACAGGAGTAGATATAATAGGACAGGCGCAAACTGGTACGGGAAAGACTGCTGCGTTTAGTATACCTATATTAGAGATGGTAGACCCAGAAGATAGGAGTCTACAAGCTGTAGTACTATGTCCAACAAGAGAATTAGCAATACAAGTATCAAGTGAGATAAGAAAAATAGGTAAGTACATGCACGGAATAAAAACTTTACCTGTATATGGTGGACAACCTATAGATAGACAAATAAAATCTTTAAAGAGTGGAGTACAAATCGTGATAGGAACTCCAGGGCGTATTATAGACCATATAAATCGTAAAACTTTAAAGATGGATAAAGTTAAAATGGTTATATTAGATGAAGCGGATGAAATGCTAGATATGGGATTTAGAGAAGATATAGAAACAATTTTAAATCAAACTCCAGAAAATAGACAAACAACGTTTTTCTCAGCTACTATGCCTAAAGGAATATTAGATTTAACTAAAAGATTCCAAAAAAATCCTGAGCAAGTAAAAATAGTTAGAAAAGAACTTACAGTTCCAAATATAAAACAATACTATATAGAAACTAAGAATGCTAATAAATTAGAAGTATTATGTAGATTAGTAGATGTATATAATCCTAAATTATCAGTAGTATTCTGTAATACAAAAAGAGGTGCGGATGAATTAGTTAGTGACTTACAAGCTAGGGGTTACTTTGCAGATGCATTACATGGGGATTTAAAGCAGACTCAAAGAGATATAGTAATGGATAAGTTTAGAAATGGGACTATAGATATATTAGTTGCTACAGATGTTGCAGCTAGAGGAATAGATGTTGATGATGTTGAAGCTGTATTTAACTATGATTTACCACAAGATGAAGAGTACTATGTACACAGAATTGGTAGAACAGGTAGAGCAGGTAGAAATGGAGTATCATTTACATTTGTATTTGGTAAAGCTATGAGAAAAATGAAGGATATAGAGAGATATACTAAATCTAAGTTAGAAAAACATAACATACCTTCAATATCAGATGTAGAAGAGAAAAAAGTAAGTGTATTCTTTGAACAAGTTAAATCTACTATAGAGGAAGGTCATTTAACAAAGCAAGTTCAATGGTTAGAAAACTTCTGTAAAGAAGAAGATTACGATACTTTAGATATAGCTGCAGCATTAGTTAAATTAGCATTAGGTGATGAGGCTAAACAAGAAATAATTGAAGAAAGTTATGATACAGGTGCTGAATCAGGAATGGCTAGATTATTTATAAATATAGGTAGAAAGCAAAAAGTTCAAGCTAAAGATATAGTTGGGGCTATAGCTGGAGAAGCTGGAATACCAGGTAAGTTAGTTGGAACTATAGATATATATGATAAATATACATTTGTTGAAGTTCCAAAAAAACATACTAGAAAAGTTATTGAAAAAATGAAGAATATAAAAATAAAAGGAAATAAAGTTAACATAGAAAAAGCTAATTCAAAAAGAAGAAAATAATTATAAAAAGTAAAAGAGACATCTTAATTTAAGATGTCTCTTTTACTTTAGAATTCTAAATTTAAAGATAGTAATCTTTCTTTCAATTCATTGATTATGTTTAGTTCATCTACTTCAGATTCAGCATCAAAAGTGACTGAAAATCTTAGATAACTTCCACAATCATCCCAAGGAACAGTTGAAACTAATGCTTTTGAAAGAATATAAAGACTAGCTTCTTCGGCATTATTAAATCGAATACCGTTTTTTATGCCTAGAGGAATTGGTACATAACAATAAAATCCGCCTTTAGGAATTTCTGCTTTAAAACCAATTTCTTTTAAAGCTTTAGTCAGTAACAAAAATCTTCTATAGTAACGAGATTTATTAGCTTCAATTAAATCGCAATTATCAAGTGCATAAGCACCAGCTTTTTGGATTGCCCTAAATTGTCCTGAATCTGTATGTCCTTTAACTGCACAATAAATTTTCATAGCTTTTTCAGAACCAACTACAAATGCAAGTCTCCAGCCAGTCATATTAAAGGCTTTGGATAAGGAGTGTATTTCGATACAGACATCTAAACTGCCTTCTATATTAAGAATGCTTAAAGGATTATAATCTTCATAAGTTAAAGCTCCATAAGCCAAATCTGAAATTATTAAAATATCATTATCTCTTGCAAATTTAACTGCATATTCAAAAAATTTTTTTGTAGCAACTTGACCAGTTGGATTATTAGGATAATTTAAATATAAAAGTTTTGCTTTTTTTCTAATTTCTGATGGAATGGAGTTTAAATCTGGATAAAAATTATTTTCAGCACAAAGTGGAAGTTTATAAATTTCACCTCCCAAGAATTTTGAATAAGTTCCTAGAACTTGATAAGCAGGAGAAGGCATTAAACAAATATCACCTGGATTAATAAAACAGATAGGAAGCATAGCTAATACAGGCTTAGAACCGATACCATGAACTATATTAGCTGAATTTATGTTCTTAACACCATATACTTTATCTAAATATCTACATGCAGCTTCTTGAAATTCTATAATACCATTGTCAGCATAAAATCGGTTTTCAGGTTTTTGTGCTTCAATAGATAATATATCTACAATTGATATGTCTGCCATTTTGTCAGGTTCTCCAACACCCATATCAATAAGTTTTAAATTTGGATTTTTAGACTGGACTTCTTTTGTAATTTTTTTTACTTTTTCAAACTTATAAAGATTATCAGAGTTTTTAAAAAAGGATATTCCTCCAAGACGGTTAGCTACTTTGTTGTCAATAAAATCCATTACTATTCCTCCAAAATAATTTAGTATAATATATACTATTTAGACAGGTATATTTTTGATACAAGAAACAACTATTTAAATTTAGTTGAAGGATAATAATTTAATTTATAGAATTGAATAAAAAGTAGCATTTTAAATTTTGATAGGAGGGGAACTAATGATAAATTTTTCATTGGATAATAAAAATCTAAGGGTAGAATTTTTAAGTAAAGAATTAGACCACCATATAGCAAATGAAGTAAGAGAAGAGATAGACTATGTTATTCAAGATAAACAAATAAAAAATATAATATTTGATTTTAAAAATATGAATTTTATGGACTCATCTGGAATAGGGGTTGTAATTGGTAGATATAAAAAGGTTTCAAGTGAAGGTGGAAAGGTAGCGGTAATAAATATAAATTCGAGAGTTAAGAAAGTTTTTGACTTATCAGGTATGGCAAAAATAATAGAAATTCATGAAAGTTATGAAGATGCATTAAGTTCTTTTTTAGGGGGAGTGGCAAATGAATAATATCATGGAAGTTAAATTTTCGGCAAAGTCAGAGAATGAAAGCTTTGCAAGAGTTATAGTTGCATCATTTGCATCTAAATTAGATCCTACATTAGATGAACTTGCAGATATAAAAACTGCAGTTTCAGAGGCTGTTACAAATGCTATAATACATGGATATGATGAGAATGAAGAAATGTTTGTAAAAATAAGATGTGAGATTAATGATAAAACTGTTACTATAACTGTTGAAGATGATGGAAATGGAATAGAAGATTTGGACATGGCAATGCAGCCATTATACACATCAAAACCAGAATTAGAAAGATCAGGTATGGGATTTACAGTTATGGAAAGTTTTATGGACCAGGTAGAAGTATCATCTAAAAAAGGAGAAGGAACAAAGGTTGTTATGAAAAAGAAAATAGATTCATCTAATATAGAATAGAGGTTTTATTATGGGGATAACTGCCAATAAAGAGGAAAGAAAGGGATTGCTTAGCCATGAGGAGACTTTAAATTTAATACATCTTGTACAAAATGGGGATGAAAAAGCAAAAGAGATTTTGATAGAAAGCAATTTAGGTTTAGTTAGAAGTGTTGTATCTAAATTTTTAAATATAGGGTATGAGCGAGATGATTTATTTCAGTTAGGTTCTATAGGACTTATAAAAGCTATATATAAGTTTGATCCAAAATTTAATGTGAAATTTTCTACATATGCAGTCCCTATGATTTTAGGAGAAATAAAAAGATACTTAAGAGATGATGGGATGATAAAAGTATCTAGGTCTTTAAAACAAATAGCTATAAAAGCTAAAATGCAGACTGAAATTTTAACTAAAAAACTTGGAAGAGAACCTACTATAGAGGAATTATCAAAAGAGGTTGGAGTTGACAAAGAAGACTTGGTAATGGCTTTAGAGTCTAACTTCTCTGTTGAGTATTTACATGGAGTTATACATGAAGAGGAAGGTTCTCCAATTTGTTTAATAGATAAGATTAGCTTAAAAGGTGAAAATGAAGAGGAAAAAGTAATAGATAATTTATTATTAAAAGAGGTATTAGGTAAATTAGATAAAAGAGAAAGACAAATTATAATGCTTAGATATTTTGAGGATAAGACACAGAGTGAAATAGGAGAAATGTTAAATATTTCTCAAGTTCAAGTTTCTAGAATTGAAAAAAAGGTACTATCAAAGTTAAAAACATATATAGGATAAATAAACCCTTAAATTAAGGGTTTATTTTTTTTGTTTTGTAAAATAATAACAATATATAAATAAAAAGGAGGATGACAAATGGGAAAAAAATATAAAGACTATGTTGATGAGATTAGTCCAAAACCCAAATATGCAAAAAATTATATAATGGCATTTATTGTTGGAGGTTTAATATGCGTAATAGGGCAAATTATAAACGATGTATATTTAAACTTTGGGCTAGATAAATTAAAAGCAGCTGGAGCAACTTCTATGACTCTTATATTTATAGGATCATTTTTAACTGGAATAGGAGTATATGACCTAATTGGTAAAAGAGCTGGAGCAGGATCTATTATACCTATAACAGGGTTTGCTAACTCTATAGTTTCTCCTGCTATGGAATATAAAAGAGAAGGATACGTATTAGGAGTTGGATCAAACTTATTTAAAGTAGCAGGACCTGTATTAGTTTATGGGATAGGTTCTTCTATAGTTTGTGGTTTTTTATACTATGTAATAAATTTTTTCATTAAGTAAGGAGGAGTACAAGTGGCTAATAATAGAATTGGGAAAAGAACTGTAGAATTAAAAAACAAGCCTACTATAATATCTACATCATCTATAGTTGGACCAAAGGAGGCAGATGGCCCATTAAAAGATTACTTTGATATAAAGATAGATGATGATTTATATGGTGAAAAAAGTTGGGAATTTGCTGAAAGTAAAATGGTTCAAACAGTTGTACAGCATGCTGTATCGAAAGCTAATAAATCTATAAGCGATGTTAATTATATGATAGCTGGAGATTTATTAAATCAATTATTATCAACTTCATTTGCGGCAAGAGAAGTAAGTATACCTTTTTTAGGTGTTTATGGAGCTTGTTCAACTATGTCTCAATCATTATCCATAGGAGCTATGATTGTAGATGGGGGATTTGCTGATTTGGTTGTAGCAGCAACATCTAGTCATTATTGTACAGCTGAAAGACAATTTAGATTTCCTTTAGAATTGGGAAATCAAAAACCCATGACAGCACAATGGACAGTTACAGGTTCAGGATGTTCTTTAATATCGAATAATGGAGAAGGTCCAAAAATAAAATATTTAACAATTGGGAAGGTTATAGATGAAGGTATAACAGATGCTAATAATATGGGAGCTGCAATGGCACCAGCTGCTATAGATACTATATTTTCATATTTTGATGATACAAAAGATGATCCAAATAGTTTTGATATGATTGCTACTGGAGATTTAGGTAAAGTAGGTATGCAAATAACAATAGATTTATTAAAAGAAAAAGGCTTAGATATTTCAAAAGTATATACTGATTGTGGAGTAGAAATATTTGATTTAGAAGCTCAAGATGTTCATTGTGGAGGAAGCGGATGTGGATGTTCAGCATCTGTTTTTAACGGATATATATATAAAATGCTTAAGGCTAAAAAATTTAATAAAGTAATGTTAGTATCTACGGGAGCATTATTATCACCAACAAGTACACTACAAAAAGAAAGTATACCTAGTGTAGCACATGCAGTTGTAATAGTTAATGAATAAGAGGTGAAATCAATGATAGATTATTTAAAGGTATTTTTAGTAGGAGGAGTTATATGTTTAATAGCGCAAATAATGATGGACTATTTTAAACTTCAAACTCCTTATATAATGGTAACTTATGTAACAGGTGGTGTTTTATTAAGTTTTATAGGGATTTATGATAAAATAGTTGATTTTGGAGGGGCAGGAGCAACTGTACCTATAATAGGATTTGGGTATTCATTGTATAATGGAGTTGTAAAAGCTATAGAACAAGATGGATTTATAGGAATATTTACAGGAGGAATAACAGCTACAGCTGGAGGGATAGCGGCTGCTATATTCTTTGGATATATAATGGCTGTTGTGTTTACTCCAAAGGCTAAGCCATAAAAAAAGAACTATATGATTTATCATATAGTTCTTTTTTTTATGCACCTGTATTTTGGGCAGGTGTCTGAGGATTTGGAGATGGGGTAACTGGTTGAGTCGGAGTCGGAGTTGGATTAGCTCCGCCTCCAGTATTAGTGCCGCCACCTTGGGTAGGCGGAGTACTTCCTCCAGCATTACCACTACCATCTCCTGGTTTAGGAGGATTAGCTCCTCCAGGTATATTAGTTTGATTGTTATTACCTTGATTACCATTAGCACCATTATTTGTTCCGTTTGCACCAGTATTTGGTGTTTGATTTTCTGGTGTCGAAGGATTTTGAGGTTTTTGGGTATTAGTATTATCAGGGCTTTCATTTTCTGTTTTTTTCTCTTCAGTAGTTGCCTTAGGAACTTCCGGAGTATGATCTATCGCACTACCACTTGGAGTATGACCTTTTATAAAAGCAGCAATTGCAGAGTTATAAGCACCTTTTCCTACTACATCACCTGTAAATAAATTTATGTTAAAAAATTCTATAGAACTAGGTTTTTTAAATTCTGTAGGTTTAAGACCGTCATGAACCTTACTCATTACATTTGCCCAAAGTTTAGCTGAAGTCGAGCTTCCACCAGCAACCCCTCTACGAGGTATACTAGCTTTAGTATCAGGATTTGAACGATAATCATCACCTATATAAGTAGAACCTACATAGTATGGAGTATATCCTACAAACCAAGCATCTTTATCTTCGTTAGTTGTACCTGTTTTACCAGCAACAGGCATACTACCTATACTAGCTGATTTACCAGTACCTTCTGTTATAACAGACTTCATCATATCAGTTACAACATAAGCAACCTGAGCATCTACAACTTTATGTTCTTCTGGTGTATTTTGAACTAAAACTTGACCGTCAGATGACTCTATAGTTGTAAAAGTTATAGGTTCAACATAAACTCCACCATTTGCTAAAGTACCATATGCAGCAGCCATATCAAGAGGAGAAACTCCTTTTGTCATACCACCTAAAGTAAGTGCTGAGAATTTTCTATCTTCACCACCAGGGCCATCTTTTAAATCAGATAAACCAAAATTCTTTAGGTAATCAAGCATAGTATCTACACAATCGTCGTAAGAATCGCCAAGGGTTTCAGCAACTTTAACTGCTATTGTATTTGAAGATTTAGCTAATGCTTGACGCATAGTCATTGATCCTGTACCTGGTGTTGTAGTTTTTGGATCCCATTTATTATTTTGGCTAAACTTATATCCGCCAGGAACATCACTAAATGAATCTGCTTGATTTTTACCATTATCAATAGCTGGTGTATAAACAGCTAAAGGTTTTATTGTAGAACCAGGTTGATGAGGAGAAATTGCTCTATTTAGTACTTTTCTAGCTTTTATTTCTCTACCGCCCATCAATGCTTTTATTTGCCCAGTTCTATAATCTAAAATAACCATAGCAGCTTGAGGCTGAGGTACACCATCTGAACCCATTATAGTTTCTGGGAAGTTTGCTCTATTATTAAATTGGCCTTCTAGTTCGCCTTGCATACTTTTATCTATAGTAGTACGTATTTTTAAACCGCCATTGAAATATAGGTTATGAGCTTCTGTGTCCGTATAACCTTGGTTTATAAGACTAGTTATAACATCGTCTTCAATTAAATCTTCTACTGTAGAAGCAGGCTTTTTAGTTGGTTTAGGCAATTTTATTTCTATTTTTTCAGCGATTGATTTATTATATTCCTCTTGAGTCAAATAACCAAGTTCTAACATTTTCGCTAAAACTGTTTCTTGTCTCTTTTTAGATTCAGGGTTTAACTCAACTTTTCTACAAACCATATTACCGTCTTTTAATTGCTTGTAGTAATCATAATCAGGGATAAGTCCCCAAGAATACATTTTATCAACCATATCAAGTTCAACACGAGTAGGATCGTCAAAATTATCATTTTTACCATTTACGAAGAACTTAACTTTATTTTTTAAATCATCTTTAGTTTCATTTCCAGTTAATTTTGCAGTTCTATAGGCTGCATATTTTTGAGGGTTTTGAGTAATACCGACAATCATGGCAGATTCAGCTGTTGAAAGGTCTTTTGCATGTTTATCAAAATATGCATTAGCAGCAGCTTCTACACCAATTGCACCACTTCCAAAATAAGCGCTATTTAAATAAAGTTCTAATATTTCTTCTTTAGAAAGTGTCTTATTCATTTCTAAAGCATAGTAAATATCTTTTATTTTACGAACAACAGAAACTTCCTTAGAAGTTAATAAGTTTTTAGATACCTGCATAGGTATTGTACTTCCTCCTGGTGAAGAAGATGTTAATACATTTAATACAGCAGCTCTAGCAAGACCTTTAAAGTCTACACCATCATGTTCATAAAATCTCTCATCTTCTATAGATACAAGTGCATGTTGAAGATGAGTTGGCATATCTTTTATTGAAATCGGAACCTTTTTATTATCTGTAGGTGGATTTCCCATTAAAGATCCGTCATTATATAATAGTTCTGTTACTGTATTAACTTTTTTATCAAGCAATGCTTTAGTAATAGGTTCTACATTTTTTAAAGCAACAAATACTAGTGCTGATGATGCAGCTACACCTAAAACTAATGTAACTAAAAGCGCAACCCCAATAGTTCTAATAATCTTAAATTTATCTTTCTTATTAGGTTTACGAGTACTATTTTTACTACTGCTAGTCTTAGTTGATTTGCTGGACGAGGCTGTAGTTTTAGTACTAGAGGAACTAATTTTTTTTCTGCGGATTTTATTTTTATCATTGTTATAATTTCCCATGAAATTAACCTCCTTACTGTGACAATATATTATAACATATATAGGAATAATTTTGTATTTTATAGTTTAAAATGAATATTGTGAGAAGAAATTATATAGTATGAGTAGCATTAATTGAATTTAGTATTTAACTATGATACAATATTAATTATTTTTAACTAAGTAGTAAAAAAATATGTGTGAGGTGTACATATGATTGAAATAAATGAACAAATGAAGATAATAAGAAAAGGGGCGGCTGAAATAATATCTGAAGAAGATATTATCAAAAAGTTAGAAAAATCAGCAAAAGACAATAAGCCATTAACTATAAAATTAGGCTTAGACCCTTCTGCTCCAGATATACACTTAGGTCATACTGTAGTGTTAAGAAAAATGAAGGCATTTCAAGATTTAGGTCATCAAGTAGTTATAATAATAGGCGATGCTACAGGAATGATAGGAGATCCAACAGGAAAATCAGCAGTTAGAAAGCAATTATCGCATGAACAAGTTTTAGAAAATGCAAAAACTTACCAAGATCAAATTTTTAAAATACTAGATAGAGAAAAAACTATAGTTAGATTCAATAGTGAATGGTTACAATCTATGAATTTTATGGATGTTGCAAATTTAGCATCTAAATATACTGTAGCTAGAATGTTAGAAAGAGACGATTTTAAAAAGAGATTTGCTTCAAATCAATCAATATCAATACATGAATTTTTCTATCCTCTAATGCAAGGGTATGATTCAGTTGCAATTAAAGCGGATATAGAAATGGGTGGAACAGATCAAAAGTTCAATATACTAATGGGTAGAACCCTTCAAAAAGAATATGATCAAAGTCCTCAAGTAGCTTTATTAATGCCTATAATAGAAGGTACTGATGGAGTTAAAAAAATGAGTAAATCATTAGGAAATTATATAGGAATAAGTGAAGTTCCAAATGATATGTATGGAAAGACAATGTCTATTCCAGACGAACTTATAATAAGATACTTCGAGTTAGTTACAGATGAACATCCAGACTCAATAGAAAAAATGAAAAAAGATATGGAAGAAGATAAAGTTAATCCAAGAGATTTAAAAATGAGACTAGCTAAAGAAGTTGTTAGATTATACCATGGAGAAGAAAAAGCTTTAGAAGCAGAGCAATATTTTAAATCTGTATTCCAAAAAAGAAATATGCCAGATGATATAGCTGAAATGGAAATTTCTATGGATGATTCTGAAGAAGGATTATTCTTCATTCCTAAATTGGTAGCAACACTTAAATTATCTCCATCTACAAGTGAAGCTAGAAGATTATTAAAGCAAGGTGGAATAAAGATAAATAGTGAAAAAGTAGAAAATGATAAAGTTGAAATAAAAGATGGCGATATCATACAAGTTGGAAAAAGAAAGTTTGCAAAATTAATAATTAAGAAATAATTAAAAGCCCTCCTTACATAAATATAGTAAGGGGGGCTTTGTGATGAAAAATATTTTAAGAAAAAAAAGAAAAGAACGGTTTAAAAAAAATTTAAGTATATTCTTAATGATTTTTATACTATCCGTATTCATAGGTAGTTTCATATATATAGATAATAAACTAAGACCAACTATTACCTTAATAGCAGAAACTAAAGCTGAAGAACTAGCAAATAAATCTATAAATAAGGCTGTAGCAACAGTGATAGATAACAATATAAAATATGAAGATTTAATTAATATAAAAACTGGGGAAGATGGAACTATAACTATGATGCAAGCTAATTCCATATTAATTAATGATATTGCATCTAAAGTTGCACTTGAGATACAGTCGGAAATGAAAAAAATAAAAACAACATCAACGTATATTCCTATTGGAACAGCTATTGGAAGCCCGCTTTTAGCAAAATATGGTCCTAAAATAAAAGTTTCAATAGAACCTATAGGAACTGTATATGTAGACTTTGGAACAGACTTTGAATCTTCAGGAATAAATCAAACAAGGCACAGAATATATTTAAAGGCTAAAACTGAAGTAAAAGTTGTTGTACCTTTAACGACATCTACTAAAGAAGTAAATACACAAATACCTATATGTGAGACTATAATAGTTGGAGATGTACCTGAAAGTTATGTTAATGTACCGCAAAAAGATATGTTAAATGTTTTACCAAATAAAGATTTAAATACAAAAATAGATAAAAAATAAAGAGGGAGTTATTCTCCCTCTAACATCCAACCTATATAAACACCATATCCCATAGTAGGATCATTTTCAATAGCATGGGAGACTGCTCCTATTATTTTATTATCTTGAATTATTGGAGTTCCACTCATACCTTGAACTATACCACCTGTTATGCTTAATAACTCTTTATCTACTATCTCTATTTTAAAAGTTTTAGATTCTGGCATTTTTTGATTTTTAATATTTATTATATTTATATCGTATTCTTTAACAGAATTACTGGAAGTTTGTAATAATATTGAAGCTTTTCCAGGTTTTACTTCATTTAATTTAGCAACTTTATATTTTTTTAATTTATATAAATTTGTGTTGTTTATAGTGCCTTTAATACCAAAATCAGTATTATCTTTAAAGTTTCCTATAAATTCATTTTTATTGGCATTAATAGATCCAACACTACCTTTATAAGATTTATTAATTGTTAAATTATAAGTAGATGATATAGACCCATTTTTAACAGATAAACTTCTATTAGATCCAACACTAATTGGATGTGCAACTGCTCCAAAAGAATTATCTTTAGGATTTATATATGTTAAAGTTGCAAATCCAGAAATTAAATTATTAAAATTGATTTTTTCTAATACATCTTTAGAAACATCTAAACTTATGATTTTTGAACCTCGAAGAACTTTAACTTTTACAATTGAATTATTACTTACATTTTGTATAAAATTTGAGAAATCTTCATAATTATTGATTTTAATTTCATTTACACTAACTAAAGAATCACCTACTTTAAATGGAGAATCTTTAAAAGTATTTCTTACCATTAATAACTCTAATTCAGCATCTATTTGAGTTATATTACCTAAAGGAATTAAATAACCTATATCATTTTTTGAACTACATTCTGCATAAATAAAACTTATTGAGACAAAATATAGTAAAAATGAAGTTAAAATAAATTTTTTTAATTTCACTAAAACACCTTCTTTCTGATAAACTGATGATGATTTTAATTGGTGCTTGTTTGATTAATAATAGATTGTGCAGTATGGACTTTTTAATCCGTAGAAAACAGACACAATAAAACCATAGTTTTCAAGCTATAAAAAATAAGCACTTAAAATACATGCATTTTAAGCGCTTTAGAGTTTCTTATATATTTTTTTTATCTTTTTCCTTTTTTTCACTTTAGATTTACATCTTGTTAATGCAGTATCGGGAACTGCTTCAGGAAATTCCTCAGGTGTAGAATCATTAGATGATGAGTTTTCTGGACAACTTTTAACAGAACTTATTAATGCTAGTTCATCTGATAAAACTGCAAAAAAAGTTGCTAAAATATTTAAATCATTAACATTAACTTCTTCGGATATAGCTACAGCCAACGATGATGCAAGTACTATATAATCTACATAGCCAAATCGACATAATTTAGATTTATCATTATTAGATCTTGTTAACCTAGACATACTAACCTCCAAAATACCTATATTTAATATATATGAACTATAAAATAAGATAACAACTATAAAATAAATTAAATAGTTTTAGCTAAATTTACATAAAAATAGACTCTATTGCTAAAATTATATCTATAACATTAGAAAGGAGACACATATGAAAAAATATAGGATATTAGTTTGTTCAATGATAATTGTAGGAATAGCTTTTATAGGGATATCACAACCTATAAAAAACTTATATAAATCAACTGGGTTTATAGGTAAAGATTTGATAGATTCAAACTTAAATAAAAAATATACTATATGTATAGATCCAGGTCATCAAGAAAAAGGAGATGGAAACTTAGAGCCTATTGGACCTGGTGCAAGTTCAAAAAAAGCGAGAGTTTCTTCTGGTACTACAGGAGTTGCGACAAAAAAACCAGAATATATACTTAATTTAGAAGCGAGCATTGTTTTAAAGCATATACTAGAAGGTAAGGGATATACAGTTATTATGACAAGAGATAGTCATAATGTTAATATAAGTAATGCTGAAAGAGCTATTTTTGCAAATGAGAAAAAAGCAGATATGGTAATTAGGGTTCATGCAGATAGTTTAGATAATTCATCAAAGACAGGAGCTTCACTTCTTATTCCTCAAAAAGATGGAAAGTATACTAGTGGAATTTATGAAAGTAGTAATAAATGTGCAAATTATATAAAAGATGAAATGAAAAAATCTAATATAAATTTAAATGGAATATTTGAAAGAGGCGATTTAACAGGATTTAACTGGTCTAAAGTACCAGTTGTATTAATTGAAATGGGATTTATGAGCAATTATAGTGAAGACCTTATGATGTCTAACCCCGAATATCAAAGAAAATTAATGCAAAGTGTAGCAGATGGTGTAGAAATATATTTAAATGATATAGAAAATAAGAATTAAAAAAAATTTGAAGGTTAACAAATGAGCAAAAAAGTAATATAGTGTTAATAGTGAAATTAAATAAGTTGTTAACTACAACTATTAGGTGATTATAATGAGAAAAAAAATAGAAAATGTTTATGGAAAAGCTTTATCAGGAACTTTTAAAGTTGTTAATCCTGTAAAAAAAAGTATTATAAATACAGATTGTGAGGTTCATATATTTATCCAAGCAAATGCAATGGAAATATTAAAAAATGAAGGTTATACAAAACAATATGATTTTTTTAAATCATATTTGCCTCAAATTAATAAAGGATTAATATGGGCGGATCAAGACTTTAAAAGTTATCATCATTTTTACAATCCAAATTTGAAAAGAGGAAAATTTGGATACGAGGAAAATGCTTTGACTATAGCTAATAAATACTATAATAAAGCTGTGAAATTTTTTAAACTAAATAAATTTGAATTAGGGCTTTTTTACTTTGGGGTAGCATGTCATATAGTACAAGACATGACAATACCTCAACATGCAAAAGGTAAGCTATTAGACAATCATAGGCAATTTGAAGTATATATAAAAAATAACTATATGGATATTCCTAGACTTAGGGCAAAGGATGGGATAGTAAGAAAAAATAACGTAGAAGAATATATAGTTTATAACTCAACACATGCTTTAAATTATGATAAGATGTATAAAGATATAACTAATTTAAAAAATAAATTTTATATGCTTGGAACAAAGTGTTTGCCATTAGCACAGAGATCAACTGCAGGATTTATGCTAACTTACTTTGATACTATATTAAAAAATGAAAACTAATAAATAAGACTCCTTAAAAGGAGTCTTATTTATTAGTTTTCATTTATGAAAATTCATGAAATTATTTGTATAACTTGATTTGATTAAGAAAAGAAGATATTATGATATAGATAATAAAATAAGAAGAGGTGTTTAGATGCTAGTAGTTGAAAATGTGAGTCATGGCTTTGGAGCTAGGACTATACTTGAAAATGTGTCTTTTAGACTAAGAAAAGGTGAACACATAGCTCTTGTTGGAGCTAATGGAGAAGGTAAATCAACTTTTTTAAATATAATAACAAAAAAACTTATGCCAGATGCTGGTAATATAAAATGGTCATCAAGAGTAACTGTAGGTTATTTAGATCAGCATACAGTATTAACAAAAGGAAAAACTATCAAAGAAGTTTTAAGAGATGCTTTTAAACCTATGTTTGATTTAGAACAAGAAATGATCGGAATGTATGACAAAATGGGTGAAGCTGATGAAGCAGAAATGACAAAATTAATGGATTCAACAGCTGAAATTCAAACTATCCTAGAAAATAGTGGTTTCTATATGATAGATGCTAAAATTCAAGAAATTGCTAACGGATTGGGTCTTGGAGAAATAGGGTTAGATAAAGATGTAACAGACTTAAGTGGAGGACAAAGAACAAAAGTTTTGCTTACTAAGTTACTTTTAGAAAATCCTACTATATTAATACTAGACGAGCCTACAAACTACCTAGATGTAGAGCATATAGAATGGCTAACTAGATATCTTCAAGAATATGAAAATAGTTTTATACTTGTATCACATGATATACCATTTATAAATGATACATGTAATGTTATATATCATATGGAAAATGGAGAACTTAACAGATACAAAGGAAATTATGATGAGTTTGAAAGACTTAGAGATATAAAGAAAAGACAAGAAGATCAAGCTTATGAGAAACAAGTTGAAGAAAGAAAGAAACTAGAAGATTTTGTTGCTAGAAATAAAGCTAGAGTAGCTACTCGTGGAATGGCAAACAGTAGACAGAAGAAACTAGACAAAATGGAAATTTTAGAAAGACCTAAAGAGAAAATAAAGCCAACTTTCTCATTTATGGAAGGCAGGGCTTCAAGTAGATTTGTGTTTACAACAGAAAATCTTGTTTTAGGTTATAATGAAGCCTTAACAAAACCTTTAAACTTCACACTAGAAAGAAATCAAAAAATAGCATTAAGAGGTATGAATGGTATAGGTAAATCGACATTATTAAAAACTCTTTTAGGTATAATAAAGCCATTTGATGGGAAAGTAGAATTAGGAGATTATTTAGAAGTTGGATATTTTGAACAAGAAAGTTCAAGAGAAAATAGCAATACACCTATGGATGAAATATGGGCTGAATATCCAGGGCTTACTAACTTTGAAGTTAGACAAGCACTATCTAAATGTGGTCTTTCAAATGAGCATATAACAAGTCAAATGAGAGTTTTAAGTGGAGGAGAAGCTGCAAAGGTAAGACTATGTAAGTTAATGTTAAAGAAAATTAACTTTTTAGTACTAGACGAGCCAACAAACCACTTAGATGTAGAAGCAAAAGATGAACTTAAAAAAGCTATAAAAGAATTTAAAGGAACTGTACTTTTAGTATCTCATGAACCAGATTTTTATATGGACATTGTAGATGATGTTTGGAATATAGAAGATTTTACAACTAAAATAGTGTAAAAAAAGATAGGGGTATGAGATGAAAAAAATTTCCAATTTGATTTTGGCATTTTCAATGAGCTTATTTATAATAACTAGCATTGTTAAATTTACAGTAGTATTTAAGCCTTTATATTACTTTGATATAAAACATTTAAATATACCTATATTAAGTGGGATGTCGGAAGAAGAAATAAAACTTAATTATGATTATTTAATAAAATACAATACTAGTTATAGAGATTATGAGTTTAACATGCCAACGATTAAGTCATCTATACAAGGGAAAATTCATTTTGAGGAAGTTAGAGATGTATTTAAGGTATTAAATAAAATAAACATTATATCAGGAGTTATTTCAGTTTTAGGGATATATATTGTTTTAAAGAAAAAAGAAATAAAAATTATAAAGTATGCTGGAATAATTTCTATATTAATTCCTATATTTTTAGTAATTCCAATAACAATTCAATTTGAAAAGAGTTTTGAAATATTTCATAGATTAATTTTTAATAATGACTACTGGATATTTGACCCAAGTAAGGACCCTGTAATAAATATGCTACCTGCTGAATTTTTTCTTCATTGTGGAGTAGTTATACTAACAGGAATTTTGATATTTAGTAGTATAATATTAACAATTTACAAAATATTAAAAAATAAGCGATAAATTTATCGCTTATTTTTTTCCTAAGTTTAAAATATCATTTATTTTACTCATAATGTAATCGTGACTATTTTTATTGTGAGGAATTAGGCAAGATGAGCAATCTTTTATTCCATTAGATGTATACTTAAAATTACCGCCACAGTTTTCTTTTAAAGCATATAAAGGGCAGTAACAAAATAGGCAATTGAAATTTTCAGGATTATTTACCTTATGGCAAGGAAAATATTCACATTTATCGCTACTGAAAAATTTGTAGTTCTCAGACATATAATATACCTCCTAAATTATTTAGAGTTTTAATATAATTATACTAAAAAATTATAACAGTGGTATAATAAAAAAAAGTACATTAAATGAGGTGTTATGATGGAAAATATAGTTGAAAGAGCGTTACTAGTTGGGTTGAACATAACTACTAATGTAAAAAAAGTTGATGATATAGATATTAATGAATCTATGGAAGAATTAAAGGAACTTGCTAAAGCAGCAGGTGCCGAAGTTGTAGGAGACCTTATACAAAATAGACCAGCGAGGGATGCGGCCTTTTATATAGGAAAAGGTAAAGTTGAAGAGATAAAGGCGTATTGTGATTCACTAGATGCTACAGTTGTAGTTTTTAATGATGAGTTATCTGGGGCTCAAATTAGAAATATAGAAGAATTAGTTCAAAGAAAAGTAATTGATAGAACAACATTGATATTAGATATATTTGCTCAAAGGGCATTAAGCAAAGAAGGTAAGCTTCAAGTTGAATTAGCTCAATTGAAGTATAGACTGCCTAGACTGTATGGTATGGGAGGAGAAATGAGTAGAACTGGTGCAGGTATAGGTACTAGAGGACCAGGAGAACAAAAGCTAGAAGTTGATAAAAGACACATATTAAATAAAACAGCTGATATTAGAAGAGAACTTAGAGAAGTAAAGAAAAATAGAGAAACTCAAAGGGCTCAGAGATTAAAATCAAATATTCCAATAGTTGCACTAGTAGGATATACAAATGCAGGAAAGTCTACATTACTTAACGAATTAATAAAAACACACAAGGACTATAGTGAGGAAAAAGAAGTTTTATCAAAAGATATGCTTTTTGCAACATTAGATGTTACTCTAAGAAAAGCACTTCTTCCGAATAAAAAAGAGTTTTTAGTAGTAGATACTGTAGGATTTGTTAGTAAATTACCACATGATTTAGTTGAAGCTTTCAAAGCTACTTTAGAAGAAGTCCACTATGCAGACTTAATAGTACATGTAGTAGATGCAACTAATGATAGTTTTGAAATACAAGAAAATACAACTAAAAAAGTATTAAAAGAATTAGATGCAGACAATAAACCTACTATAATGGCATATAACAAAATAGATAAGTTAGATTTAGATATATATCCTAAAAACCAAGAAAATGTAGTATATATATCGGCTAAACAAGGTATAAATATGGATAAACTTATGGATATGATACAAGATGCACTTATGGAAAATACTCATAAGGTAGAATTATTATTACCATATGATAAAGGGGATATATTTAGTAGACTTAAAAATAAATACAATATTGAAGAGTTTGAATACGTTGAAAATGGTATAGAATTAACTGTAAGTTTAGACGAAGAAGACTATAGTATATATAAAGATTATGTAATAAACGAATAGGAATTATATGAATATATCTTGGGAAAATATAGATAATCTACAAGATCATTTTATAACGTATTTGCTTTACAAAGAGTCTAAAACAGTATCTCAAATAAGCAAAATAAGAAATCTTGAAATTCAAGAAGTAAATGACCAGTTAATAAGAGCTAAAATGGAAATTAAATTACTTCTTAAGAATCAGCTAGAAATGTCTAAAGATACTTTAGATAGATTTTTAGAACTGGGCAAAGATGATAGAATTAAATTTATGAATGACTTAGATGATGAAAAATTACTAGATTTTAAAAGAAAGATTTACAAAAGAGTAATAACAGAAAAAAATGCAGAAGATTTAATGATTTTAATATGGGCTACAGGTGAATTAAATGATGAAAGATTCTTAGGTATATTACATCCGCTAACAGGTCATAGACATTCTGATGTTAGAAGAATAACTTACTCAGCGCTTAGAAAAATATCCTCAAAAGAAAGTAGGGAATATTTTCAAAGAGGCTTGTATGATTCAAACCCCCAAACTAGACAATATTGTGCTAAAGCCCTAGCTAAGGTTGGCAACAGAAGTAGTTTAGATATGCTTATAAGATTAAAAAACAAAAAAAAGAATGAAAAAGAATATGTAATTAGGGCATATAATGATGCTATTGATATACTAGAAAAAACTACTTAATATATAACATAAACACTATAAATTTAACATATAATGGATTAACAAAGTAAATTACTTTTAAATGTAGCTCCATAACTTGGTGTAAAAATATGGTAAGTAGGGGGAGTTTAATATGATACTAAGACGTTGTGCAGGTGGAATAGTATTTTATGCAAACAAAGTGTTAATAGTAAAAAATGACAAAGGGGAATGGACTATACCTAAAGGCAAAATAAGTGAGAATGATATTCCCAGTGAAATAGCTCCATCAAAAGTTAAAGAAGAGATTTCTGTAGATGCAAAAGTACTAGATATGGCAGGAGATACTATGTATGAATTTTATTCAAGAAGTAGACAACAAAAAGTATGTAATGCTGTAATCTGGTACATAATGGAATCTGACAGCACTGAATACAGTATAACAGATGAAAGCATAGAAGAAGCTGGATTTTATAAAGTTAAAGATGCTTTAGAAATGTTAACTCACAATAGAGAGAAATCTCTTGTAGATATATCATATAGAAAGTTTAAAGAATTAAAAAAACAAAAGATAGAAAATTAATTATAGTAGTAAAAATAAAACAAGGCATTTGCCTTGTTTTATTTTTACTACTATAATTAATTTATAAAAACATTAAGGAGGCGAAATTATGTATAAAACATTACATGAATTTGGTGTAGACGAAATCATAATAGAAAAATCTACATTTATTGGATATGCTAAGCCTATAAGTACAGAAGAAGAAGCAGTTGAATTTATAAATGAAATAAAAAAGAGACATAAGGATGCAACTCATAATGTATGGGCTTATACAGTAGGACAAAACATGAATATACAAAGATATAGTGATGATGGAGAGCCTCAAGGAACTGCAGGAATTCCCACGTTAGAAGTTATAAAAAAAGAAGATTTAAGAGACGTAGTAGTTGTTGTAACAAGATACTTTGGAGGTATAAAACTAGGTGCAGGAGGACTGGTTAGAGCATATACTAAAGGTGCTAAAATAGGTCTTGAAGCAGCAAAAATAATAGAAAAAGTAAACTATCAAGAAGTTAAAATTAAAATAGATTATAATCAGTTAGGAAAAGTTCAAAATGAAATAATGAATATGGGTTATTTTATAAAAGATACTATATATGAAGATAATGTAGAAATAATTGTTTATTCAAAACAGGATAAACTAGAAGAGATAATTAATAAAATAACTGATATAACTAGTGCTACAGCTAATATAGTTTTAGGTGAAGAGTTTTACTTATCAGAAAAAGATGGTCAGATAATTTTATAAATAAAAGAATCTAATTCCAACAGTTTAAAGTTGTGAAATTAGATTCTTTTTACAATGAATATAAATATAACTTGAGATATGATTATAAATAATTGATAAATTTTTAGAATTATAATTTTTATTTTTTACATTTATTAGGACTCGAATTAAATATTCCTTTTTTTATTTCTATAATTCCTATTATTAATAAAAATATACCAAATACTTTTTTTAACATATCTGAAGAAATAAAGTTTGCAAGATAAGAACCAAATATAGCTCCAAATATACCAAATATAGCTAATGGAATAACTAGTTTTAAAATTACATTCCTATTTTTAATATGAATAATCAATGCAAAAATAGTCATAGGAATGGAAGAAAGTAAGTTGATACTTTGAGCTATCTTAGGATCTATATTCATGAGTAAAACTAAGGCAGGAATTAATATAGTTCCACCTCCCATACCCATTCCACCAATTATACCTGCAAAAAATCCACATAAAACTAATAACATTAAAACACCATCCTTATAGCTGCGAAAATCATAATAAGGCCAAAAGAAATTCTAAGAAATCTCCCTGTTAGTTTACAAAGGAGTTTAGCCCCAACTAAACCTCCTATAGCACTTCCTATAGCGACTTTCCAGGTTAAGTTAAAATCATAGGTTCCTTGATATACATATATAACTGAACTTGTAGATGTTAAAAATAAAATTATAGCTAAAGCTGTTGCATGAGATTTGTGCTCATCAACTTTTAATATGTTATTAAGGATTGGGACTAAAAGTGTACCTCCTCCGGAACCAAAAATACCATTTATAAAGCCTGTAATAAATCCAATTAAAGAGTTTTTTGTATTAAAATAGCTAGATTTTTTTTTCATATTATCACCTTCTTGAATTATTTTTCACATAAAGCATAAATTATATTTAATTAAAATAAAAATATCTGATATAATTGGATTATCCAAAGACTAAAGGAGGAAAATTATACATGAAGGAGATACATTTTAAAATAGATAAAACTGTAGAATGGCTAAGAGAAAAAGTAAAAGAATCACATACAAATGGATTAGTTGTAGGTGTTTCTGGAGGAATTGATTCTGCGGTAGTTGCGTATCTAATAAAAAAAGCTTTTCCAAATGATTCGATGGGAGTTATCATGAGTATAAAGAGTAATCCACAAGATAGAGTGGATGCATTAAAAGTTATAAATGGATGCAATATAAATTACTTAGACTTAGATTTAACAGAAGAGCAGACTAGTATATATAAAAAAGTTAGCAATGGATTAAAAGAGCAAAATCTTTATAATTCAGCAAATGATAAAATGAGCGATGCTAATTTAAGAGCTAGAATTAGAATGAGTACAGTATATACTGTGGCAAATAATATGGGATACTTAGTGGTTGGAACAGATAATGCAGCTGAAATACATACAGGATATTTTACTAAGTATGGAGATGGTGGAGTAGATTTAATTCCACTAGCAAATTTAACTAAAAGAGAAGTTTATGAATGGGCTAAAGTATTAGGAGTTCATGAAGATATAATAAATAAAGCTCCATCAGCTGGACTATGGGAAGGACAAACTGATGAGAATGAAATGGGAACTACTTACGACATGATAGACTCTATTGTAGAGGGCAGAATCAATGATGTACCTAAAAAAGATCAAGATATTATAGCTAGGTTACATAGAATAAGCGAGCATAAAAGACATACTGCAGCAGCTCCTCCTAAGTTCTAATTTACTAAATTTTAGTTTTGTGCTAAAATTACGGTGTATATAAGAGTATAAATTAAAAAATAATTTATATTACGTAATAGCAATCCTATAAGATATAAGCATAACAAATTTTAAAGTATATAAAAGAAATTATAGAGCAAGGAGTGGAATTATGGGACGTATAGGAAACATAATTAATAGAAAAGGTAAGCAAGATGCTAAAAGAGCTAAAATATTTACAAAGCATGCTAGAGCAATAGCTGTTGCAGCTAAAGAGGGTGGAGCAGATCCAGAATACAATGCAACTTTAAAAGCAGCTATAGATAAAGCTAAAGCAGACAATATGCCTAATGATAATATAGATAGAGCTATAGCTAAAGGTGCTGGTGGAGGTGCCGGTGAAAACTTTGAAACTATAGTTTATGAAGGATACGGACCAGGAGGAGTTGCTGTAATAGTAGAAGCTTTAACAGATAATAAAAACAGAACTGCAGGAAATGTTAGATATTACTTTGATAAAAACGGTGGTAACTTAGGTACTAGCGGATGTGTATCATTTATGTTTGATAAAAAAGGTCAAATATTAATAGAAGCAAATGATGATGTTTCAGAAGAAGAGTTAATGGATATAGCATTAGAAGCTGGAGCAGAAGATTTAATAGTTGAAGAAGATGGATTTGAAGTATTAACTTCACCAGAAGACTTCCAAGCTGTTAAAGAAGAATTAGAAGCTAAAGGATATTCATTTATATCTGCAGAAGTAAAATTACTTCCTCAAACAACTACTAAATTAACAGAAGAAGAGCAATTAAAGTTTATGAATAGATTAGTAGATATGTTAGAAGATGACGATGATGTTCAAAATATAGCTCATAACTGGGAAATAGAAGAATAAAAAAAGGAGATGATATCATCTCCTTTTTTATTTGTATTCAAAACTAGAACAGCTAGTTTCTGAGTATATATTAGGCTTTTTATTATCTGGTGAAACTTTTATAGATTCAAGAGTACATAGGTTGTTTTCATTATAATTGCAAGTACGTACTTTACAACACAAGCAAGAACAAGCCCCATTATCATTAGTATTATTTGTAAGTGTACTATAAACAGAATTATCAAGGAATGAGGCACAAGCAGTATGTTCAATAGATGTTGCTTTATTTCCTTGAATATCTATTCTGTTTGCATAACAAATTCCTTTATTATTATGAGAACAGTTATCAACAGAGCAATTTATTTTTGACATAAAAATACCTCCTAGAAAATATGGTTAGTAAAATTATGTCCTAAAAAAAGTCATATATACTATGTATAATAAAATAAGCAATATAAATTTATATTGCTTATTTTAAGTTATTACTATTTTAGTTATTATGAGAAAATAATAAATCATAGTTACTATATCCCATTAATATTTTTGCAATAAGAACCGGACTTTCTGGGTAAGTTTTTATTTTAGGACAAATATCATATAAACCATTTGTAAAATCTTTAAATGATAAGTTATTATTTAATTTTAATAGTTCTTCAAATTTATTTACATAGTCTTTTATATTTAAATACTCATCTAAAGATAAATCTGAAAAAACCTTAACTTTATGGTTTGGTTGTTTTAAAAATAATATATGTTGTTTAAACTCAATAAACTCCAATCTATTTAGCAAAGAAGTATTTATATTCAAATTTAAGCCCCCTTATAAAATATATATAATTTTAAGATTATAATATGAAAGTCAAATTAAAAATGGAACAATTGTATATAAAAATATAAGTTTTAAGTAATATAAATTTAGAAAATGTATAAAAAAATTGCAATTGGAAAAAATAACCGGTATAAGGAGGTTGTTTTTAATGTTCGAGAAGAAAAAAGAATTTCCTTGGCGAATACCAATTATGATATTAGTAGGCATATTAGTTCTCGCTGGAGGAATTTATGTAGGATTTAAAACGACAGATAATAATATCTCTAAAAAAAGTGAAGTAGAATTAAAGAAAGATAAAGAAAAAGTTAAAGATACTTTTAATTTAAGCGAAGACTGTGAGATTTGGGTAGAGAAAACTTATGAAGATGGTACTTCAAGTGAAGAAACTCCAACTATGATAGGAACAGTTCCAAGTGAATTAATAGGAAAGTCTAAAGACGAGATAAGTACATATTTAAAAGCTAAATATCCAGATAAGACTATAAAAAAATTAGATAAGTATGAAATAACATTATTAGAAAAAGAAACTTTTAAGGATGTTTCAAAAGCAAATCAATTTTCAATAGAAGATAAAAAAGGACTTATAATAGTTTGCCAATATGATAAGGATGGAAATAGAAAACTTTTAGAAGAAACTCAAATAGAAACTCAATCTTTACCTAAAACAGTTCAAGAAAAATTAAAACTAGGAATATGTTCAGAAAATAAAGATGAAATATATTCTATACTAGAGGATTTTGGTAGCTAAATTCTAATAAAATTTAAAATGCAAATACAAAGAGATGAAGAGGAGACTTTTCATCTCTTTATAGTTTATATATAAGTATGGTATTATATATTAATACAGAACATAAGTTTCTTAAAAGGAGTATTTTAAAAGTATGATAATTCTAGGAATTGATCCAGGTATAGCTATAGTTGGATACGGTATAATTGAATATAAGAATAATAAATTTAGAGTAATTGATTATGGAGCAGTAACTACACCTGCTCATATGGATACATTGAAAAGATTAGAACTTGTATACAAAGGAATTGATATGTTAATAAAAAATTATAATATAGATGAGGTTGGAATTGAGGAATTATTCTTTAATAAGAATGTTAAAACTGCAATTACAGTAGCACAAGCTAGAGGCGTAACTATGCTTGCATGTGCACATAATGGTAAGCCTGTTTATGAATATACACCTCTTCAGGTAAAACAAGGTGTAGTAGGATATGGAAGAGCTGATAAAGCTCAAGTGCAACAAATGGTTAAGTCATTTTTAAATTTAAAGACAGTACCAAAGCCAGATGATGTAGCAGATGCATTAGCGATTGCAATATGCCATTGTCACTCAAATAAATTAGAAAAAACACTAAAGAATATAGGGGGAAAGTATGTATAGTTATATAAAAGGTACTATAGAAGAAATAAATTTGGATAGTTTAGTAATAGAAGCAAATAATATTGGCTACAAAATTAACGTATCTTCAAATACATTAATGGATGTTAAATTAGGAAAAGAATGTAAGATATATACAAAGTTAATAGTAAGAGAAGATGATATGAGTTTATGTGGATTTGGGACAAAAGAAGAGCTTAATATGTTTGAATTATTAAATTCAGTTTCTAAAATTGGGCCTAAAGTAGCACTTGGAATATTGTCGTTTGCAACACCAAAACAAATTGGAGCTTATATAGTTAGTGAAGATGTTGCTAAAATGTCAAAAGCACCAGGCGTAGGTAAGAAAACTGCAGAGAGAATAATCTTAGAATTAAAAGACAAGATAGATAAAAATAATATTGAATTTGAGCCAACTCTTCTTAATCATACTCCTGTTAATATATCTAAGGATGAAGCAGTCGATGCTCTTGTTGCCTTAGGATATTCAACGCAAGAAGCAAAAGAAGCTGTAGATAGTTGTAAAAAGAGCGGTATGAATACAGAAGATATAATTAAAAAATCATTAAGTTATATAATGAGCAAATCTCTTAGATAGGAAGGGGGCATAGTATGTTTGATGAAGAAAATAGAATAATAACATCTACAATGCAAAATGAAGATGTAGATATAGAAAATAATTTAAGACCTAAAAGTTTAGATGACTACTTAGGTCAAAAAAAAGCTAAAGAGCTTTTAAAAATATTTATAGAGGCAGCAAAAGCTAGAAATGAACAATTAGATCATGTTTTATTATATGGACCTCCAGGCCTTGGGAAAACAACATTAGCGTCTATTATAGCTAGTGAAATGGGAGTTAACCTTAGGATAACTTCTGGGCCAGCTATAGAAAGAGCTGGGGATTTAGCAGCTATACTTACCAATTTAAATGAAAATGACGTTTTATTTATAGACGAAGTCCATAGAATAAGTAGAACTGTAGAAGAAGTACTATACTCAGCTATGGAGGATTATTGCCTAGATATAATTATTGGTAAAGGACCTTCTGCTAGAAGTATAAGATTAGATCTTCCAAAATTTACATTAATAGGGGCCACAACAAAAGCTGGTATGTTAACAAATCCACTGAGAGATAGATTTGGAGTTATATGTAAATTAGATTATTATACAGTTGAAGAATTAGCACAGATAGTAATTAGATCGTCAAGTATTTTAGGAGCTGAGATTCAAATAGGAGGAGCAACAGAAATTGCTAGAAGATCTAGAGGAACTCCAAGAATTGCAAATAGGTTATTAAAAAGAGTTAGAGATTATGCTCAAGTTAGAGCGGATGGCAATATAACAGATGACGTTGCTAATGATGCACTTGAATTATTGGGAGTTGATAGTTTAGGTCTTGATTATGTAGATGAAAAACTATTATATACTATAATAGAAAAGTTTAAGGGAGGACCTGTTGGATTAGATACATTAGCGGCTTCTATAGGGGAAGATAGAAATACAATAGAAGATGTATATGAACCGTATTTATTACAGTTAGGGTTTATAAATAGAGGTCCAAGAGGAAGAATTGCTATGCCTTTAGCTTATGAACATTTAAATTTACCATATCCAAATCAAAAGTAATAAATAGCATTAATCTAGAAAAAAGTTATTTTTTTTGTTATGATGTAATTTGTACTAAAATATAGAAAGGACGTTTAAATTGAAGACGAGTGACTTTTACTTTGACTTACCAGAAGAATTAATAGCTCAGACTCCATTAGAAGATAGATCTAATTCTAGACTTATGGTTTTAGACAAAGAGACTGGGGATATAGAGCACAAGATTTTTAAAAATATTATAGATTATTTAAATCCGGGAGATTGCTTAGTTTTAAATAACACAAGAGTTATACCTGCAAGATTAATAGGAGAAAAAGTAGATACTGGTGGTAAAATAGAATTTCTTTTATTAAAAAGAACAGATAAAGATATTTGGCAAGCATTAGTTAAACCAGGAAAAAGAGCTAAAGTTGGAACTAAATTTTCATTTGGAAATGGAAAATTAATAGGAGAAGTAGTTGGACTGGCTGAAGAAGGATCTAGATTAGTTAAGTTTTACTATGAAGGTATATTTGAAGAAGTTTTAGATGAACTTGGTAATATGCCTCTACCTCCATATATAACAGAAAGATTACAAGAAAGAGAAAGATATCAAACTGTATATTCAAAACATAATGGATCGGCAGCAGCACCGACTGCAGGGCTTCATTTTACAGAAGAACTTTTAGAAAAAATTAAAGCAAAAGGTGTAGACATAGCCTTTGTAACATTACATGTAGGACTGGGAACTTTTAGACCTGTTAAAGTAGATGATGTGTTAGACCATGAGATGCATTCTGAATATTATATGGTTGAAAAAGAAGCTGCAGATAAAATAAATAAAGCTAAGAAAAATGGAAACAAAGTAATTTGTGTAGGAACTACAAGTTGTAGAACTGTAGAGTCTGCAAGCAATGAAAATGGCGAAATATCAGAGATAAGTGGTTGGACAAATATATTTATTTATCCAGGATATAAATTTAAAGTGGTAGACAGACTAATAACAAACTTCCATTTACCTGAATCTACTTTAATAATGCTAGTAAGTGCATTATCTTCAAAAGATGCTGTCTTAAATGCATATTGTAAGGCAGTAGAAGAAAAATATAGATTCTTTAGTTTTGGGGATGCTATGTTAATTAAATAGATAAAGGGGGAATAGGATGAAAAAGTTAGATGAAAAAAGTTTATCTCTTAAAATTGCGTATATATTTGAATCTTTATTAGCGATGGTTGTACTATTAGTTGTATTTTTAGGTACAATAGATGTATTAAGAGTTATATGGAATTCATACATTATTGAATATCAAACACCTGTATTATATGCACAATTCAATGATTTATTGGGGCAAATTTTATTATTAGTTATAGGGGTAGAGTTAGTTGTAATGCTATCTTTACATATACCAGGGGCCTTAATTGAAGTATTATTATATGCTATAGCAAGAAAGCTGTTATTACTTCCAAAGAGTGAGGGTATGTTAGACTTACTTTTAGGAATAATAGCAATAGCTGGATTATTTGCAATAAGAAAATACTTAGTAACTAATGATAATAGTTCGATGAATGTAACGAGTATTCACTATGAAGAATGTGAAGAGAATGATTGTGAATGTCATAAAAGAAATTTAGAGAAAGCTCTAAATAATGAAAATAAAGAATAGATAAAAAGTAAGGAGAGTCATCATGAGTGCAGTAAGATATGAACTTATAAAAACTTGCAAACAAAGTGGAGCAAGGCTAGGAAGATTACACACTCCTCATGGAGTAATAGAAACACCAATATTTATGCCAGTTGGAACACAAGCAACTGTAAAGTCAATGACACCAGAAGAATTAAAAGAGATAGGATCTCAAATTATATTAAGTAACACATATCATTTATATATGAGACCTGGACATGATTTAGTTAAAGAAGCAGGTGGACTTCATAAATTTATGAACTGGGATAAACCGATACTTACAGATAGTGGAGGATTCCAGGTATTTAGTTTAGGACCACTTAGAAAAATAACTGAAGAAGGTGTACACTTTAGATCTCATATAGATGGATCGAAACACTTTATAAGCCCTGAAAAAGCTATGGAAATTCAAAATGCTTTAGGATCAGATATAATGATGGCATTTGATGAATGCGCTCCATATCCAGCAGATAGAGAGTATGTTAAAAACTCTTTAGAGAGAACTACTAGATGGTTAAAAAGATGTAAAGAAGCTCATAAAAATACAGAAAACCAAGCTTTATTTGGAATAATTCAAGGTGGAATGTATAAAGATTTAAGAGAACAATCAGCAAAAGAAATATTAGAACTTGATTTACCTGGATATGCAGTAGGTGGACTAAGTGTGGGAGAGCCAAAAGAGTTAATGTATGAAGTGTTAGATTACACAGTACCTCTAATGCCAGAAAATAAACCAAGATATTTAATGGGTGTTGGTAGTCCTGATGATTTAATTGAAGGTGCTATAAGAGGAATTGATATGTTTGACTGTGTTTTACCTACTCGTATAGCTAGAAATGGTACAGCTATGACAAGTGAAGGAAAAGTTGTAGTTAGAAATGCAAAGTATGCAAGAGATTTTGGACCACTAGATCCTAATTGTGATTGCTATTGTTGTAAAAATTATACTAGAGCTTATATAAGACACTTAGTTAAGGCTAATGAAATATTAGCAGCTAGACTTATAACTACTCATAACTTACATTTCTTATTAAATTTAATGAAACAAGTAAGAGAAGCTATAATGGAAGATAGATTATTAGACTTTAGAAAAGAGTTTTTCCAAAAATATGGCTATGAATTATAATTGTTTTAAGTTATAATGATTATTATATAAAACATAAAGTTTTTAATGAATATATAAAAAGGAGTGATATATATGCCTCAAGCTGTAGTAGGGATACTTATGTGGGTTGTATTTTTTGCAATATTTTATTTCTTCTTAATAAGACCACAAAAGAAAAAAGACAAACAATTAAAAGAGATGAGAGAAAATTTAAATGTTGGGTCTAAAGTTGTTACAATAGGTGGTATAGTAGCTAATGTAGCTAAAGTTGAAGAGGATGTTGTTATATTAGAAATTGGACCAAGTAGAACAAAAGTACCATTTGAAAAATGGGCTATAGCATCTACTGAAACTAAAGAAATAAACGAAAAATAAAGATAATATTTGTAATTACAAGACCTTCCCTTGAATATATTTTATATGAGAGGGGAGGTTTTTTTATGGAAAAATCAAGCAGTATTTGTAAAGGATTAGGATATGCTTACATAATAACTTTAGTATGTTTATTAGTTTATAACTTATTACTCACATTTACAAGTATGTCAGCTGATAGTATAGCGGTAGCCACATCAACAATAACAACAGCATCTTCTGCTTTTGGTGGATTTTATGCATCTATGAAAATAAAAGAAAAAGGACTTTTATATGGAGTTTTAGTTGGTTTACTGTACATAGTTTGTTTAATGATTGTAGTGTTTTTAGCTAAAGATTCTTTTATGTTTGAAGTTACTATGATGTACAAAATATTATTGGTATCTATAGCAGGAGGAATAGGTGGGGTTTTAGGCGTAAACTTTAAATAAATTTCCACTTATGTAAATTTTATGATATAATCAAAAAAGGTTTATGAAGATAGGAGGTAGTTAAAATGGAAAAGAAGCATATAAAAACTTTATCTAAAGCTACTTTAAAAGAAAGTGCGGCAAAAGGTGGATGTGGAGAATGTCAAACTTCTTGTCAATCTGCTTGTAAAACTTCTTGTACAGTTGCAAATCAAGAGTGCGAGAGATAATAAATTTATTATTTAACAAAGAAAAGCAGCCATATAAGCTGCTTTTTTTAAGTAAAATTAAAAATTTTGGATATAAAACATAGGTAGGCCATAAGCCTATTTATATGATAATATATAGATATAACAAACTAGGAGGGCATATTATGAGTATGATACATAAGTTTTCAATGAACGGATACAATATAGTTTTAGACGTAAATGGTGGAGCAGTTCATGTTGTAGATGAAGTAGCATATAACTTATTAGACCACTACAAAGAAAAGTCTTTAGATGAGATAATAGATGTTTTAAGTGATTCTTATACAGAAAGTCAAGTAAAGGAAGCTTATAATGAAATAAAAACTTTAGAAGATGAAGGATTATTATATACAGAAGATACATATAAACATCATCCTAACTTTATAGATAGAAAAAAAGTTGTAAAAGCTTTATGCTTACATGTTGCACATGATTGTAACTTAAAATGTGAGTATTGTTTTGCTGCGCAAGGTGACTTTGGTGGAGCTAAAGAATTAATGAGTTTTGAAGTAGGTAAAAAATCTATAGATTACCTAATAGCTAATTCAGGAAATAGAAAAAACTTAGAAATTGACTTCTTCGGTGGAGAGCCATTAATGAACTTTGAAGTTGTAAAGCAACTTGTTGAATACGGAAGAAGTGTAGAAAAGGAAAATAATAAAAATATAAGATTTACAATAACTACAAATGGTATATTATTAGATGATGATAAGATTAAATATATAAATGAGAATATGCATAATGTAGTTTTAAGTTTAGATGGTAGAAAAGAAGTTAACGATAGAATGAGACCTACATTAAATGATAAAGGTAGCTATGATATAATAATGCCTAAATTTAAAAAATTAGTTGAAAGTAGACCTAAGGACAAATACTACTATATTAGAGGAACTTTCACTAGAGAAAATCTAGACTTTTCAAAAGATGTACTTCATTTTGCAGATGAGGGATTTGAACTTACATCAGTAGAGCCAGTTGTAGATGATGAAAGCAATCCATTTGCATTAAGAGAAGAGGATATGGATACAGTATTTAATGAGTATGAAAAGTTAGCGATTAAATACTCTGATAGATTATTAAACGGAGAAAACTTTAAGTTTTTCCACTTTATGATAGATTTAAATCAAGGACCTTGTGTCATAAAAAGAATAACAGGATGTGGAGCAGGTAATGAGTACTTAGCTATAACTCCAAATGGAGATATATACCCATGTCATCAATTTGTTGGTAAAGATGAGTATAAACTTGCAAACATAAATGATGAAGAAATAGTAATACCAAGAGAATTAACAGATACATTTAAAAACGCACATGTTTACAGTAAGGAAGATTGTCAAAACTGTTGGAATAAGTTTTACTGCTCAGGTGGATGTCATGCAAATGCAGTAAACTTTAATGGTGATGTGATGAAACCATATCAATTAGGATGTGAAATGCAAAAGAAACGTACTGAATGTTCTATAATGATACAAGCTAGATTAATGTTAGAAGGAGAGTAGATATTGTGATAAAAGGGTATAAAGGAAAAGAGCCCAAAATTGATTCAAGTGTTTTTATAGCAGAATCTGCATGTATTATAGGTGATGTGAAAATCGGGAAAAATTCTAATATATGGTATAATGCCGTAATAAGAGGAGACGAAAATTCAATAACTATAGGTGAGAATACCAATATACAAGATGGAACGGTTATACATATAGAATATAATTCAAAAACTGAAATTGGAAACAATGTAACAGTAGGTCATAAAGCACTTATACACGGCTGTAAGATAGGTGATAATACATTAATTGGTATGGGATCTATTGTATTAGGAGGAGCCGAAATAGGAGAGCATACTTTAATAGGTGCTGGAAGCTTAATTCCACCTAACAAAAAGATACCATCAGGGGTACTTGCTATGGGATCGCCTGCTCAAGTTGTAAGAGAACTTACAGATGAAGAAAAAGAAAATCTTGTTAACTCTGCATTAAAATATGTAGAAACAGCAAATAATTATAAGTAGATTACTAAGAAAAGGGCAATATAAAATATATTGTCCTTTGTTCTCTTACTAATAAATATTATTTAAACTAAGGCTAGGTGTTAAATATGAAGGTAAGTTATAGACATTTAAAAAGATATAAAGAAATAGTTCAAATACTTATGAAATATGGTTTTAGCATAGTCGTAGAAAAACTTAATATAGAAGGTGTAGCTTACAAAATACCTATAACTAATCCACCTGCAGAGATTAAAAATATGTCTACAGGAGAGCGCTTAAGAAAAGCCTGTGAAGAGTTAGGGCCTACATATGTTAAGCTGGGCCAAATACTAAGCACAAGAAAAGATTTACTAGATCAAAATATAATAGATGAACTAGCTAAATTAAGAGATAATGTAGAAGTTTTTGATACAGATATAGCTATAAACATAATTGAAGAAGAATTAAATTCAAAGATCGAAAATATATTTTTAGAATTTAATAAAGAGCCAATCGCAGCGGCATCTTTAGGTCAAGTATATGAAGCAACATTAAAAAGTGGAGAAACTGTTATAGTAAAAGTTCAAAGACCAAATGTTGAAAATACAATAAAGTCTGATGTGGAAATACTAAAGACTATAGCAGGAGCAGTAAAAGATTTTAATAAAGATTTAAATGTTGATATACAAGGTATAATTGAAGATTTTGAGACTCAGTTACTTAGGGAATTAGATTATAATTTTGAAGCTATAAATGGACTTAAATTTCAAAATATATTCGCTAATACTAAAGAGGTATATATACCTAAAATTTATATGGAATATACCACAAAAAAAGTATTGGTTTTAGAAAAAATTGTTGGTGTAAAATTAAGTGACATAGGCAAAATGAAAGAGTTAGGATGGGATACTAATAAAATTAGCGAAATAGGTATAAACTCTATATTCAAACAAATTTTTGAATATGGATTTTTCCATGCAGACCCACATCCAGGAAATATATTTGTAATAAATGAAGATTGTATAGCTTATATTGACTTTGGTATGATAGGAATAATCGATAAAAAAACATTAAATATATTAAACTCTATTACATTAGCGGCCGTAGATAGAAATATAGATAGAATAATATACTTAATGATGGAATTGGATTTGATTTCATATGATACAAATTTAAATGGATTAAGACAAGATTTATTATATCTAATGCATTATTACTATGATGTTCCTATAGATAAGTTAAATTTAGGTGATATACTAAATGAAGTATTTAGATTTTGTAGAACATATAAAATTGCTATGCCGCCACAATTAGTTTTGTTAGTTAAATCGCTAATAACACTTGAAGGGACAGCAAGAGAACTTAACCCAAACTTTTCAATAACTATTGCAGGAAAATCTTTCATGAGATATTACTATTTAAATAGGTTTAATCCTCAAAATTTAGTAAAAGAGTCTAAGCAAAGCGCTCAAGAAGCTATAGCAGATATGAAAGTGATTCCAAAACAATTAAAAGGGATATTAAGAAATATAGAACGAAACAATATAAAAATTCATATAGAAGATGTTAAGTTCGCTAAACTAGAAAAAACAATTACAGATTTAGCTACTAAACTTTCTTTAAGTTTAGTTTTAGCTGCGCTTTTAGTTGGATCTTCATTAATTATAGCATCACCTAATGTAAATAATAGTTTATGGGTTAAAATACTGGCATTTTCAGGATTTATAGTTTCTTTTTTAGTAGGAATATTATTAGTTATTAAGATAGTTAGGTCTGAGTATATAAAAAAATAGGGGGTGACTGTCTATGTTTAACAAAAAATGGACACTTAAGTATAAAGATAAAATAAAAAAATATGATTTAAGTGAAAAACTGAAGATTTCCCCGGAAATAGGACAAATATTAAAAAATAGAGGCATAGAAAGTGAAAATGATGCTGAAATATTTATAAATCCGTCATTAGAATATTTGAGAGATCCGCTTTTAATGAAGGATATGCAAAAAGCTGTAGACAGAATAAATTTAGCTATAGAAAAAAAAGAAAATATATGGATTTATGGAGATTATGATGTAGATGGAGTATCTTCAACATCAATTTTATGTATTTATTTTGAATCTATTGGATATCCAGTAAAGTTTTATATACCAAATAGATTAGAAGAAGGTTATGGAATAAATGAAGATGCAATTAAGGTTTTAAGTGAACAAGATTGTGATTTAATAATAAGTGTGGACTGTGGAATAACATCTGTTAAAGAGGTTGATTTAGCTAATGATTTAGGAATTGATGTAATTATAACTGATCACCATGAAGTACAAGAAAGCATACCTAATGCATATGCAGTTATAAATCCAAAGCAAGAAGATTGTAAATACCCATTTGATATGTTATGCGGATGTGGAGTAGCTTTTAAATTGATACAAGCACTTACTCCTAAAGAAGAATTTGAAAAAACTATGTATGATTACTTAGAAATAGTCACTTTAGCAACAATATGTGATATAGTTCCGTTGATTGATGAAAATAGAATCATAGTAAAAAATGGATTGAAGTTAATGAAAGATGGTAAAAATCAAGGACTTAGAGAGCTTATAAATGTATGTGGAATAGATACCGATAAAATAGGTTCATCTCATGTTGGATTTTCAATTGGACCAAGAATAAATGCATCAGGTAGACTAGGATACTCATATTTAGGAGTTGAACTGTTTACAACAAAGTCCAAAGAAGAGGCAGTTGAAATAGCAACTTTACTAGAAGAAAAAAATAATGAACGTCAAATGATAGAAGCTAAAATGTATCAGGAGGCAGAAAATATAATATCTAGCAATGAAAGATATAAAGATGATAAAGTTCTCGTTATAGCAAATGAGGGATGGCAACACGGAGTTATTGGGATAGTGGCTTCTAAACTAACAGAAAAGTACTACAAGCCTACAATATTGTTAACAATAGAAGGTGATGAAGCAACAGGATCTGCTAGATCTATAAAAGGATTTAGCATATTCGATACTTTAGTTGAATGTTCTGATTTACTTGGAAAATTTGGTGGACATGAACAGGCAGCAGGGTTATCTATGAATAAAGATAATATAGATAAACTTAGAAATAAAGTAAATGAAATTGCAAATTTCAATCTTTCAGATGAAGATATGGTAGAAAATATAAATGTAGAATTTGAGTTAAATGAAGATTCTATAGATTTTAATTTAATAGAAGAACTACATAATTTAGAACCTTTTGGAGTTAGTAACCCAACACCTAAATTTATAATTAGGAATATGGAAGTTAGAACTATATTTAGAATGGGAAAAGAAAAAAATCATCTAAAGGTTAACTTAGAAAAAGAAAAAGTATACGAGTGTGTTGGATTTAATATGGCCTATCTTGCAGATAATTTTGATATAGGTGATAAAGTAGATGTATTATTCCAGTTAGATGAAAATAATTATATGGGAAGTAGAAAAATCCAATTTTTAATAAAAGATATAAGGTTAGCGTATCCTAAAGATTTAAGCAAAAATATAAACTGTATAAAACTGTTTAAAAGTATAGTACCTAGTTTAGAAAAAACAAATGAACCTTATGATATTCAAAGTATAAATATAAGTGGAGATGAGGATATAAACATCTTTGACTATATAAATGAAAAGAGTTTAATAATCACTAACTCTATAAATGGTTTTTTCAAATCTATATCAGATATATCTTTAACTGAATATGAATTTGATGTAAATTATAATATAGTATCAGATATAAATGATAAACTTCAAGTTATATTCTTTCCTTATATTGATAAAATAGACTTAAAAAGATATAATAATATTATTCTTTATGATTATTTATATAATATAGAAGATTATTCGCTTTTATATGAATATAGAAATGATCAATGTGATATTATAAAATATTATAGTAAAAGTGATTTAATATATATAAATAATATAATAAACAGTATAATTCCTGAACGAGAAGAATTTATAACTTTATACAAGTTAATTTCTAAATATAAAAAAATTCAAATTAATATATTAGAAATTAAATCTAATTTGAACATAGCACCTATAAAACTTTTTGCTATGTTAAACGTGTTTAAAGAAATGAATTTGATAAACTTTAATATTGATGATGAAAGTAAAGTTTTAACTATGGAAATTATGCCTAAACCAAGTTCTAAGCTTGACTTAGGTTCTAGTAATATATTACAAGGGCTTAATCAACTTAAAGATAAATATAAGCAAAGCTATTAGGAGGATTTAAATGAACTTAAAAGATTCAATAAGAGAGATAAAAGATTTCCCAAAACCAGGTATAGGATTTAAAGACATAACAACTTTATTAAGCAACGGAGAAGCATTTAAGTTTGCCGTAGATGAAATAATAGCAGATCTAAAAGATAAAAATGTTGATGTGATAGTTGGACCAGAGGCAAGAGGATTCTTAATGGGAACTCCAGTTGCATATGGAATGGGCATAGGGTTTGTCCCAGTTAGAAAACCAGGAAAATTACCAGGAGAAGTAGAAAAATATGAATATGGATTAGAGTACGGAACTGATACATTAGAGATTCATAAAGATTCTATAAAGCCAGGTCAAAGAGTTGCAATAGTTGATGATTTATTAGCTACTGGAGGAACTATGGAAGCTGCTGCTAAACTTATAGAAAAGTTAGGTGGAGAAGTTGTTTCTATGCAATTCTTAATAGAATTAGAAGAGTTAAAAGGTGCAGAGAAATTATCTAACTACCATGTAAACTCACTTATAAAATATTAAGGAAGTTCAATAGTTGGTAAAAAGCCAACTATTTTCATATATATCAAAATTTATAATATAAAATAGGTGGTTATATGCAAGATAAGCAATTAAAAGAATTAATAGAAAAAATAAAAAAATATGCCCCTAATGGAGACATTGACTTAATAGAAAAAGCTTATTACTACGGCAAAAAAGCACATGAAGGTCAATTAAGAAAATCCGGTGAGCCATATTTTATACATCCAATAGCTGTTGCTAATATACTTTGCGATATGGAACTTGATATGCAAACAATAGCGGCAGGGTTATTACATGATGTAGTTGAAGATACTGAATATACGTATGAAGATATAAAAAATGATTTTGGGGAAGAAATCGCAGATCTTGTTGATGGGGTTACAAAATTAGGTCAAATAAAGTATAAATCCAAAGAAGAGACACAGGCTGAAAATCTAAGAAAGATGTTTTTAGCTATGTCAAAGGATATAAGAGTTATACTTATAAAGTTAGCAGATAGATTACATAATATGAGAACTTTAAAGTATATGCCTCCTGAAAAAGCTAAATCTAAAGCTACAGAAACACTAGAAATTTATGGAGGAATAGCTAGTAGACTAGGAATTTATAAAGTAAAATGGGAACTAGAAGATATTGCTCTTAGATATATAGATAGTGAAGGTTACTATGATTTAGTTGAAAAGGTAGCCAAAAAAAGAAGTCAAAGAGAAGCTTATATAGAGAAAATCGTAGATATTCTTAAGGAGAAAGTTGAAGAAGTAAATATAAAGTGTGATATATATGGAAGACCAAAACATTTCTATAGTATATATAGAAAAATGAAAAATAAGCATAAAGATTTTGAAGAAATTTATGATTTAATGGCTGTTAGAATAATAGTAAATTCAGTAAAAGACTGTTATGCTGTTTTAGGTATGGTCCATACGTTGTGGAAACCAATACCTGGAAGATTTAAAGATTATATTGCAATGCCAAAACCAAATATGTATCAGTCCTTACATACAATAGTTGTAGGGCCAGACGGGGAACCTGTAGAAATACAAATAAGAACTAAAGAAATGCATAATATAGCTGAGTATGGTATTGCTGCCCACTGGAAGTACAAAGAAGGAAAGACTAATGTAAAAGAAAATAAATTAGAAGAAAAACTTCAATGGCTAAGACAAATGATGGAGTGGGAGAAAGACTTAAAGGATCCACAAGAATTTATGGATGCATTAAAAGATGATGTATTCAATAGTCAGGTTTATGTATTTACTCCTAAAGGAGATGTAATTGAACTGCCAGCAGGATCAACTCCAATAGATTTTGCATACAGAGTTCATACAAATGTAGGAAATAAATGTGTAGGGGCTAAAATAAATGGAAGAATAGCACCACTTGATTATAAGCTGGAAAATGGAAATATAGTAGAGATATTAACATCTGCCAACTCAAATGGACCAAGTAGAGATTGGGTTAATATAGTACAAACACCTAATGCTAAATCAAAAATTAGACAATGGTTTAAAAAAGAAAGAAGAGAAGAAAATATAGAAAGAGGTAGTGCAATCCTAGAAAAAGATTTTAAAAAATATGGAGTGCCTACTAAAGACCCTGCTATTGAAAAATATATGGTACAAATGGCTAGGAAATTTAATCAGCCAACAGTAGAAGACTTAGTTGCTACAATTGGGTATGGTGGAATAATGTCATCACAAGTAGTTCCTAAGGTAAAAGAATTATATGAAAAAGAATTTGCAAAGAAATCTATAGAAAATAAACAAATTGATGATATAAACAAACATAGTATAGGAGAACAAGAATTTACTAAAAAAAGAAAGAAAACTTCACCTCAAGGTATAACAGTAAAAGGTGTAGATAATATTTTAATTAGATTTGCTAAATGTTGTAATCCTATACCAGGAGATGAAATAATTGGGTATATAACTAAGGGAAGAGGAGTTGCAGTTCACAGAAAAGATTGTCCAAACTCTAATTTAGATAATGAATATTTTAAAAATAGACTTGTTGAAGTTTCTTGGGAAACATCAAATAGTGCTAAATTTGAAGCAGAGATACAAATTCAAGCTGAAGATAGAAGAGGAGTTATAAATGATATAACCCATATAGTAGCAATAGAAAAGGTATCTTTAAATGGAATAAATGCAAGAAAAAGTAAAGACAATATAGTAAATATAAATTTACTTGTAGAAGTTGATAGTATAGAAACTTTAAACTTTTTAATGAAAAAAATTAAGTCAATTCCAGGTGTAGAAAATATTTATAGAGTTATAAACTAAGGAGGACATGAATGAGAGCTGTAGTTCAAAGAGTAGCTTCATCTAAGGTAATTGTAGATGAAAGTACTATAGGAGAAATAAATAAAGGATTACTAATATTACTTGGAGTAACACATGAAGACACAAGTAAAGATGTAGATTATTTATTAGATAAAATAGTTAATTTAAGAATATTTGAAGATGAAAATGACAAGATGAATTTATCGCTTAAAGATGTAAATGGAGAATTATTAGTGGTTTCTCAATTTACGCTATATGGTGACTGTAGAAAAGGAAGAAGACCAAACTTTACTAATGCAGCTAAACCAGACTTAGCTACAAGTTTATATGAAGAATTTATAGACAAGGCTAAAAAAGAAGGAATCAAAGTTGGAACAGGAAAATTTGGGGCACATATGATGGTAGACCTAGTAAATGATGGACCTGTTACAATACTGATAGATTCAGAAAAAACTTTTTAAGGGGGATAAAATCATGATAATAGAAAAATTTGTAGATCATTATTTTGGAGAAAATACTTATTTAATAGCAGATAAAGATACAAGAGAAGGTGCTGTTATAGATCCAGGTGGAGATATAAAAGATTTGCTTAGATATATGGAAGATAATTTTATAAATGTTAAGTATATAATATTAACTCATGGACATGGAGATCACATTGGATGTGTTCCAGAGTTAAAGAAAGTTACAGGTGCATGTATAATAGCAAATAGTAATGAAAAAGAAATATTATTAGATAAAAAGAAAAACTTAAGCTATAGAATGAATTGTGGAGCTACAGAGTTTGATGCAGATAAATATGTTAATGATGGAGATAGTATAAACTTAGGAGATTTAAAACTTAAGTTCATATATACTCCAGGACACACTAAAGGTGGAATGTGTGTAAGAGTAGGAAACCACATGTTTACAGGAGATACATTATTTGCAGGTAGTATGGGTAGAACAGATTTATATAGTGGAGATAATAAGCAAATGCAAAAATCACTTAGTAGATTAAGAAATTATGAAGATGATATAATTGTATATCCGGGACACGGACCAAACACTACAATGGGTATAGAAAAAACTACCAACCCATATATGGCAAAATAGAATCTTCTTATTATTAAAGAAAAAGGAGTAGTTTAAATGTTAGGTGTTGAATTAAAAGGACATGACTACAAATATGAAGTAGCAGAATTATTAAAATTATTTACTACTCAATTTAGATTTATAAAAGATAATGAAGAATATGATAAAAGAATAATAAATAGCGTAAATATAGATTCTAATGAAGTGAACAGTTTAACTAATTACTATGAAGGTGAAAATTTAGTTATATCAAAACAAGAAAGTTTTGATATAACTAAATTAAACAATGAAGAAATAAAGAAAAAAACAAAGACAGTAATAAAGAGAAGTATGTTTAAAGTATTAGATAAAGTATTTGAGACTTATGTTCCATGGGGAGTTTTAACTGGTATTAGACCTGTTAAAATTGTACATAGCTTATTAGATAAAGGCATAAGTGAACCAGAAATTAGAGAAATACTTAAAAATAATTACTTGATAAAAGATGAAAAAATAGATTTAGCTTTAGATATAGCAAAAAGAGAAAGAGTATTTATATATCCTATAGATAAAAATAAAATTTCACTTTATGTAAGTATACCTTTTTGCCCTACTAGATGTGTTTACTGTTCATTTCCAGCAAATCCTATGAAACAATTTGGACATTTAAGAGATGATTATATAAAAGCACTTATAAAAGAAATTAAAGGATTAGCTAAATTATTGAAGGATACTAATAAAGAAATAGAAACTTTATATATAGGAGGAGGAACTCCTACTGCACTAGAAGCAGATCAACTAGATACATTAATAAATGCATTATTTAAAGAGTTAGATTTAACTAATATAAAAGAATTTACAGTAGAAGCTGGAAGACCGGATACCATAACTAAAGAAAAGTTAGAAGTTATGAAAAAACATAATGTAACTAGAATTAGTATAAATCCGCAAACTATGAATGATGAAACTCTAATCAAAATAGGCAGAGATCATAATGTTAATGATATAGTAGATTGTTTTAAATTAGCTAGAAGTTTAGGTTTTGATAATATAAATATGGATATTATATTAGGATTAGTTGATGAAAATTTAGATATGGTTAGAAATACCTTAGAAAAAATAAAAGAACTAAATCCAGAAAGTTTAACTGTTCATACTTTAGCAATAAAAAGAGCATCTACATTAAAAGAAAACTTAGATAAATATGAACTAACAAGATATGAAGAAATGATAAAAATGATTGAATTATCAATGGAATATGCAAAAGATATGGGGCTTAACCCATATTATATGTATAGACAAAAGCATATGCTTGGAAACTTGGAAAATATAGGATATTCAAAGGAAGGGTTTGAATGCATATACAATATTCAGATAATGGAAGAAAAGCAAAGTAATTTAGCTGTAGGTGCAGGAGCTATAAGTAAATATGTATATGTAGACGAAGATAGAATAGAAAGAACTGATAATGTTAAAAATGTAGAACTATATATAGAGAGAATTGAAGAAATGATAGAAAGAAAGGTAAAGGAGGTTTACAAAAATGTTAACTAAAGCTCCAAGAGGTACTAAGGATATAACTCCAAAAGATGCATATAAATGGAGTTATCTTGAAAATAAATTTAGAGAAGTTTGCTCATTATTTGGATACGAAGAAATAAGAACTCCTATTTTTGAACACACTGAATTATTCCAAAGAGGTGTTGGGGAAACTACGGATGTTGTCCAAAAAGAAATGTATACATTTGAAGATAAAGGAAAAAGAAGTATAACTTTAAAACCAGAAGGTACAGCAGGTGTAGTTAGAGCCTTTATAGAGCATAAGATGTATGCAGATACTCAACCTACAAAATTATTTTATCAAACTCCATGTTTTAGATACGAAAGACCTCAAGCTGGTAGACAAAGACAGTTCCATCAGTTTGGAGTTGAAACACTAGGTAGTGATAATCCATCTATAGATGCAGAAATCATAGCTTTGGCGGTACAATTTTTCAATGAAGTGGGATTAAATAATTTAGAAACATGTATAAACTCTGTAGGATGTCCTACTTGTAGAGAAAAATACAACAAAATATTAAAAGAGTATCTTGATGCAAAAAGCGATGTGTTATGTGAAACTTGCAATGAGAGAAAAGAAAAAAATCCAATGAGAGTTATAGACTGTAAAAATCCAGTATGCAAAGAAAATATAAAGGATATTCCTTATATGATAGACCACTTATGTGATGACTGTAAGGAGCATTTTGATAAAGTCCAAGAATATCTAACTGAAATGGGCATCAACTACAAAGTAGATAAAACGATAGTTAGAGGGTTAGATTACTACAAAAAAACTGCTTTTGAGATAGTATCAAATGATATAGGAGCTCAAAGTACAGTTTGTGGTGGTGGAAGATACGATGGATTAGTAGAACAATTAGGTGGACCTAAAGACATTAGTGGTATAGGCTTTGCCTTAGGAGTTGAAAGATTATTATTAACTCTTGAAAATAATAATATTGAAATAGAAAATCCTAAGTCTACTGATATATTCATAGCTACAATAGGAGAAAATGCTCAAGCAAGAAGTTTTAAAATTTTAAAAGAATTAAGAGAAAATCATATAAGTGCAGATAAAGATCATTTAGATAGAAGCCTAAAGGCTCAATTTAAATACTCAGATAAGATAAATGCTAAATATACAGTAGTAATAGGTGATGATGAATTATCTAATGATGAAGTAAAACTTAAAGATATGAGTACTTCAGAACAAACTACTATAAAATTAAGTGAACTAGTAAAAGAGCTAAAGAATAGATTATAAATTAATAATTAAATTTATGATATTGACATAAATGATATATGGAGGATAAGATATGGAGACTCTAAATGGATTAAAAAGAACTCACTACTGTGGGGACTTAAGAGAATCTAACATAGGTGAAGAAGTTGTACTTATGGGATGGGTACAGAAAAAAAGAAATTTAGGTGGATTAGTATTTGTCGACCTAAGAGATAGAAGTGGTATATGCCAAATAATCTTTGATACAGATGTTAATGAAGAAGCTTTTGCTAAAGCAGAAAAATTAGGGTCTGAATATGTTATAGCGATAAAAGGTAAAGTAGCTGAAAGATCTTCTAAAAATCCAAACATACCAACAGGAGATATAGAAGTATTTGCAACAGAGTTAAAACTATTAAATAAATCAGAAACACCACCTATATACATAAAAGATGATGATAATGTATCTGAGGAATTAAGACTAAAATATAGATACTTAGATTTAAGAAAACCATCAATGCAAAAGAACTTAATGTTAAGAAGTAGAGTGGCTAATATAGTTAGAAATTATTTATCAGAAAATAATTTCTTTGAGATAGAAACGCCTTTCTTAATAAAACCAACTCCAGAAGGAGCTAGAGATTATCTAGTACCAAGTAGAGTTAACGAAGGAAAATTTTATGCATTACCACAATCACCACAATTATTTAAACAATTATTAATGGTAAGTGGTATGGATAGATACTTCCAAATAGTTAAGTGTTTTAGAGATGAAGACTTAAGAGCTGATAGACAACCAGAATTTACTCAAATAGACTGTGAAATGTCTTTTGTTGAGCAAGAAGATGTTATGTCTGTTATGGAAAAAATGGTACAAAGAATATTTAAAGAAGTTTTAGATGTTGAAGTAAAATTACCTCTTAAAAAGATGACTTATGCTGAGGCTATGGAAAGATATGGATCAGATAAGCCAGATACTAGATTTGGATATGAATTAACAAATATATCTGATTTAGTAGCTAATTGTGGATTTGGAGTATTTGCTAATGCAACTAAACCTGGAATGAGTGTAAGAGGTATAAATGTTAAAGGAAAAGCTGAAGATTTCTCTAAAAAACAAATAGGGAAATTAGAAGATCACGCAAAAACTTATAAAGCTAAGGGGCTTGCGTGGATGAAAGTAGGAGAAAATAGAGAAGTTACATCTCCTATAGCTAAATTTTTTACTCCAGAAGAAATAACTGCTATTCTAGATAGGATGGATGCTCAAGCAGGAGACTTATTATTATTTGTTGCAGATAAAGATAGTGTTGTATTTGATGCATTAGGACAAGTAAGATTAGAAGTTGCTAGAAGATTAGATATATTAGATAGCAATGTGTATGAAATGTTATGGGTAACTGAGTTCCCGTTATTTGAAGAAGATGAAGAAACTGGAAGAATGATAGCTAAACATCATCCATTCACATCTCCACTTGATGAAGATTTAGATAGATTAGAAGGTGATGAAAAAGCATCTTTAAGAGCTAAAGCTTATGATATGGTTATAAATGGATATGAAGTAGGTGGAGGTAGTGTTAGAATATTTAATGCTGACGTTCAACAAAAAATGTTTAAAGCTTTAGGATTTACAGAAGAAGAAGCAAATGAAAAATTTGGATTCTTATTAGAAGCATTTAAATATGGAACACCTCCTCATGCAGGTATGGCATTTGGATTAGATAGACTTATAATGATACTTGCTGGAACAACTAATATAAAAGATGTTATAGCGTTCCCTAAAAATCAAAGTGCTGTTTGCCCTATGACAAATGCTCCTGCTATTGCAGAAGAAACTCAATTAGAAGAATTAAGCATAAAAGTAGATATAAAAGAAGAAAAGTAATATTTGATAAATACTGCTAAATTAATTTAGCAGTATTTATTTTTTTTTATAGAAATGGTATATAATATAATATATGAATAGAGAAGAGGTTGGATATGGAAAAGAAATTAGCTAATAATAATGATAAAGAAGCACTTATAAAAAGATTAAATAGAATAGAAGGTCAAGTAAAGGGAATTCAAAAAATGATAGAGGATGAGAGATATTGCGTAGATATTTTAGTCCAAATTTCTGCTATAAGATCAGCTATAAATAAAGTAGGAAATATAATTTTAGAAAATCACATTAAAGGATGTGTATCAAATTCTATTAAAGACGGTGATTTTGAGCAGTCAGATGCATTAATCTCTGAGTTGATGCAGACTATAAATAAATTTACTAAATAGGGGGAGTAATATGAATCAGCGTGGCTATGTTATAGAACTAGTTGATGGAACAACTGCAAAAATAAAAATGCAAAAGCATTCAGCTTGTGCAGCTTGTGGTAAATGTGCATCATCTACAGATAAAAAGGATATTATAGTAGAGGTAGATAATAATATAGGAGCTAAAGTAGGAGACTATGTAGAGGTTAATATGGACTCTGTCAATGTAATAAAAGCTGCAGCTATAGTCTATATAGTACCACTTATTGCTCTATTAGGAGGAACTATAATATCATATGGAATTTTTAATTTTATAGATATAGGTATGAATAAAGAAGTATTAAGTGGATTTATAGGTATAGTTTTAACTATAATATCTTATTTATTAATAAAAAGCAAAGATAGAAAATTTAGAGAAAGTAGAAATTATATACCAATAATAACGAAGGTAATAAATACTATAGATATATAAAAAGAGCTATTCAGTTAGAATAGCTCTTTTTATATATCTATTTTTCATTTTCATAATTTTCATCATCATCGTCGTCATTGTCTAAACTTACATCTTCTGTCATTATATTATTTTCGTAATTGGAATCTTTTTTAGTTATTACATGGTTAAAACTAGAAATAGCTTTTTTTAATTTAATTGTATTAATAGTTTTGACAAATGATGTTACAAGCAATATACCAAGTGAGATTGCTCCACCTACTAGTAAAGCGGTTGCCCCAGTTGAAGCTGCTAACTCATAATTTTCTTGAACCAAGTAAAGCATTGTATTATACATTCCTAATCCTGGAACTAATGGAATTATACCTGGTATTACAAATACAATAGCTGGTTGCTTTAAATATCTTGCAAAAACTTCACTTGCTATTCCTACAATTGTGGCTGGAATAAAGTTTGATAAAATAGGATTATTAGTCACTCTAAATAAATAAACATATAAAACCCAACCTATAGCACCAATTAATCCAGCATAAGGAAGTGATCTTTTTGGTGCGCTTAAAAATATAGAAAATCCAATTGTACAAATGAAACTAAATACAAAGTGTAGAGATAGTGGCATACTACTCATTATAATACACCTCCTAATCTAAGCCATACTTCTAAGATGAAACCTACGCCTACAGCTATTGCGACTGCAGTTAATGTTGCATCAAATGCTCTAGCAACTCCTGAAATTAAGTCTCCAGAGATAAGATCTCTTAAACCTTTTATCAATGAAACCCCAGGAAGAAGAGGCATTATAGAACCTACTATAAGTGTATTTGGTTGACTTAGTATTCCTATGCTAGATAAAGATGTACCAATAATTGCTATAAATATTGCAGCAGTAAGTGTAGCAAATGATGGTATTCCACTAATTCCAAACATTTTATCATATATTATTACTGCAAAAATAGATGTTATAAATGTAAAAATAAAATCTATAAGTGTACATCCAAGTAATACTGAGAAACATGCAGATCCAAGTCCAGTACCTATGTAAACAACCCACTGATTATAAGATTTAACTTTTTCTATAGTTTTTAATGAGGTTATTGCATCTTCAATGGATAAGTCTTTATTAGAGACAAATTCTCGAGAAAATGTATTTAAAAGATCGATTTTATTTATATTGATACCTCTATTTTTTATTGTTTTCATAAAGGTTATACCATCGAATCTTTCATCTGAAATAATTATTACTGTAGGGGATGTAAATACGTTTACATGCTGATACCCTCTGGAGTTACAAATTCTAAGAACCGTATCTTCAACTCTATATGTCTCTGCACCATTGCGAAGCATAAGTTCGCCGGTAAAAAGAGCAAGTCTAAAGATACTTTTTTTTCTTTCTTGATCTTGCTTAAGTTCTCTATCCAAAAAATACACCTCCAAAATAAATATAATAATAAAGATTATATCAAATATCTTACTATATTACATATATTTATTTACTATATATCAACAATAAATACGATTTAAAATATATTTGAAAATAAATAAAATTTGAACATGAAAAAAATATGCAAAATAGGATATATTTACTTGTGAAAAATAATATATAAATAATAAGAGTTTAGAAAAATTCGACTTTGGGAATATATATTTTAATTTACTAAGGAAGGGTGATTGCAATGTTTGAAAATTTAAGAAAAGTTGATAAGGAAATTTATGATAGTATGAAAAGAGAATTAAATAGACAACAAAGAAATATAGAGTTAATAGCTTCTGAAAATGTAGTTTCAATGGCGGTTATGGAAACTATGGGGAGCCATTTAACAAATAAATATGCAGAAGGTTATCCAGAAAAAAGGTACTATGGTGGATGTGAATACATAGATGAAGTTGAAACTTTAGCTATAGAAAGATTAAAGAAAATTTTTAAAGCAGAACATGCAAATGTCCAACCTCATTCTGGAGCAAATGCAAATATAGGAGTTTACTTTGCTTTATTAAAACCTGGGGATAAAGTTATGGGAATGAACTTATCTCAAGGCGGACATTTAACTCATGGTTCACCAGCTAACATTTCAGGTCAGTATTTTGACTTTACTGAATATGGAGTAAGTGGAGTAGATGGAAGAATAGATTATGATGACATAAGAACAAAAGCTCATGAAATAAAACCAAAACTTATAGTTGCAGGAGCTAGTGCTTATCCAAGAGAGATTGATTTTAGAAAGTTTAGAGAAATAGCTGATGAAGTAGGGGCTATGTTAATGGTGGATATGGCTCATATAGCAGGGCTTGTAGCAGCTGGATTGCATCAAAACCCATGTGAAGTAGCTGATTTTGTAACAAGTACTACTCATAAAACACTAAGAGGGCCAAGAGGAGGAGTAATACTTTGCAAAGAAAAATATGCAAAAGCTATAGATAAAGCCATATTCCCAGGAACACAAGGTGGTCCACTAGAACATATAATAGCATCTAAAGCAGTGGCTTTTAAGGAGGCATTAGAACCTGAATTTATAGATTATCAAAATCAAGTAGTAAAAAATGCAAAGAAGCTTGCTGAAGAGCTTATAAAAAGAGATTTTAATTTAGTTACAGATGGAACAGATAATCATTTGATTTTGTTGGATTTAACAAACAAAGGGATAACTGGAAAAGAAGCTGAAAAAAGGCTGGATGAAGCTTATATAACAGCTAATAAAAATACTATACCATTTGATCCAAATGGAGCATTTGTAACTAGTGGAATAAGATTAGGGACACCTGCTGTAACTACTAGAGGAATGAAAGAAGAAGATATGGTAGATATAGCAAAAGCTATAGATTTATGCTTAACTCATAATAATGAAAAAGAGGCTAGGGAAACAGTTATTAACTTAACAACTAAATATCCTTTATACAATGAATATAATATATTTAATGAGTAGAAGTGAAAAATATACTGCGAAGTTAAAGCTTCGCAGTGTATTTTATTTAAAGAATAAACAATATAAAAAAATAAATTAATAAAAAATTATAAAAAAGTATTGACCTTATAAAAATAAGGTGGTATAGTATTACTTGTCCTTAAGAAAAGGGCAAACATGAACTTTGAAAATTAAACAGTAGGTTAATTATATAAATTCTTTTTTAAAGAAT
>NZ_LN679998.1:2658101-2885424 GCF_000953675.1 Paraclostridium sordellii | reverse complement strand
TTCCGAACACAGAAGTTAAGCTCTTTAGCGCCGATGGTACTTGGTGGGAAGCTGCCTGGGAGAGTAGGACGTAGCCGCGTAGTCTTTTTTAATTTATAAAAAATAGGATACTAATGTATCCTATTTTTTATTGTTTAAAAGCTTTGCGTGCACAACAGTTCTTGCATCATCAAATTCATAACTACAAGTAGATAAAGTTATAATTTTATCATTTGAATTAACTTTAATATTAGATTTAAATAAAGATTTATTTTTTATATTATTTATATAATTTTTAAATTCATTTAGATTATTAAAATTAGTTATTAAATAATCATACTTAGAATCTGTAGTATAAACAGAAAATACTTCATAAATATATTCCTTATTATCTTTAAAAACTCTAATTTTGTTATTTTTATCAAAAAAATCTTTATCTTTAAATTTTAATAAGTTATTAAACATTGTTTTATTTCTCATATTATGCCCATATAAAATTATATTTTTAGATTTTGCATTATCTCTGTAGTCCATAAATATACATCCAGAATCGCTAGGTTTGTTATAAAAATCATATTTTAAGTAATGATCATTGTTAGTTGTTTGTACAACTGGATAATCTATATTAGTTTTATCTACTTTTATCCAAAATTTAAAATTAGAATTTAGCTCAGATAACGATTTAGATGTAATTAATTGATTATTATTATCTTTGGATTCTAATTTATAATTTTCGTATTCAGATTTAACTTTATCATATGTTTCACTAGCTTTTTTATAGGATGAAAATTTTGTGTATATACTAAAACTACTGTAAATAAGAATTAATACTAAGATTAAATTTATAAAAACTTTAAAAATTTTTTTCAAAATAAAAAACCTCCTATATAATATATTTTATATAAATCTTATTAAATATGGAATATACTATATATAGATAGATATGATTTATATTCGACAAAAAATGACAGACAAAATTTATAAAATAGTGTAAAATACTATAGTTAAAAAATATACCAATATATAGGAAAGAGGTATTAAGATGAAAACGACTGTAAAGAAGGCTATCATACCAGCAGCTGGTTTAGGTACTAGATTTTTACCAGCAACGAAATCACAACCAAAAGAGATGCTTCCTATAGTGGATAAACCGACACTACAATATATAATAGAGGAAGCTATAAATTCAGGAATAGAAGAAATTCTTATAATAACAGGTAGAAATAAAAAATCTATAGAAGATCACTTTGATAAATCTGTGGAATTAGAACTTGAATTAGAGCATAAAGGTAAAAAGGAAATGTTAGAAATGGTTCAAGAAATATCTAATATGGTAAATATACATTATATAAGACAAAAGGAACCTAAAGGATTAGGGCATGCAATTCATTGTGCTAAAAGTTTTATAGGAGATGAGCCATTTGCAGTACTTTTAGGGGATGACATAGTTGATTCAGAAACTCCATGTTTAAAGCAATTAATAAATGCTTATGATGAATATAAAACAAGTATATTAGGAGTGCAAGAGGTAGAAAAAGAAAATACTGATAAATATGGAATTTTAGATTGCAAATATATAGAAGATAGAGTTTATAAAGTTAAAGATATGGTTGAAAAACCAAGTATAGAGGAAGCTCCATCAAATATAGCAATATTAGGAAGATATATAATAACTCCTGCTATATTTGAAATTTTAGAAAAACAAGAACCTGGAAAAGGTGGAGAAATACAACTTACAGATGCTCTTAAAACTTTAGCACAACATGAGGCTATATATGCATACAACTTTGAAGGTAGAAGATATGACGTAGGTGATAAATTAGGATTTTTAGAAGCTACTATAGATTTTGCATTAAAAAGAGATAATTTAAAAGATGGACTAATAGATTATATGCAAAGTATAGTTGAAAGTGGTAAAATAGATAAATAATTTATATTAAAATAAAAAATGGAAAGAGGCGATTTTATGTCAGTTTTAGTAACTGGTGGAGTTGGATATATAGGTAGTCACACTGCTATAGAACTTATAGAAGCAGGTAGAGATGTAGTTATAGTTGATAACTTATCAAATAGCAATATAATAGTTCTTGATAGAATTGAAGAGCTAACAGGAGTTAGACCAAAGTTTTATCAATTAGATGTGCAAGATAGAGAAAAATTAGAAATTGTATTTAAAGAAAATAATATAGATTCAGTAATACATTTTGCAGCATCTAAGGCAGTTGGAGAATCAGTAGAAAAGCCACTTGAGTACTATTCAAATAATCTAATAAATACATTAGTATTACTTGAAACTATGAGAAAATATAATGTTAAAAACTTTGTATTTAGTTCATCTGCGACAGTATATGGAGATCCAGAAACTTGTCCAATTTTAGAAGATTTTCCTTTATCAGCTACAAATCCTTATGGAAGAACAAAGCTTATGATAGAAGATATGTTAAGGGATATATGTAAAGCAGATAAATCTTTAAATGTTGCAATACTAAGATACTTTAATCCAGTTGGGGCTCATAAGAGTGGAAGAATTGGTGAGGAACCAAATGGAATTCCAAATAATCTAATGCCTTATATAACAAAGGTTGCAATTGGGCAGTTAAAAGAATTAAGTATATTTGGAAATGATTATGATACTCCAGATGGAACTGGCGTAAGAGATTATATACATGTCGTAGATTTAGCTAAAGGACATGCAAAAGCACTGGATAAACTAGATGATATGCCAGGTTTAGTAACATATAACTTAGGTACAGGAAATGGATATAGCGTTTTAGAAATGGTAAAAGCTTTTAGCAAGGCGAGTAATAAAGAAATACCATATAAAATAGTAGGTAGAAGACCAGGGGATATAGCTATGTGTTATGCAAATCCAGCTAAAGCAAAAATTGAATTAGGATGGGAAGCTAAATACAAATTAGATGAAATGTGTGAAGATTCTTGGAGATGGCAAAGTTCAAATCCAAACGGATATGAAAAATAAAATTGACATTATAAATATAATGTGATAATATATCTACACTAGAAAAACAAATATTGAGTAGATCAGATAATCGCGGGTGACATTCGTTACACGAGGAAAGTCGGAGCTCCATAGAGCAGGGTGCTAGGTAACGCCTAGTGAGAGTGATCTTAAGGAAAGTGCAACAGAAAATAACCGCCACTTTTATGTGGTAAGGATGAAAAGGTGAGGTAAGAGCTCACCAGCAATTAGGTGACTAGTTGGCTGTGTAAACCCCACCTGGAGCAAGGCCAAGTTAGGGTTAAAAGAGTATTGCTCGTACTCTCCGGTTGGTAGGCCGCTTGAACTTATTGGTGACAATAAGTCTAGAAAGATGATTATCTAATACAGAACTCCGCTTATAGATTTGCTCAACTTATTTAAAAGCAAAACACTAGATTATTTCTAGTGTTTTTTTATGTATAAATATTTCAAAAAGGATACAAGTAAATATATATTGTAGAAAATATTAGCAATATATAGTAAAATAATTAAGAAATATAAAGTAAGGGATAAAGAGATTATAAAAGGAGATTAATTAAGTATGAAATATAAAGAATTATATAATGAGTGGACTACAAATTTATACTTTGATGAAAATACAAGAAATGAACTTATATCTATAAAAGATAATGAGGATGAAATAAAAGAAAGGTTCTACAAAAACTTAGAATTTGGGACAGCTGGATTAAGGGGTATAATAGGTGCGGGGACTAATAGAATAAATGACTATACTGTAGCGAGGGCTACTTTTGGCCTTGCTAACTATATAATCAATAATGTTGGAGAAGAAGGGAAAGAAAGAGGAGTTGTTATAGCTCATGATAGTAGATATAAATCTAGGGAATTTTGCTTACAGACAGCAAATACTTTAGCTGCATGTGGTATAAAAGCATATATATTTGATGGATTAAGAACAACTCCGGAGCTTTCATTTGCAGTTAGAAGTTTAAATTGTATAGCTGGAGTTGTAATAACTGCTAGTCATAACCCACCTGAATATAACGGATATAAGGTATATTGGGAAGATGGAGCTCAAGTAATGCCAGATATAGCACAAAAAATAACTGAAGAAGTTAATAAAATAGAAGACTATAGTAAAATACCAACTATAAAAGAAAATCAAAAGAACTTAATAACTATGTTAGGAAATGATCAAGATACAGAGTTTATAGAAGCTGTAAAAAAACAATTTATAGGGAAAGATATAGTTAGTAAAATCGGTAAAAAATTTAAAATAGTATATACACCTCTTTGTGGGACTGGAAATGTTCCGATACAAAGAGTTTTAAGTGAAGTTGGATTTGAGAATGTATTAGTAGTCAAGGAAGAGGAGAATCCAGACCCTAATTTTGCGGGAATAAACTACCCAAATCCAGAAGACAAAAAAGCTTTAGTTAGAGGTATTGATTTAGCTAAAAAAGAAGGTGCGGATTTAGTTATAGCTACAGATCCAGATTGTGATAGAGTTGGTTTAGCGGTAAAAACTAAACATGGAGAGTATGAGTTACTAACAGGTAATCAAATTGGAGCTTTATTAGTTAATTATGTTCTAAGCAACCTAAAAAATAAAAATGAACTACCTAAAAATGCTACTATAATAAAAACTATAGTTACTTCTGAATTTGGAGCTAAGGTAGCGGAAAGCTATGGAGTAGATTGTTTAAATGTTTTAACTGGATTTAAATTTATAGGAGATAAAATAAAGGCTTTTGAAAAAACAAATGAAAAAGCATTCATAATTGGATACGAAGAGAGTTATGGTTATTTAGTAGGGACTCATGCAAGAGATAAAGATGGTGTTGTAGCATCTATGTTAATTTCAGACATGGCAGCATATTATTATGATAAAGGTATGAGTTTATATGAAGGACTTATAGAACTTTATGATAAGGTAGGATACTTTAAAGAAGATATGATATCTCTTACTTTAAGTGGTATATCTGGACTTGAAAAGATAAAAGAAATAATGGAGTATTTTAGAAATAATGGACTTGAGCAAATAGGATGTTTAAAAGTTATAGAAACTAAGGATTATAACGAAGGAATAGATGGATTACCTAAATCTAATGTCCTTAAGTTTATATTAGAAGATGGATCTTGGGTTGCAGCTAGACCATCTGGAACTGAACCAAAATTGAAGTTTTATATTGGAACTTATGGAACATCTAATAAAAATGTAGGAGATAAATGTAAAAGTATAAAAGATATACTAGTAGAAAAAATAAATAAATTGATATAAAGAAACAAAAATATAAAAATGATTCTTATATTTTTATAAGAATCATTTTTATTATAGAATAAATACTTTAAATTTAAAGGGCAAAGGTGATTATAAAGTGAAAGTAGCTTATTGTGTGCAATGTCATAAAAATTCAAAAATATTAAGAGAATTTATTAGGGTTTTTTATAATAAAAATGATATTTATATTCATGTTGATAAAAAAGCAAATATAGATGATTTTAAAGAATACAAATCAAAGGTAACATTTGTAGATGATAGAGTTAATGTTACATGGGCAGGTGTAAGTCAGATAAAATCTACAATAAATACTTTAAAATTAGTAGATAAAAAAAAATATGATTATGTATTTTTAGTATCAGGTGATTGTTTACCGTTAAAGAGTGATAAAAATATTAAAGAATTTTTAAAGAATAGAAAAGGCAAAGAGTTTATTGGAATAGAAAAGGACTTTGATCAAATATTGGTTGATGATAGAGTGAAATATAAGTATCCTCATATATATTATAAAAAAGATAAAACAAAATTAGATAAATTATACATTTTAATAAGAGAAAAGTTTAATTTAAATAAAAAAAATGAATACTTTAAAGAATTACCAAAATTATACAAAGGATGCAATTGGTTTGGATTAACAGGTGAAGCTTGTTCATATGTACTTAAATATATAGATGAAAACAAGAATTACTTAAAAGCTTTTAAAAATTCTATTTATGGAGATGAAGTTTTTTTTCAAACAATAATTATGAATTCTAAATATAAAGAAAAAATATATAATTATGAAATAGAAGACGATGATAATAAAATGGCATTAAGATATATAGATTGGGAAACTGGTCCAGAATTCCCAAAAATTTTAAACGAAAAAGATTTTGATAAAATTAAAAAATCACAATGTATTATTGGTAGAAAATTCGATGATGATTTAAATATAGATAAATATAGGGAAACCTTTAAAATATATGAATTATAATAAAAGTCTCAAGTTAAATTTTAATATAATAATATTATAAATTAAAAAGGCATATTAAAATTAAAAAATTTAAGCTAAAAATTTAAATTTAAAATGCTAAATTTTATATATAGTATTTACAGATATATAGCATATTATAATAATATGCTATTGTATTTGATGCAATGTTGGAAGTTGTCTAAACCCTTGATAATATAGTTAATCTTAATTATAATAATAAGGATAGAATTTTATTCAAGGAGGTAAATATATGCAAACATCTTTAGATACAGAGATAAAAAGCAATAATAATGTAGAAATTAATAAAGATAAAATTAATAATAAAAAGTATTTATATGAAATATTAAAAAGAATATTAGATATAATATCTTCTTTATTAGGATTAATAGTAGCTATACCTATAATATTAGTTATTGCAATTATAATCAAAATAGAAGATAATGGACCTGTTTTTTATAGTCAACAAAGACTTGGAAAAGATGAAAAAAGTTTTTTTGTATATAAATTAAGGTCTATGAAAGTTGATGCAGAAAAATATGGAGGGGTACAGTGGGCACAAAAGGATGACCCTAGAATAACTAAAATAGGTAAATTTATTAGAAAAACTAGAATAGATGAAATACCTCAATTATTTAATATACTTAAAGGGGATATGAGCTTAATTGGTCCACGACCAGAAAGACCAGAATTAACATATAAGTTTAATAAGGAAATACCAGGTTTCATAGATAGATTAGTTATAAAGCCTGGATTGACTGGGTTAGCTCAAGTTAATGGAGGCTATGATATAAGTCCTGAAGAAAAGTTAAAATGGGATATAATATATATAAAAAATAGAAATATATTTTTAGATATTAGTATAATATTTAAGACAATAGGTGTCGTATTTACAGGAGAAGGTGCAAGATAAAATTTTAATGTTTATGATGCAAATTAACTTCAACTAATTTAATTAGTTGAAGTTAATATTGTATTAATGAAAAAATTTAGGAATGGATTAAATAGTTGACTTTATTAAAACAAAATACTTTAGAGAGGAGTATACTATGAAGATACAATTAAACAGTATCAGTGAATATATAAAACAAGATTGGAAGAAAAATATGTTGGTTGCTATATTTATAATAGTGTTAGTATCTATATATTCATTGATTATACCAACTCAATATATGAATATGATTAGTATAGATGTAAATTATTCTGGAAAACATGTAACCGATGAAAATAAAAAAGTTTTAGAATGGGAATTTGCTGAAAATATAAAAAATACAATTAATCAAACTTCAAAACATAAATCTTTGGGAATAAATGCTACATATGAAAACTACACTAATATAGTTAGCTTATATACAAAAGGATCAAATTCAAAAAATAATAACTTTAAGTTAAAAGAACAATGTAAAATGATTCAAAGAAAATATAAAGATGAAGATATTAGTATAAGGTTAATAAATAATCAAATCATACAAACTCCTAAAATAATGCAGAATTTCATAATATCTATATTAATAGTATTAACTGTTATTATTTTGAGTTTTTTAATAAAATATAATCAAAAAGAGGTTAATTAGATGAAAAAATTTATAGTATCAAATAACATATTAGATTATTTAATGTATATATTTTATGCAATTATACCTATATATTTTATGCAATTCTCTATAGGACCTATATTTAACCCAAAGGTATTATTAGGCTTTGAAATAATTATTTTGATGATATGGATATATAAGGTTTTATTTAAAATAAAGTCAATAAATATGCCTAATTTAAAGTGTAATATATATTTATATGGAATGGTTTTATTTGGATTAATAGCGTCTATATTTGCTTTTTATCCATTGAACAGTGCAATAACAATATGTATTATAGGTATTGGAATAGTTTACTATATTATGCTTTTTGATAGTATGTATTATGACTATGAATATAGTAAATTAAGTATATATTTAAATATAAACAATATAACATGTATGATATTACTTTTAGTTCAAGTCATATTTTATATTGTGGGAACATTAAAGATAGGTAAAGTAGAACTAAGTGGATTTTATTATGATTATACAGGAGGCATGATAACTTCATTATTCGCAAATCCAAATACATTTGCTATGTACTTAAGTATCGGATTGTATAGTAATATGTTACTTATAAATATAAAAAGAGGAAAAAAACATGTAAACATTATAAATATATTAATATTAATGGTAGCTATTATACTTTCGGGTTCCAGAACAGCATTAATATCAACTGTATTAGTTATAGGATTATATTTAATATTTATTAATAATATATTAAAAAAAGTTATATACATCTTAGAAAAAAATAAAAAACTTGTTATATGTTTATCAGTTGGAGTGATTATATTAATGGTAGTTTTATTAACTAAAATAGATATAAGTAATATACCTCTAATGGAAAAGTTTTCAGGAGGATCTAGAGGAAGAGTCGAAAAATGGATAGGTGTGTTAGATTTAATAAAAGATAATAACATTATATTTGGCGTTGGAAATATTGATAATATTATGGATCCTTATTATATAGGATTGTCACAAACACATAATGCATATGTAAATCTTGCCCTAAGAGGAGGAATAGGGTTATTAACTATATTTAGTATATATATAGTTAAGACTTTTATCTATGTACATATAAGTATAAAAAAATTAGATATTTCTAAATCAAAACTATTAAAAACTATGATTATAATTATAGTAGGATTACTTATAACCCAAATGTTTGAAATGGGAATAATATTTACAAATGTAACTTATTTTGGATCAATTTTTTTTATGTTAATAATGGCATATATATATATAATTATAGACAAACCTAATGAAATATAAAGTGAGGGATAATAGATTGAAAAATATAAAAATTAGTATTATAGTACCTGTATATAACGTGAAACCGTACTTAAATAAATGTATGGATACATTAGTAAATCAAACACTAAATGAGATAGAAATAATTGTTGTGAATGATGGGAGTACAGATGGATCTATAGATATTATTAAAAAATATAAAGAAAAATATCCAAATAAAATAGTTGTCATAGACAAGGAAAATGAAGGTGTCGGAGAAGCTAGAAATAGCGGTATTAAAATAGCTAAAGGAGAATACTTAGGATTTGTAGATTCTGATGATTATATTGAAACAAATATGTTTGAAGTTTTATATAAAAATGCTAAAGATAAAAACTCTGATATAGCTATATGTCAATTTAAAAATGTAGATGAAAATTATAATCTATTAGACACCGAAAATATATACTTAAAGCCAAATATAAAAACTAGTGAAGATTTAGATCAATTAATAAAAATAAATCCTGCTCCTTGGAATAAAATTTATAAAAAAGAGTTGTTTATAAAAAATGATGTATATTTTACTAAGTATTGGTTTGAAGATTTAGAGGCAATAACTAAAGTATTATTGTCCAGCGAAAGAATATCATTTGTTGATCAAAAGTTATATTGTTATCTATATAGAAGATCAACATCATCAAGTAACATAATAAAAAAAGATAAAATATATGATATATTTAATATATTCGACTCAATAATTTTATATCTTAAAAATAAAAATAAATACAACTTATATAAAGAAGTTATAGAATTTTATTTTATAAAACATATAACTTCATACTTAATACAAATTAAATCTCTTGACAATGAGGATTATAATAACGTATCAAATAAAGTTAAAAATTATTTAAATACTAATTTTAAAGATTGGAAGAATAATAAATACCTTAGCCAATTGTGGATTGATAAAAATAAAACTGGTAAGATAGTCACAAAGATTCAGTTAACATTTTATAAAATAGGAATGATAAGTCAATTTAAAACTCTATTTAATATGTTAAAAAAATAAGACATAGGGGTGCTATATGAAAAGAATATTATTTGTTATTCAGACACTTGGAGGCGGAGGAGCTGAAAAAGTTTTATTAAATTTACTAGATAATATAAATTATGATAAATATAAAATAGATTTATTAACTATTAGTGACGAAGGAGTATACAAAAATAAGATAAATCCTAATGTAGAAAAATTTCACATATTCAAAGGAACTGACAGTATTGAGAGTAAACTTTCTCAAAATATATATAAGTTATATCGAAGAATATATATGAAAATGATAGAAATAAAACCAAATATTATAAATAAAAAGATTAAAAATAGAAAATATGATATAGAAATATCTTTTTTAGAAGGATTAGGAGCTATTATTGTTGCCAATAGAGATTGTGATAAAAAAATATCTTGGATTCATACTGATTTAAGTAAATATGAAAGTATAATATCAAAAGAAAAACTTGAAGAGTCTTATAGTAAAATGGATAAGATATTATTTGTGTCAGAAGAAGCTAAAAAAGGATTTTTGAAAGTTTTTCCAATATTTGAAGCTAAAAATGATATATTAGATGTAATATATAACCCAATAGATGAAGAACAAATTAAATTAAGAGCTAAAGAACAAATAAATTATAATAAAAAAGCTATTACATTAATAGCTATCGGAAGATTAATAAAGTCTAAAAGAATAGATAGACTAGTTAAGATACATAAAAGGTTATTAGATGAGGGAATAAAACATGAGTTTGTAATTCTAGGAGAAGGTCAAGAAAAAAAACAACTAGATGCATTGATAAATGAACTGGAGGTAGCTGATACTTTTAAGCTTATTGGGTTTACCGATAATCCATATAAATGGATAAATATGGCCGACATATATACTATGAGCTCTGAGTATGAAGGGTTACCTTTAGTAATAGCTGAAGCTATGACTTTGAATAAACCTATAGTATCTACTGGGGTTACAGGTCCTAATGAAATGCTTCATTTTGGCGAATATGGAATGCTTACTGAAAACAACATTGATAGTTTATATGATGGAATAAAGGAAATGATTTTAAACGAAAATTTAAGAAATCAATATATAGATAAGCTTAAGTGCAAAAAAAGCGAATTTGATAAACATGAAATAATAAATAAAATAGAGCATATGCTAGATAATTTATAAAATACCAAAAAGTGTAGGCACTGTACTACACTTTTTGATTTATATGAATTATAACATTAGGAGGAAGAAAATGAACAACCAAATGGATAGTTTAATATCTATCGTAACGCCTGTATATAATGCTGAAAAATTTTTAGAAGAGACTATTTTAAGCGTTCTTAATCAAACTTATACAAACTTTGAACTTATATTAGTAAACGATTGTTCTAAAGATAATTCAATGCGAATAATTAATAGATTAATGAAAGACGACCCTAGGATAAAGTGCATAGATTTAAAAGTAAATGGTGGGGCAGCTAAAGCAAGGAACATAGGTATAAAGGCAGCTAATGGAAAGTACTTGGCTTTTATAGATAGTGATGATTTGTGGAAAAAAGAAAAATTAGAAACGCAAATTAAATTTATGAAAGAGAATAACATAGTTTTTTCATATACTGGATATGACATGATAAATGAAGAAGGTCAAGAACTTGGAAAAACAATAAAATGCAAGAAAATAGTTAGCTATAATGAATTACTTAAGTATAATATAATTGGATGCTTAACTGTAATGATAGATATTTCTGTTATAAAAAATTTATCTATGGAATGTATAAATCATGAAGATTATGCAACTTGGCTTAAAATATTAAGACAAGGTTATAAAGCATATGGAATTAATGAATCATTAGCATTATATAGAAAAAGAGAAAATTCATTATCAGGAAATAAGGTTAAATCGGCAAAGTGGACATGGAATATAATAAGAAATGTAGAAAAAACATCGTTAATAAAATCTATCTTTTATTTTAATATATATGCATTTATAAATTTAAAAAAACATTTTATGAAATAATATGAAGGGAATTTAAAATATGAAATTTAGTCTTTTACTACCAACTCTAGGAACGAGAGAAAATGAGATAAAAAACTTGCTTGATAGCTTAAAAAAACAAACATACAAAAACTTTGAATTGATAATTGTATCTCAAGGAAATCATAAGTTTATAGATGAAACCTTAAAGAACTATAAATTTGACTATAAGCATATAACTATGAATGAAAAGGGAATTTCAAAGGCAAGAAATAGGGGAATACCGCATATAACAGGGGATATAATGACATTAGCTGATGATGATGGTTGGTATGATGAAAAAGCATTTGAAACAGTCAAAAAGTATATTGAAGAGTATGATCCAGATATAGCTTGTTTTAAACATTATGATCCGGATAAAAAAGAGTTTCCTAAAAAGTACCCAGAAAAAGAAATATTAAATTTCTCAAAATCAAATGTATTAAGGCAATCATCTTTTGATGTTTATGTAAATATTAAAAATGTTTCCGATTATAAGATTGGATTTGATGAAAGATTTGGGGTAGGAGGAACTTATAATTCAGGAGAGGAGAATATTTACTTAATGGATCTATATAACTTAGGATATAAGAAAATGTGTTTTTTCCCAGAAGTAATAGCATATCATCCAAATAAAGACTGTAATTACCTAGATGAAAAATCTTTTATGGCAAAAGGGCCTTTATTTAGGAGATTATTTGGATTTGTATCTGGATTTCCACTTTTTATAGCTTTTGGATTAAAGAAAAGCAGACAAATAGATAGTTTTTGGCGTGTATATTTTAAATCTATAAATGAATTTATAAAGTTTAAATAAAAAATAACGATAATATTAGATATATCTAATATTATCGTTATTTTTTATTTAAACATAAGATTTAAAATAATTTATTTATTACAATATACGATATATGGTAATATAATATATAGAAAATATTTTAGAAAATGTAAAAATTTAGAATTGGGAGGCGGATTAATGAGAAAAAGGAAAAAATTAATAAAAAAAATGCTTATATTAAATGTAATATGTACTATGACTCTTTTATCTAGTGTTACAATCGCTAATGCAAGTAACAGTACGGAAGGTGAGTTAAAATCTATTATACAAAATTATAATCAAAAAGATGTAATAGTAGAAGATGGAATATCCTTACACATCGGTGAAACAAAAGATTTATCACAACATCCCGATTGGAACCTATCAAATAACTCAGTAGTATCTATAGATAAAAATGGTCAATTAAAGGCTATAGGAAGTGGAACGGTATTTATAAGTCAAAAATTAGGTAATAAGTTACATGTAATTGAAATTTATGTTCCGGATAGCTCACCCAGATATTATAGTTTTTATAAAGCAGAGCCTAAAAGTAGAAATTATTATAAGGTGTTTATAGATCCAGGACACGGAGGAGATGACTCAGGAGCACCTGGGCTTGGTAGTAAAAATGAAGATGATTTAAATTTAGAAGTTGCAATGAAAGTAAAGAAAAAATTAGAAGCTAAAAATATAGATGTAAAAATGAGTAGAGAATCAGATGAGTTTATAAAGTTAGGTGAAAGGGCTAATATGGCAAATCAATACGGAGCTGATGTATTTGTATCTATACACCAAAACTCTGCTGATGCAGAAAGTGCACATGGAATTGAAACATATTACCATCCAAACAAAGGCATGTATGAGCCACTTGCAAAAGATATACAAGATAATGCTATTAATCAAACAGGAGCAAGAAATAGAGGAGTCAAAAGTTCTAATTTAGCTGTACTTAGAGAATCAAATATGCCATCGTCTCTATTTGAAAGTGGATTTGTATCGAATCTACAAGAGTACCAAAAATTGATAAATCCATCATATCAAGATAAGCTTGCAACAGGAATTGTAGAGGGAATTGAGACATATCTAAAAAATAATATACAGTTAGATGGACAAGATTTACCAGTAATTAACACAGGAGTAGTTACAACAGATGGGCTTAATGTAAGATCTGGTGTTGGAACATCTTATCCTGTGATAGGAACATTATCTAATGGAAATAAAGTCGACATAGTGGAAACTATAGATGGATGGCATAAAATAAAATATAGAGGATCGTATGGGTATGTATCAGGAAAATATATTCAAATAGATTCAAAAACAACTTTTAATGATATAGATGGTCATTGGGCTAAAAATGCAATTATTGATTTTGCAACTAAGGGGTACATAAATGGTTATGGAGACGGTACTTTTAAGCCAGATAATTCAATAACAAGAGCAGAATTTGTTAAAATTTTAAATAAGGCATTTGGATATACAAATGTAGGAAAAGAGAATTTTTCTGATGTTAATCCTTCAGATTGGTATTACAATGATATCTGCATAGGAGTTAATGCTGGATATATAAATGGATATGAAGATAATACTTTTAAACCAGATAAACAAATAACTAGAGAAGAAGCGTCAAAAATAATAGCAACAGCTCTAAATTTAAATGGGGATGGAAAGCTAAATTTTAAAGATAGTTCAGAAATTTCTAATTGGGCAAAGCCATATGTGGATGCGTTAAGTGATAATAACATAATAAATGGTTATGAAGATAATACATTTAGACCTCATAACAATATGACTAGAGCAGAAAATGTTACAATATTAAGCAGAGCTAAACATTAAAAGCTATAAAAGTAAAAAAGTACCCTATAAATTAGGGAACTTTTTTATTTTCATTTTAAATTAGGGAGATTGACTAGATGAAAAAGACAATAATTACAATCATAACATGTGCTTTATTTTTATTGGGCATAAATACTAATGTTTATGCCGCAAATAATGATGTAAAAGCGGCTTGGATTACAACTGTATACAATGCTGACTGGCCTAAAGTACAAAATAATGTTGTTAAGCAAAAAAATGAAATGATAAATATACTAGATAACTTGAAGGATACAGGAATAAATACTATTATGTTCCAAGTTAGATTAAAAGGAGATGCTTTATATAAATCTGATATAAATCCATGGTCTGATGTTCTAACAGGAATTCAAGGAAAGGATCCTGGTTATGATCCATTAGAATTTGTTATACAAGAAGCTCATAAAAGAGGTATGAAAGTACATGCATGGTTAAATCCATATAGAGTTACAACATCAGGTACAGATTTAAATAAACTCAGTAATAAGAGTCCAGCAAAACAACATCCAGATTGGACTTTAGCAAATGAAGGTAGATTATACTACAATCCTGAAATGCAACAAGTTAAACAACATATATATGATACTGTAGGAGAGATTGTAAAAAATTATAATATAGATGGAATTCATTTTGATGATTATTTTTATCCAGAAAACTATCCACTTCCAGCAGGTGAGGGTAGGGATGGAAAGGTAGCAAACAATAGAAGAAATCATATAAATGAAATGATATTAGGTGTAAAAAGAACTATAAAGAATATTAATCCAAATGTTAAATTTGGAGTCAGTCCAAGTGGTATATGGAAAAATAAAGATAGTGATCCAATGGGATCAGATACAAATGGAAAAGAAAGTTATTACTCTGATTACGCAGATACCTTAACTTGGATAAATAATAATTACATAGATTATATAGTTCCACAGATATATTGGAATATAGGTCATGATAAAGCGGATTACTCTAAATTGATCAATTGGTGGGCAAATAAATTAGATGGTAAAGGTGTAGATTTATATATAGGACATGGTATATATAAACCTGAAATAGCAAATGAAATTGATACACAAATAAATTTAAATAAACAGTACCCACAAATTAATGGAAGTGTATTTTACTCTACTTCAGATATAATATCTAATAAACAAGGTTGTAGAGATAAAATAAAACAATTATTTAAACAAGAATCTAATTTTACCGATATAAGAGGACATTGGGCAGAAAATTATATAAATGAATTTTACAACAATGGATATATAAATGGATATGAAGATAATACTTTCAAGCCTGAAAATCCAATAACAAGAGCTGAATTTGTAAAAATATTTAATAGAGTGTTTGGACTAACAAGTACTAGTGGAAAAGTTTTTACTGATACTATAAATCATTGGGCAAAAAAAGAAATAGACATAGCTGTAACAAATGGAGTGGCAAATGGAATGTCAGATGACATATTTGCTCCAGATAAACTAATAACAAGAGAAGAAGCTGCTAAAATGCTGGCTAATTATAAAGGTATAGCTGACGCTAATCATGATAAATCTAAAAGATTTAATGACTATAATGACATATCAGATTGGGCAAAAGATTCAGTTGAAGGAGCAATTGAATATGGTTATATAAATGGAATGGGAGATGGAACTTTAGCACCTAAGAATCCTATGAAAAGAGCAGAAGTAGTTGTAATGCTAAACAGAGTTAAATAAAAAACAAGTAAAATAAAAATAGTATTTATAAAATTTAGATTTTATAAATACTATTTTTATTTTATAATTAAAATATTTGTCAAAAAGTGAGTAAACACAGCTTAAAAAGTAAAAATATGTACAAAATAAAATTAAAATGATAAAATATATAGATAATTGACAAAAATAGTATTTTAAAATTAAATAAACAATTAGGAGGATATTTGTGGAAAATAAACTCAAGTTAAAGGCAGAAAATCAAATTAATAACTATAATAAATTAAAAAGATCAATAGATATAATTCTATCTACATTAGGAATAATAATACTATCTCCTGTATTTTTAATAATAAGCATAATTATAAAATTAGAATCAGAAGGACCTATTATATTTAAACAGTTAAGAGCAGGAAAAGATAGTAAACCATTTTATATTTATAAGTTTAGAAGCATGAAAGCGGATGCTCCAAACTTAAGTACAAATGAATTTGAAGATGTAAATCTATTTATTACGAAGATAGGTAAATTTATAAGAAGGACGAGTATAGATGAATTACCACAATTAATTAATATACTCAAAGGAGATATGAGTATAGTTGGACCAAGGCCAGTTATATTAGATGAAAAAGAGTTAATTTTGCTAAGGAAAGAGTATAATATAGACAGTATACTTCCCGGAATTACAGGACTAGCTCAAATAAATGGTCGTGATATTATAGGTACTGAAGAGAAAGTTAAACTAGACTATGAGTACTTAAAAAATAAATCTTTGAATTTAGATGTTAAAATAGTTTTTATAACTATATTTAAAGTTTTAAGAAAATCAGATATAAAAAAAGAAATATAATAAAGAGGCTGTCTTAAATACTATTACTTTAGGACAGCCTCTTTAAAGCAATTAAAATTAATAGTTAGGAGAATTTAGATTAATGAATTCAGTAAAAATATTTGACATACCATTTATGACTTTTAAAAAAAAGGATTTAATTGAAGAAATTTTAAAAAGAGTTAATAAAAATGAAAAAACATATATAGTAACTGCTAATGCTGAAATAGCAATGTATGCAAAACAAAATAAGGATTATGAAAATATTATAAAAAAGGCTAATTATATAGTGCCGGATGGTATAGGTGTTGTAAAAGGAGCAAAGATATTAAATCAATATATTCCAGAGAGAGTACCTGGAATAGAATTGATGGTAGATTTATTAGAGAAAGCAAATGATAATGGATATAGTGTATATTTTTATGGAGCAAGAGAAGAAGTTTTAAATATGATGATTAAAAATTTGCAAGTCAAATTTCCAAAGTTAAATATCATTGGATATAATCATGGCTATGATAATGATGATAATAATAAGATAACAAATGATATAATAAATTTAAAACCAGATTATATATTTGTTGCAAAAGGATATCCTGCTCAAGATTTATGGATAGATAAGGTTATTAATAAAGTTGATAAAGGATGTTTTATTGGAGTTGGAGGAAGCTTTGATGTTTTAGGTGGATTTGTAAAGAGAGCTCCAAAAATATGGATAAAATTGAATTTAGAATGGTTATATAGAATAGCAGGCGATCCTAAAAGGTGGAAAAGATCTATTGCTCTTCCAAAATTTATAATAGAGGTTTTAAAAGAGAAAGCGAGTATAAAAAGAAAGGATACTAAATAAATATGAAAAAAAACTTAAAAGTTGTGTTTGCATTAGTATTTATAATTTCGCTTATTTTAGGAAGTAAAATTCTAATAAATAGAGTAAAAGAAGAAAGTAAAAACAATACGTATGAAATAGGGATAAGCGACAGTTCTATTTCAAGTATGAATGATAGTGAGTTAAAAAATCTTTATAAACAAATGAATCAAGAAGGTGTAAAAAGTATAATTGTTAAAAATGAGTCCTTATATCAGGTTTCAAAATATAGATCACTACAAATTTTAGATTTAGATACTTTTTTAAAGAAAAATGAAAGATACAAAGATACAGATGTATTTAAAGAAAAATCTAAAAATAATATAGTTATAAGCTTAGATAAAAAAGAATTTTTGAAAAATGAATTAGATATTATAGAATCTTACTTATCGAGTTATAAAGTTTTAAACAATAAGGATAAAATGATATTCTACATAGATGAAAAAATGATGATAAATAATAATGGAAAGAAAGTAGAAAATCCAATACTTACAAATCAATTTTTTATAAATGAAAAAAGAGTTAGAGAAATAGAATTAAACAAATTTAACGCAGTTTTAGGAATTGCAAATGTAGAAAATGAAAGAAATCAAAAACTATTACTAAATCAAATAAAATATATGGCTAGAGTATATGGAACTGATCAAGTTCAATTAAGGGGACAATCTTTACTTGGATATCCAAATAATACAAAACATTACTTTGAAGAATTACAAAATGAAAAAATAACAGTGTTCCTTACAGAGTTTCAAAACAGTATAGGGTTAACTACCTACTCTGAATTAAATAAAGGAAATATAACAAGGGCTCATGAAGTTAATGTAAATGAGTTGAATTTAAATAAAAATGAACTTGCAGCAAGAATATCAAGAGCAATAAAAGAAAGAAATATAAGATTTATAGCCATAGGTGATTTTATAAACTATAAAAATAGTGGATCTGTGGAAAGTAGCATAAATGATTTAATGTATTCTATAAAAGAAGCTAAGGAACAAATAGGAAATAAATACAGCATTGGTATAGCTAAGCCGGTACCTATTATGCAGCAACACAATATATCTATAATTTTTATTTGTATGGCATTTGGGGCTCTTTTATCTCTTACTATATTAAGTTTATTTGAAAAAAATTTAAAAGTATCTATTGCTTTATTTTCAATAGTTACATTAGTATCTGTATTTGTAGTAAAAAGTGATATCGATATTTTAATAAAACTATACACTTTTTCAATAGCTATATTTGGAGCATTTTCATCTATAGTTATTCCATATAAGTCAAAGTTAAAATCATTTTTACTTAAATATATCTTGAGTTCATTTATAGCAATATCAGCAGGAGTGATTATAGCTTCAATAATGTATGGAACAGACTATATGCTTAAATTGAAATCATTTTCTGGAGTAAAGTTTTTATATGTGTTGCCACCTGTGCTAATAACTATATGGGTTGTTTTAAGTATTAATATGGGACAAATAAAAAATTTAAAATCATTAAAATCTATAAAGTATGAAATTATAAAAAAATTTAAGAAGTTGAGATTATATCACTTAGTGATAGGAATATGTATATTAGCAGCAATATATATATATGTAAGTAGAAGCGGTAATGGAGGAAATGCTAGTGAATTTGAATTGAAAATTCGAGCATTTATGGAAAAGATATTATATGTAAGACCTAGGACAAAAGAATTTTTAATCGGTTATCCTGCTTTATTTATATCTTACTATTTATATAATAAAAATAAAAAAATTTCTCAATATATATTAATACTTGGATCTATTGCTACAATGTCTACTGTAAATACATTTACCCATTTACATACGCCATTTTTATATTCACTATTAAGAACTATGTATGGAGTTGCCTTTGGAGCAATTATAGGGGTATTATATATTTTCCTACTTAATGTACTCATTAAGTTTATATATAATAAAAAGAGAATCTAAGAAGGAGAAAATTTATGAGGATATTAATTTCTGGATATTATGGTTTTAACAATGCAGGAGATGAAGCAATATTAAAGTCTATAATTATAGCTTTAAGAGACGTTAATCCAACTATAGACATAGTAGTTTTATCTAATGATGTTGAGCACACAAAAAAAACCTATAATGTAGATGCTATAAATCGATGGAATATATTTAAGATATATAGTGAATTAAGAAAAAGTGATGGATTAATTAGTGGAGGTGGGAGCTTATTACAAGATGTAACAAGTTCTAGGCCTATACTATACTATACAACTATAATTAGACTAGCTAAATTAGCTAAAAAACCTACCTTCATATATGCTCAAGGAGTAGGACCTATAAATAAAGAGAAAAGTAAAAAAATAATAAATAAAGTTTTAAATAATGTTGAATATATCACTCTTAGAGATAATGAGTCACTAAAATTATTGAATGAAATAGGCGTAAACAAGCCTATAACTATAGTTCCAGACCCTGTAATGGGATTGAATATAACTAGGTTAAATAAAAATAAAACTAGACAAGAAAAAGATTATATTACAGTAAGTGTAAGAGATTGGGATAAGTGTGATGAAAGCTTTTTAGAGAAAATTGCTATTGTATGTGATAAGATAGTAGAGTCTAATAAAAAAGTTATATTTGTACCTATGCATGGAGAACATGATTATAAAACATCTAAAAAAGTTGTAGATATGATGAAACAAGAGGCTAATATACTAGATCATAAATTAGATATAGAAGATAAGATTTTATATATAAAAGAGTCTAAACTTATGATAGGAATGAGGTTGCATGCATTGATATTTGCAGCAACTGTAAATACTCCAATGATAGGAATATCTTACGATCCTAAAATTGAATCTTTTTTAAAGTTAGTTAAACAGCCATGTATAGGCTCGGTTGAGGAGAAATGGTCTTCAGAAAGTCTATTAAAATTAAGTTTGAATATGATAGAGAACTATGAAACATTAAAAGAAGAATTAAATCAAAACTCAAGTGAATTAATTAAACTATCTAAAAGCACAGCTAATAAGGCAATAGATATTTTAAACAAAAAATATTAAGGCAGTTTACGCATAAACTAAGAGAAGGGAAAATATTAGTGTGAAAAAAATTTTAGGGATATTATCAGTTATAATTGTCATTGTATTAATTGGTATTTTTATTTTAAATAAAGAAAATAAAAATAAAATGATAACTCAATCTGAAGAAAATAAAAATAAAAGTATTATCGTTTTAGGAAGTGAGCCTGAATCTATAACAGCAGCCGTAACAGCTGCTAGGCTTGGGTACCATGTTGATATGATTACACAAGACAATAATTTAGGAGGACTGTTTACTGAAGGAATGCTAACGGCACTAGATTTAAACTATGTTAATGGAGATGAAATACTTCATGAAGGATTTTTTACTGAGTTTTATAATAGTGCAAGTAATGGGCACAATTTAGACCTTAAGAAAACTCAAGAATTTTTTAATGAAGTAGTAAAAAACAATAATATAAGTTTAGTAAAAGGTGTAACAGATATAACACCTATAGTTGACAAAAACAATAATAAAAAGGCAGTTGGAGTTTCTTATAATAAAGATGGTAAAATAAAAGAAGTAAGAGGATCATATATTTTTGATGGGTCATATGAAGCTGAATATACTAGAAAAATGGGTGGAGAATATAGAACAGGAAGAAGCGAGTTTGGACAGCCTAACGAATATGCAGCAGCAGGAGTAATATTTTCTGTAAAAGATGTGAATTGGAATGAAATAAAAAAGGCTCTTAAAAATGATAATGATCCAAACACTGGAGTTACAGGTAATGCCGCATGGGGATTTGCACAGATGTATAAATATATTCCTAAAAATGAATTATTGAAGATGAGAGGGTTAAATATATCTAGACAAGATGATGGAAGTGTAGTTTTAAATGCACTATTAGCTTTTAAAGTTAATCCTTTAGATAAAGAATCTTACAACAAAATAATAGATATATCTAAGCAAGAAGTCCCGCACATAGTGGAATATATGAGAAAAAATCTACCAGGGTTTGAAAATGCTAAGGAAGGTATAATTGCAAAAGAATTATATATAAGAGAAGGTGTTCGAATAGTTGGAGATTATACATTAAATGGATATGATATAATAGCCCACAAAAAATTTAATGATGTTATTGGTTTTGCAAGTTATCCTAGTGATTTACAAACTACATACAAAGAAGGTTATGGAAATGCTATGAATGGGAATAGTATATATGAAATACCTTTATCATCTATGTTACCAAAGAATATTGAAAATGTAGTAGTTTTAGGAAGAAATGCAAGTTTTGATGTTGTTGCACATGGTAGTGCAAGGACTGTACCTGTTTTAATGAATATTGCACAAGGAGCAGTACATGCCGTAGATTATGCTTTAGATAATAATATGAATTTAAGAGATGTTAGAGATAATCATATGGATGAAGTACATAAAGAAATGAAAGAAGTAGGTAAAATGAAATTTTCGGATATGCCTAAAAACCCATATGAAGGGCACTATGCTGAAAAGTATATAAAACATTTGAGGGTAAGAGGTTTATTAGGATCAAAATATAAAGGGTCAATACCTTTAGATGATAAAGCTAATAAGTCTGAAATAAAAAATATTGTAAATTTAATAAAAGAACATAGTAATGTGAAATTTGATGAAAAACAGAATCAATTTATAAACAATATGAGTGATAATATAACAAAACAAGATTTTATAAAATTAGCGTCAATACTATTTAACAAAGATTTTAAATCTTTAAATAATCTAAAAGAGGCAGGAATATTAAATAAAGTCGTTTATGATGAAATCAATAAATCTAAATATATAACAAATGCACAGATATATGTATTATTTAGTGAGTATATAGATTTTATACAGCCTAACTTTAAAGAAGATATAGAAAAACAAAAACTAGATGTTATAGAAAAATAAAAATATAATTAAAAATAAGTATATATTTTCGCATTTAGAATTATATATACTTATTTTATTTATTGATTCATATAGAAGCTGAATCGATATTAATTACAACTTATATAAAACTTAAAAGGAGTAGTATATATGAAAAAAATAAAGGTAATGACTATCTTTGGAACTAGACCTGAGGCTATAAAAATGGCTCCTCTAGTAAAAGAACTAGAGTCAAGAAAAGAAATTGACAGCATAGTTTGCGTAACAGCACAACATAGACAGATGCTAGATCAAGTTTTAGAAACTTTTAATATAACTCCAGATTATGATTTAAATATAATGAAACAAGGCCAATCTCTAGTTGATATAACAACTAGGGCTCTAAAAAGTTTAGATGAAGTTATTAAAAAGGTAATTCCGGATATAGTATTGGTACATGGGGATACGACAACAACATTAGCAGGAAGTTTAGCCGCTTTTTATAATAAGGTATTAGTAGGGCATGTGGAGGCAGGACTTAGAACGTACGATAAATATTCTCCGTATCCAGAAGAAGTAAATAGACAAATAACTGGTATTATTGCAGATATGCATTTTACACCAACCAAATCATCAAAATATAATTTAGTTATAGAGGGTAAAAGTGAAAAAGATATATATATAACAGGAAATACTGCTATAGATGCACTAAAAACGACTATAAAAAAAGATTATTCAAATCCGCTACTTGATAAAATAGAGTCGGATAGAATAATAATGTTAACCGCTCATAGGAGAGAAAACTTAGGGGAGCCAATGAAAAATATGTTTAGAGCTATAAAAAGGATAACTGATGAGTTTTCAGATGTACAAGTTATATATCCAATACATTTAAATCCATTAGTAAGGAAAGTTGCAGATGAGATTTTAGGAGATAATAAAAAAGTTCATATTATAGAGCCTTTAGAAGTATTTGACTTTCATAATTTTTTGAACAAATCATATATAATAATGACAGATAGTGGAGGAATACAAGAGGAAGCTCCATCTTTAGGAAAGCCTGTATTAGTATTGAGGGATACAACAGAGAGACCAGAGGGAATAGAAGCAGGGACTCTTAAATTAGTAGGGACTGATGAGGATAATATTTATAAACTTACTAAGGAGTTATTGATAGATGATGCAATGTATACAAAAATGAGTAAGGCTTCAAATCCATATGGAGATGGGAATTCAAGTAAATATATAGTTGATGCTATTATAAAAAATATAAAATAATAAAAAATACCTAGAGTTTAAACTCTAGGTATTTTTTATTATTGTTCTGGTTTTTCATACATTTTACTTTCAAATATAAAGTCATGTAGAATTGGTAAACACTTATCAGCATTATAACGCCAAACCCAACCAGCTTTACCATATATTCCCCCTATACTATATTCTTCCATAGGGAACTCTAATGATTTTATATTAAAATCACCTATTTGAAGTGCAGTAGCTCCAAGTGATAAAATAGTTGTAGGTTTCATGTTAGTTTTAATATAAGGTAAAATACTATCTACTAATTCTGGATACTTAGTAACTGGAAGATTTTTAATTCCATCTATTATACCTTGTATAAGAGCTCTTTGTCTTCCATCTCTTTCTAAGGCGCTATCATTTTTTCTGATACGGCCATAAGATAAGGCTTGGTATCCATTTAGTTTTTGAGTACCAGAATTCTCAATTAATTCCATTGGACCTTTATTTTTATTTTTATCAAATTCATAACACTCAGGAATAAATTTATTTAATTCATTAATTTCGCCTGGCTTAACATCTACAATAACTCCACCTAAAGTGTGAACTATATCCATAAATGAGAAGAAATTTACTATAGCATAGTTTTGTATATCTAGTTTAAAATTATTCTCAATAGTTTCAACTAATAAATTAATTCCACCATAAGCATATGCATGAGTAAGCTTTTGCATACCATGTCCAGGTATATCCACATATGTATCTCTAGCCAAAGAAGTAAGTTTTAAGCTTTTATTTTTATTATCTATAGTAAGAATCATCATAGAATCTGATCTAGATGTTTCCTCTAAAGTCCTACCATCTGTCCCAACAAGTAAAATATTTGTTATACCTTTAACTTCTTTATAATTGGTTTTATTAAGTATTTTGCTATCTGTACTTCCATCATACATGGTATCTAATTTAAAATATAAATACCCAAAAGCACCTGCTGGTATTAAGATAACTAACAATAGCAGGGCAATAACGAACTTTTTCAAATTCGACAAAATAATCCCTTCTTTCTCATGATTTTTAATGTACACCTAATTATATTAAACTATAAACATATATTCAATACATAAAGAATATAAAAAAATAACAAATTTGATACAAGTTACATACATAATAATATATCAATGAAACAGGGGGATATATAAATGGTAGATATAAAAACTAAATATATAAATATATACAATGATAAATTAAATTGTACAATAGAATATCCAGAAATATATATAAAAGAAAAAGATATTTTTATACAACAAATAAATAGTAGAATAAAGGAAGATATAAATATTTTTATAGATATGGAAAATGACAACTTTAAAATAGACAAAGACAAATCAAATATATTTATAGATTATAAACTTCATTTTAATAAAAATAATATAGTAAGTTTATCTATAATATTTTCTGAAATATATAGATATAAATGTTTAATTAACTATGTAAAAACTTACAATTTTGATTTGAATAAAGAACAAATAATAAATATACAAGATCTAATAAAAGAAAAATATATAGATAACAGTATCACAGGTAAAATATTAAATGAATATGTAGATTATATGCAAAACTTTTATATTGAAGAGGGTAGCATTAATTTCGTTTATTCATCATATGAAATTTATAATATGAATGAAATTATAGAAAAAGAAATAAAATTTAAAGATATATACAATTATTTAAGTGAGTATACAATTCAAAGAATAATGGGGGAGTAAGATGAGGCAACTAAAAGAATATAACAGAAACTTAGCTGTAGAATATGCTAGAATGTGGGCTTTATACAGAAATCCAAAGTATAAAGATTATGATCCGTGGGGAGGAGATTGCACAAACTATATATCTCAATGTATACATGCAGGAGGAATACCTTTTGATCATGAAGGTAAAGATGAGCTTCAAAAATGGTACTGGTATAGTGATTCAAGCAGAACTCCATCGTGGACAGCGGCAGATCCATTTGGTAGATATATATTAAATAATAATAATGATAATACTCAAAATAAAGGAATATATGCAGTAATTGCAGAATATAACGAACTTGAATTAGGCGATATTATACAACTTATATATCAAGGTAAAGCTTATCACACAATGATAGTAACGGAGGTAATTTTAGATGATAGAAACTATTTAATAGATTATCTCATATGTCAGCATACAGAGGACTTACTTGATTTTCCTTTAAGTGAAAAGATAGGAGAAAGAAAATATATTAAAATTTTAGGGTATTACTAAAAATCTGACTTTAATTAAAGTCAGATTTTTAGTTAGAATGAATATATATTTTATTATATTTAAATATTGTTTATATTTATTAATTTTATTTACAAAGTTAAGTTTAAAAATTACTAGTCTTTACAGTTTAAGATAGATCAAAAAAATGAATTTACTTACAAGAGAAAACAAAATTAATAAAACAAAGAAAAATGTGTAAAATTTTATTATATGGAAATAATCACACTCAAGAGGTGATTATAATGAGAATACCAAAACATGTGGGAATAATACCAGATGGAAATAGAAGGTGGGCTCAGTCAAAAGGGCTTACAAAAGATAAAGGATATGACAATGGATTAGATCCTGGGCTTGAGGCATATAGAGTGTGTAGAGACTTGGGAGTAGATGAAGTTACTTTTTATGGATTTACGACAGATAATGTAAAACGACCATCGTATCAAACAAAGGCATTTACAGATGCATGTGTAAGTGCTGCTCAAATGTTGGCAAATGAGGGTGCATCTTTATTAGTTATAGGAAATACAAACTCTCCTATGTTTCCTAAAGAGCTAATGAAGTACACAAAACGTACAGAGGCAAAAGAAGGACAGATAAAAGCAAATATTTTAGTGAACTATGGATGGCACTGGGATTTAAATACTCTTTCAACAGCTGAAGGGAATAATAAAAACAATATACATGAGTATATACAATCTTTTGATATATCTAGATTGGATTTAATTGTTAGGTGGGGAGGAAGACGTAGACTAAGTGGATTTTTACCAGTGCAATCTATATATGCAGATTTTTATGTGTTAGATGATTATTGGCCAGATTTTAAAAATGAACATATTTATGACGCTATAGATTGGTATAGTAAGCAAGATATAACCCTTGGAGGATAAGGTAGATATATTGAAAATATAGACAAAAAATGCTAAAATTAACCTTAATTATTGGATAGAAGGGTGAATATATGGCAAAGAAAAAAAAGATTATAAAAAAAAGAAGAATAAAAAAGTCTAGGTTAATTATTATAGTGTTTTTATTATTAATTTCTATATTTTCACTATCATTTTTATTTAAGCTATTATTTGTATCTGAAGCAGATGATAAAAATGGTAAAGAGAATGATGTAAAAGATAACCAACCGAAAAAAGTAGAGATTGAGCATCTCAGTTTAGACAATGAAAATTCTGATCATAAATTTAAAGTTTTAATAGACCCAGGTCATGGAGGAAGTGATACTGGCACAAAAGGGGTTGATGGAGTTTTAGAAAAGGATATATGCTTAAGTATAGGTAAAAAAGTAGCTGGGGCCCTATCTCAATATGATGACTTAGAAGTTATATTAACAAGAAGCGAAGACACTTATGTTTCAGGAGCAGATAGAATAAAAATGGCAAATTCTCAAAACGTAGATGCAGTAATATCTATAGAAGCAAATGCACAAAGTGGAAGAAATGATGCTTATGGCACAGAAACATATTACCAACAAAATGGAGTAGTGGACTCTGAAAAGTTAGCAAAATCAATACAAAGCACTATATGCTTATATTTAAATACAAGGGATAGAGGCATATATCCATCTAATCTTGAAATTTTAAAAAATACTGATATGCCATCAGCATTAGTTGAAGTAGGATTTATAACGAATGAAAAAGAAACTAAAAAATTAAAAACTGAAAGCTACCAAAATAAAATGGCAGAAGGTATTGCTCAAGGTATTTTAAGATACATAGACTCTAAAAATAAATAAAAAGGAAGTATATAAATTTATATACTTCCTTTTTGCATAGCAACATATAAATTTATTAAAACTACAATAAATGGAGGTTGCTTATTTATGTTTGAAGATATTAATAATTTTAATATATTGGCATTTGATGGAGGTGGGATAAGAGGAGCTATAAGTATATCTATACTAAATATGATACAGGAACACTACCCATCAATACTAGATAAAATGAGCCTTATAGGAGGAACTTCTACTGGAAGTTTTATAGCTATAGGAATAGCATACGGATTAACTTCAAAGGAGATATTAAATATTTATACTGGAGATGGGGGAAAGCAGGTATTTGGCAAAAGCTCACCGGGAATAATTATGAGTAAGTATGAAACTGATGATCTTAGAAATTTATTATTAACTATATTTCCAAAAGATTTAAGGTTAAAAGATTTAAGTAAATTTGTGGTTATACCAACTTTTTATCTAGGTGAAAATGGTGATAAGTGGGAACCTATATTTTACAATAATTTACCTGGTTCAGATAATGAAAATAGTAGGGTGATTGATGTTATGTTGGCTAGTAGTGCAGCTCCCATATATTTTCCAATATATAATAATCATGTAGATGGAGGAATAATTGCAAATGATCCTAGTCTAGTTTGTTTAATACATGCTCTAGATTGTGGGTTAGCTAAAAGTATATCAAACATAAAGCTTATTTCTATAGGTACAGGAGATTTAAATAAAAAAATAAGTATAGAAAAATCAAATTGGGGAGCTATAGATTGGATTATAAACAAAGAGGTTTCTTACCCAATAATAAACTTGATATTAGAAAGTAATTCTAAATTTAGCCAATATTGTATAAAAAAAATATTAGATGAAAATTATATAAGAATAAACCCTAGCATAGAAAAAAATATATCGTTAGATGATATTAAATTTATAAAAGAGTTAGTGAAAATAGGAGAATCTTATAGTATTGAAAAAGAACTAGAGTGGATAGGTCAAAATTGGAATTAATGTATAGAATACAGTCAGTTACATTTGCTATAATAAACTATATGAAAAGGTATTCTAGGGGGGATGATATGGAGGTATTAAGTAGTGATAATTATTATTTAGCGAACTTATATGAAAATAGCTTAATGGAAGAAGATAAAAGAAATTTAGGTATTTATTACACACCAAAGTATGTTATAGATTATATTATAAAACAAGCTTTGTATGATCATGACTTTATTAAAAATCCATATCCTAAAATTTTAGATATTTCTTGTGGTTGTGGTAATTTTTTATTAGAAGTTTATGATTTTCTTTATGAAATGTTTGAAAAATATAACTATGAGCTAAACATTAAAGATATTCATAATCATATTATTTGTAATTGTATATATGGCATAGATATAGATGAAAAAGCTGTAGAAGTACTTAAATATTCTCTAAAGAATAAAGATATATCTTCTACTTTTGATAAGCTAAATATATATTGCTTTGATAGTTTGGATAGGGATTGTGTCAATGATGAATTAAAGGAATTATTTTGGGAAGAAAAATTTGATTATATAGTTGGAAATCCACCATATATAGGGCATAAAAAGCTTACAATCAAGTATAAAAAGTGGTTAATAAAAGAATACAAAGATGTATATAAGGATAAATCTGATATTTACTTTTGTTTTTATAAAAGGATAATAGATTTATTAAAATCAAAAGGAATAGCAAGTATTATAACTCCTAGATATTTTATAGAGAGTCCTAGTGGGAGTTGTTTAAGACGATACATAATGGAAAATGTAAGTATAAAAGAGATTGTAGACTTTAATGGCATAAATATATTTAAAAATGCAAATATAGCAAGCTGTATAATAACTATGTCAAAGGAAAAAATTAAAAATGAATATATGAATGTGTATAAGTTAAACAATTCAAATCTAGGTTTAAAAGATAGAAAGGATATTTTATCTAAATTAAATGATATACATTATTTTGATAAGATTATATTAAATCAAAAGGATTTAGAGGAAGATTGGATTATAGATAAGATAGAAAATATTAAACTATATAATCAAATAGAAAAAAATTGTGATTATAAGTTAAAGGAAATATGTTTAAGTTTTCAAGGAATAATAACTGGATGTGATAAAGCGTTTGTAGTTGAAGATATGACACGATTTGAAGAAGATGAAATATTAAAAAACTGGATAAAAAGTAAAAATATAAAAAAGTATGTGATTAAAAATAATTCTCAAAAACTTATATATAGTGATGACATAGATGATTTAGAGAAATATAAAAAATTTATAGACTATATACAAAAATATAAGAGTAAATTAGAAAATAGAAGAGAATGCAGAAAAAATATAAGAAGATGGTATCAATTACAGTGGGGACGAGATAAATCATTATTTCAAAGAAAAAAAATAATGTATCCTTACAAGTCTAGTGAGAATAGATTTGCTATAGATACAATAGAGAGTTTTTGTAGTGCAGATGTATATTCTTTTTATATAAGACCTGAATATGAAAAAGAATTTTCTTATGAATATTTAGTAGGATTATTAAATTCAGATGTATATGATACATACTTTAAAACATTTGCAAAAAAGATGGGTAAAAACTTATATGATTATTACCCAAATAAAGTTATGGAAATAAGTATATTTAAAGATCATAATTACAAAAAAATAGAAAGTTTATCTAAAAAAATTATAAATATAATGAAAAATGATGATAATTACAATGAAGAATTGATTAATTTACAATGTAAAATAAATGATTTAATAATTAAATCACTGAATTTGAATTCACTAACTTAAAGTACTTTTCATATACTCATATTAATATAAATTTGAGGAGGAAATGTTGATATGATGAATGTTGATATTATAAATAGTGAAAGTAGTGTATATGTAAAAGTGGAAGGTAAATTAAGTGATAGAGAAATAAAATCGTTTACAAGTGATTATAAGCAAAAAATAAAGGGAATAAAAACACAAAGATATAATTTAATTATAGAGGTAGATCCGTTTGAATACGATAAGATTTCCACTATAAAAAATACATGTATGATGTTTTACAAAACAGGTTATAAAAATATATACTTAGTAGATCCTATGAACTATATAATGTCAAATATAAAACTAAATTCAATTGAGAGAAAAGTATTTTTAAACTCAATAAAAATAGTAAATTCTAAAAATGACATAAAATAAATTAAAAAATACATTATTTTTATATATATTAATTTAAAATATAAAGGCTAAAATATGAATGTAGAATGAAGTATAAAATTAAAATTTAATAAATATTATAAAAAAATATAATTTTTACTTGAAATAGGGTGAAACTTGTAATATATTTGTTTTTAGGAACACATATCTTTGTAACTTGATAAGGAGATATTTATGAAAGGATTAGTGCTTGAAGGCGGAGGCACAAAGGGTGCTTACCAGATAGGAGCATTTAAAGCTTTAAGAGAATTAGGTATAGAGTTTAAAGGTGTTGCAGGAACATCTATAGGAGCTCTAAATGGAGCTTATATAGTTCAAGATAATATTGATGTCTTAGAGGATATATGGACCAACTATGACTATACTCATTTTATGAATATAGATGAGGAAACATATAACCGTATAAAGCATGTTGACTTTACGCCTAAAAATATAAATATGGTACTTTCTTTGATGAATAAGGCTAGAAAAAATCAAGGTATAGATATAAGTCCATTTAGAAGTTTATTAGAAAAAACTATAAGCGAAGATTTAATAAGAAAATCTAATAAAGATTTTGGATTAGTAACTGTTATGTGGGATGGTAAAATAATTCCAAATCCAATGTTTTTAGATGATATCCCAAATGGCAAATTATTAGACTATTTAATAGCTAGTGCAAGTTTGCCTATATTTAAACTAGATAAGTTAGACGATAAACTTTTTTTAGATGGTGTTTTTCATAATAATATACCTGTAAGTTTATTAAGAGAAAAGGGATATGAAGATATTGTTGTAATTAGACTTATTGATGATTTATTTGGAAAAATAAATTTAAATCATCATCAAGATGCTAACATGAAGGTTATAGTTCCTTCAGAATATTTAGGTGGATGCTTAAATTTAGATCCTGATAATGTAAAGAGAAATATTAGCTTAGGATATATGGATACTATGAAAACCTTTAACAGATATGGTGGAGTTAGGTATTATTTTAACTTAGATTATAAATATGATGAAGATTATTGTTTTCATAAGTTAAGTAGTTTAAGTAAAAATGCAATTGAAGGATTATGTAAGATACTTAATATAAAAAGAGATATTAATAAAAGGACTCTTTTAGAATCTATAATACCAAAGTTAGGCGAGAACTTTAATTTGCCAAAAGAATTTTCATATAAAGATTTATTTTATTGTATATATGAAAAAAAGCTTGAAGAAAATAACATAAATAGAATTAATCTTTATGATTTTAATAAGGTAGTAGAAGTAGTAAACACTAATATAAATTCAAATTTGGATTGGGTGTCTAATTTTGAAAATAGACACATAATACCGACTCATAGGAATAGGTTTACTAAACTTTTAACAAATATAATAATAAATGATATAAAGTCATAAATTAAAAAATGGTATTATATCATAAAATAACAAATGAAATTTATGGAGGTATTAAAATGGAAAAAATAGTAACTATTAAAAATGCAAGTGGATTACATGCTAGACCAGCTGGAATGTTTGTTAAGAAAGCATCTGAATTCAAATCTACAGTAGAAATAAAAGCAAAAGATAAAGTTGTTAACGCTAAGTCAATAATGGGAATAATGAGTTTAGGATTAGCTCAAGGAGATGAAGTAGTTATAGTTGCAAATGGTGAAGATCAAGAAGCAGCAGTAAATGCTTTAGTTGAGTTAATAGAAAGTGGATTTGGTGAATAATAAAAACTAATAAACCTCGGTGAAAACCGAGGTTTATTGAATATATAGATATTGTATACAAGAGACAATAGGAGGAAGCCATATGTATAAAGGAACAGGAGCGTCGCCTGGAATAGCTCTAGGAAATGCATTAGTTATAGAACATAGTGAACTTAATATAGAAAAAAAGAATATAGAGAATATTGAGGTTGAAATAGAAAAATTACAATCAGCAGTAGAGACTTCAAGAATTGAGTTAGAAAAAGTTAAGGAAAGAGCTAAAGTTGAATTAGGTGAGCATGAAGCTGAAATATTTGAAGCTCATTTATTAGTATTAGCAGATCCAGAGTTAATAGATCAAACTATATCTAAAATAAAAGATGAAAAAGTAAATGCTGATTTTGCTTTAAATGAAGTTAAAGATATGTTTGTAAGTATATTTGAATCTATGGATAATGAATATATGAGAGAAAGAGCAGCTGATATAAAAGATGTTACAAATAGAGTACTAAGACATATATTAGGTGTAAAAGTAGTAGACCTATCTGCTTTAGATGAAGAAGTTATATTAATAGCTCATGATTTAACTCCATCAGATACTGCTACAATGAATAAAAAAATGGTTTTAGGATTTTTAACTAATATAGGTGGAAGAACTTCTCATACAGCTATAATGGCAAGAACTTTAGAAATTGCAGCTATAGTTGGATTAAATGATGCTACAGATCAAATAAAAGATGGTGACTTTATAGTATTTAATGGTGAAACAGGAGAAGTTATCATAAATCCGGATGAAGAAACTATAAATCAATATAGAAAATTAAAGGCTAAGCATGACGAAGAGAAAGAAGCTTTAAAACAATTAATAGGAAAAGCTTCTTCTACGCTTGATGAAAGACATGTGGAGCTAGCAGGAAACATAGGAAGCCCAAATGACTTAGATGGATTATTAAAAAATGATGCTGAAGGTGTAGGTCTTTATAGAACTGAGTTTTTATATATGGATAAGGAAGATGATTTCCCAACAGAACAAGAGCAATATGAGGCGTATAAAGCAGTTCTTGAAGGCATGAATGGAAAGCCTATAGTAATAAGAACATTAGACATAGGTGGAGATAAAGAATTAAAGTATTTTAAAATGGATGAAGAAATGAATCCATTCTTAGGATATAGAGCTATAAGATTATGTTTAGATAGAGTTGATATATTTAAAACTCAATTAAGAGCTTTATACAGAGCAAGTGTTCACGGAAAATTAAGAATAATGTTCCCAATGATATCTTCATTAGAAGAACTTTTAAAAGCTAAGGAAGTTATAAGAGAAGTTTTATCTGAATTAGATTCAGAAGGTATAAAATATTCTCATGAGGTAGAAGTAGGAATGATGATAGAGATACCATCAGCTGCTGTTATTTCGGATATATTAGCTAAGCATGTTGACTTCTTCTCTATAGGAACTAACGATTTAATACAATATACTTGTGCAGTTGATAGAATGAATCAAAAAATAAGTTACTTATATAACCAATTTAATCCAGCGGTACTTAGACTTATAAAAATGGTAATTGATAATGCTCATAAAGAAGGTAAATGGGTAGGTATGTGCGGTGAATCTGCAGGAGATAAGAGAATGATTCCTATACTTTTAGGAATGGGTCTTGATGAGTTCTCAATGTCACCAATATCAATACTTCCAGCTAGAAAATTTATAACTTCTGTAAATTATTCAGATATGAAAAAATTTGCGGATGAAGTATTAACTATGGGTACTGCAGAAGAAATAAAAGCTTATGTAGATAAAACTTTTAATATGTAGGAAAAAGGTCGCTTATTAAGCGATCTTTTTTATTAAAATTTAAATTAATCAGAAAAATTTAATTTTTTAGAAAAAATAATAAAGCAAAGGATTAACCTTATAAAATAAAGTTAATATTATTAAAACATAAAAAAATAAACTAAAGTAAATTAATATATAATTAAAATTAATTTATTAAAGAGTGGATTTTAAAAAAATTTATTGACAGAACTTATATATTAAATTAAAATTACTTTAAATAATTTCAATAAATAAAGACATTGAAAGGAAGAGTATTTATAGGAAGTAGTTAAGAGCGAGCTGGTTATGGTGAGAGTCCAGTACGAAGCCTATATTGAAGAACATCCTGGAGTTGCTAACCGAAATTTTTAAAAAGAGTAGGCTTAGACGGAACCAAACCGTTATCAAGTTGGAACGCACTAAGATAAGTCTTGCTGCGTTATTTGAGAGAACTTGATAATTAGTTTCAAGTTAATCAGGGTGGTACCGCGGAAAAGTTAAACTTTCGTCCCTATATTTTTACATATAGGAGCGAAAGTTTTTTTATTTTCAAAAGTATAATTTTGGCCAAATTATACTCAAATGTATGACGTCATACTCTCTAGAGGACATAAAAACTTAAAATCATAAATTAAATAAAAGGAGAGTATAAATATGAGCTTAATAATACCAAAAGGATATAAATCAAGTTTAGGAATTATAAAAACACAAGAAGCAATAAAAGACTTAAAAGATTTTTTTGAAAAACGATTAGGAGAAGAGTTAGAACTTACTAGAGTGTCATCACCATTATTTGTTCTACCTGAGACTGGTACAAACGATAACTTAAATGGTGTAGAAAAAGCAGTTAGTTTTGAAATTAAAGATATGAAAAAAAGAGCAGAGATAGTACATTCACTAGCGAAGTGGAAGAGAATGGCTCTTAAAAAATATGGATTTAGTATAGGTAAAGGTATATATACAGATATGAATGCAATAAGAAAAGATGAAGAATTAGATAATATTCATTCAATATATGTAGATCAATGGGACTGGGAGCTTATTATAGATAAAAAAGATAGAAATATAGATACTTTAAAGGCTAAAGTACAGAAAATATATTCCGTATTTAAAGAAACAGAAGAACATGTACACAAATTATATCCTCAAATAAAAAAAGTTTTACCTAAAGATATAACTTTTATAACAACACAAGAACTTTTAGAAATGTATCCAACATTAACACCAAAAGAAAGAGAAAATCAAATTGTAAAAGATAAAGGTGCAGTATTTTTAATGCAGATAGGGAAAGTTCTTTCTAGTGGAGAAAAGCATGATGGAAGAAGCCCTGACTACGATGATTGGGAGTTAAATGGAGATATTTTATTTTATAACCCTATTTTAGACAATGCTATAGAGTTATCATCTATGGGAATTAGAGTAGATGAAGAAAGTTTAGATAAACAATTAGAGGTATCTGGCTGTAAAGAAAGAAAATCTCTAGACTATCACAAAGCATTAATGAATGGGGAACTTCCATACACTATAGGAGGAGGAATTGGCCAATCTAGGATATGTATGTACTTTTTAAATAAAGCTCATATAGGAGAAGTTCAAGCAGGTATATGGCCAGCAGACATGATTAAAGATTGTGAAAAATATGGAATTAACTTATTATAAGGTTTAATACATTTATCAAACCACTTACATAGGTTATAATAATTTTAAATTATAACTTTAGGAGAAGGTAAATGAAAAAAGTAATTAAAGGATTTGAGCTATTTTTAGATATATTTAAGAAGAAGTTAGTTAAATTAAAGAATAATAAGTTTGGTATAACATATTTGATAAATTTATTCAAGGTTCCGAACTTTTATAAAGATAAAGATGTAAGCCTAATAAGTAAATTTAAAGTAACCTTTTCAATAATAATAGCTTTAATATACTTAATATTAGGAATTGATTTTATTCCAGAATTTCTTTTAGGGGCATTTGGATTTGTAGATGATTTAATAGTCATCATTTGGAGTTTAGAAATCGTTAATAATGAAATTGAAAAATATAAAAAGTTAAAAAAAGAAATAAAAAACTCTAATATTATAGAAGGTGTGACTTTTTCGATAAAAGATGAATAATAATATTTTTAATCTTTTATTTAGTATTTTGGATATTTTAGTTGTATGTGGTATTCATCAAAAAACTTAGAATGGGTGAAGAGATGGAGAATAAAAAAATAGTAAAAAATATATTGTTAATGATTGTAATGATAGTATGCATAGGATTCCCAAAAAGTATTTTTGCTGATAATGGATGTGTTATAGACCCATACATTAAAGAATCCAAAAAATATAGTTACAACTATGAAGACCCTGCAGAAATAAATAAGGGTCAAGAAATTTATAATTCTATATATAAGGCTCTTGTGAACTTAGATGATTCAGTTGATCTTTCAAAGTATGGAACACCAAAAAGTAGTGAGGTGTTTGATATAAGAAAGAAAGTTTTAGATGATCATCCAGAAATATTTTACTTTACACATCAAGGTTCTGTTTATTGGACTAATGGTAAATTAGAGTTTAAGTATATCTCATCAAAAGATGTAGTAAAAAATATGAAGAGTGAACTAGACAATAAGGCTAATAATATCATAAAAACACAAATATCAAACTCTATGAATAATATGGATAAGGTTATAGCAATACATGATTACTTAGTTTTAAATACTAAATATGACTTAAATGCAGAATATGCTTTTGATCCATATGGAGTAATTGTAAAAGGTAGCGGTGTATGTCAAGGATATGCTACAAGTATGAAATTACTTTTAAATAAAGTTGGGATAGATAGTGTATATTTATCTAGCCAAGCTATGAATCATATTTGGAATATTGTAAATATAGATGGACAAAACTATCAAATGGATGCTACATGGGATGATCCTGTTCCTGATAGAGAAGGAGTTGTAAGATATTCATACTTAGCTTTAAGCGATGATGAAATGAAAAAAGATCATAATTGGGAAGATAAAAATGCTCCAAGATGTGATAGTACTAAATACAACTATATGAGAGAAATGGACTATGTAGTAAATTACAAGAATTATAGATACTATTCGAATGTATCAGATGGACATAGAGTTTATAAAATAAATAAAAATGGAAGTGAGAAGCAAAAAATAGTTAGCTCACCAGGTACGCCTTTATATGTAAAAGAAGGATATCTTTACTATAAGGATTTATACACTGGAGGTATAAAAAAATTACAAATAGAAGAACAAAGTAAAGATGAAATAAATAAAGACGACCAAAATAAAGAAGATGAAAACAAAGATAAAGACAAAGATAAAGATGAAGTAAATAAAGGTGATGAAAATCAAAATAAAAAAATATTTAATGATGTAAAAAATCATTGGGCTGCAGAGAAAATAGATTTATTTACTCAAAAGGGTTATATAAATGGATATGAAGATAATTCATTTAGACCAGATAATTCAATAACTAGAGCTGAATTTGTAAAAATAGTAAATAAATACTTTGGGCTAAATAAAAAAAGTGGAAAAGTATTTAATGATACTGTAAATCATTGGGCTAAAGATGAGATTGATATAGCAGTTACAAATGGTGTTTGTAAAGGAATGTCAAATGAAGAATTTAGTCCAGATAAACCTATTACAAGAGAGCAAGCTAGTTTAATGATATCAAATTATAAAAAAATAGCAGATTACAACTATGATAAAATAAATAGATTTGCTGATAAATTAGAAATATCAGATTGGGCAAAAAGTGGTGTGGAAGGTGTGTTAGAAAAAGGATATATGAACGGATATCCAGATAATACATTTAAGCCACAATCAAATATAACAAGAGCAGAAGCAGTAGTTACTCTTAGTAGAGTTAAATAAAAAATAGCATGTAGATTTTTCTACATGCTATTTTTTATTTATTTATAAATATAGATTCAAGAGTTTTTATTAATAAACTATTTTGATTGTGATTTAAAGTGCAAACTCTAAAGAAATATTCATCTAGGCCTTCGAAGGATTTACAATCTCTAATTATAATTTGTTTGCTTATTAAAATTTCTCTAATTTCAGAAGCTTTTATTTTTTTTGATTTAATTTCACTTAATATAAAATTTCCTTTACTAGGATATACAGTTAAATCTTTAAAAGAAGAAAGCTCTTTTAAAATAAATTCTCTTTCGCTAGTTAAAGTTTGATATGAATTTTTTATAAAAGAATCATCTTTAAACATAACCTCGCCCATGATGGTTGCAAGTGTATTTATATTCCATAAATCTAGATTACTATTTATAGAATTTTTTATATTACTATTAGATGTAAGGCCATATCCTAATCTTATGCCAGGGGTACCAAAAAATTTTGAGGTACCTCTTATTATGAATAATTTATCAAAGTTATCTACTAATTTAGTAGATGAATAAATATTTGTATCTGTAAATTCAATATAAGTTTCATCTACCATAATTAGCGCATTAGTATTTTCTAAGATTTTTTTCATTTCACCATTTGAAAAAGCAAAACCAGTAGGATTATTAGGATTGCAGATAACAACTATATCATTGCAATCACTATTTATAAAATTTATAAATTCATCTACATTTACTTTAAAAAGATTTTCTTTTTTTGAAAAAAACTTATTTATTATACAGTTTGATTTTGACAATTCTTTTTCGTACTCTGAATACGAAGGTGATAATAAAACTGCCTTTTTAGGACTTACTATATTTATGAATGAAGATATAAGCTCTGTAGCTCCACTACCTAAAAGTATATTATCAGTAGCACAACCACAATAATTTGAAATTGAAAGTTTTAAATCATGATATGAAGGATCTGGATATATAGAAACCATATCAATATTATCTATTACAGCTTGTTTAGCCAATCTAGAAGAACCTAATGGATTTATATTAGAACTAAAGTCCATTAGTTCGTTTTTATTTAAACCTAACTTACTTGATAAGTCGTATAAGTTAGCACCGTGATTTGAACTCATTGGAAATTACCTCCTAAAAAATTATGACTATATTAATAATTATATATAATAATTTGTAGATAATATATAGAAATGTAGAATAAAAATAAAGTTCAAAACATAAACACGAATTATATTTAAAAAAAATAAAAAAACATTCTAAAAATATTAAAAGATATGATATAATGATATATATTAATATACGGTAAATTGGAGGTACAATTATGTACAAAGTTACAGGTGTAATGATAAGTGAAGAAGAAATACAAAAAAAAGTAAAAGAATTAGCTAAAAAAATAGAAAAAGATTTTGAAGGACAAGAACTTTTAGTTGTAGGAATACTTAAAGGGGCTAGTGTATTTGTTGCAGATTTAATAAGAAATATAAACCTAGACGTTAATATAGATTTTATGAGTGTTTCTAGTTATGGAAATTCAACTGAATCATCTGGTACAGTGAAAATTTTAAAAGACTTAGATGTAGATATAGAAGGAAAAAATGTTTTAATAGTTGAAGATATAATAGATAGTGGATTAACTTTAAGCAACTTAGTTGCAGCTTTAAAAACTAGAAATCCTAAATCTTTAAAGCTATGTACATTATTAGATAAGCCTGAAAGAAGAAAATCTAATATACATGTTGATTATGTAGGATTTGTTATAGAAGATAAATTTATTGTTGGATATGGAATTGATTATGCAGAAAAATACAGAAATTTACCATATATAGGAATAGTAGGAGAGTAATCTCCTACTATTTTTTTAAAAATTATTTTAAATAATTAAGTTTGAATGTATAATTAAATTATAAATAAAACTTAATTACTATAGGGGGAGAAGTTATGTACTATATAGGTATAGATATTGGAGGTACAGGAGTACAAGCTGGATTAGTAGATGAGTCAGGAAAAATAATCTTTACAAATGAATGTATAACAGATGTAGCTGCTGGATTTGATAAAGTTATGGAAGATATAAATATTATGGTAAGAGATTTACTGAAGGAAAACGATATAAAGATTAGCGATATTAAATCTATTGGTTGTGGAGTTCCTGGATTCATAAATAAAAAAGGTCAAGTTACTTGTGTTAACCTAAATTGGAAATCAGAAGAATTTATAAAAACATTACAATCTAAATTCCCAGAAGTTAAAGTCTATGCAGATAATGATGCAACAGTTGCAGCACTAGCAGAAGCCAAAGCTGGGAGCATGAAAGGTTGCGATGTTGGAGTGATGTATACATTAGGTACTGGTGTAGGTGGTGGAATTATAATAAATGGAAAAGCATTTAGTGGAGCTCATAATATGGGATCTGAGTTAGGTCATGTAATTATAGATTCAAATTATTATGATTGTAGTTGTGGAAATAATGGATGCTTGGAAACTTTTTGTTCAGCTACTGCTATAATAAATTATTCTAAGAAACTTATATCTGATGGCAGAAATAGCAAGATTTTAGAATTAGCAAACAATGACATAGATAATGTAAATGCTAAAAATATATTTGATGCATATAGAGAAAATGATGAGGTAGCAGTAGAAACTATAAATAGATTTAAAGAATATTTAGCAAAATCTATAGCTTCAATTATAAATACTATAGATCCAGATATTATATCAATAGGAGGAGGAATATCCAGATCTGGAGATATAATATTAGATGGATTAGATGAAATTGTTAGAAAATATGTAGTTTTTAAAGAAGAAGAATTTGCAGATATAGTTATAGCTACATTAGGAGCAGATGCAGGAATAGTTGGATCTGCATTTTTAAGCTAAAAAATAGAAGTCTTTTAGGCTTCTATTTTTTTATGGAAAATAAGTGAAAAATTAATAATAAATTTATAACTACATGCGTAAAATGAATCATAAGCAATATAAATTAATATTAAATCTAACATATGAAATTTAAGGGGGAGATATTATGCCAAATATAGTTTTAACTAGAATTGATAACAGATTAATACATGGTCAAGTAGCAACTATGTGGTCTTCAAGTGTAGGAGCAAATTTATTATTAGTAGCAAATGATGAAGTAGCAGGAAACGAATTTAGACAGGGTCTTATGGATATGGCTGCTCCAAGTTTTGCACAAACTAGATATTTCACAATAGAAAAAACAATAAATGTAATACACAAGGCCAGTGAATCTCAGCATATAGCTATAATTTGTGAAAATCCTCAGGATGTTTTAAAGCTTGTAGAAGGTGGGGTTCCTATAAAAAAGGTTAATATAGGAAATATGCATATGGCTCCAGGGAAAAAACAAGTTTCAAAAGCTGTATGTGTAGATGATGAAGACATAAAATCATTTAAAAAGCTTAAGGAGTTAGGTGTAGAGCTAGAAATCAGGAGAGTTCCTAGTGAATCTGCTGAAAGTATAGATGAATTATTCAAATAAGGGGGAAAGTGTTTATGGAACTTGGGTTTATGCAAATTGCTTTAATTTTAATTGTTACATTTATAGCAGCTATAGACCAATTTAATTTCTTGGAATCATTATATAGACCTATTGTAATGGGGCCTATAGTTGGAGCTATAATGGGTGATTTAAACACAGGGCTTATAGTAGGTGGATCATATGAACTTATGATGATAGGAGCAATGCCTGTTGGAGGAGCACAACCTCCAAATGCAGTTATAGGTGGAATAATGGCAACTGTATTTGCTATAACATCAGGACTAGACACAAGTGCAGCATTGCCACTTGCAATACCATTTGCATTGTTAGGTCAATATGCAGTAACAGCTTTATTTACAGTTATGTCTCCATTAATGAGATTATGTGATAAAGCAGCAGAGAACTCTAATCCAAAAGGAATAGACAAAGTTAATTATATGGCTATGGCAATACTTGGAATATCTTTTGCACTGATAGTTTTAGCAGGGTTATTATCAGGTCAGGCAATTGGGGATACTTTAACTAAAGTTTTACCAGAGCAAGTATGGACTGGATTAAGTGCAGCTGGAGGAATGATGCCAGCACTAGGATTTGCAATGTTACTTAAAGTTATGTTAAGTAAGGAATATGCAATATTTATGATGCTTGGATTTGTATTAGTCGCTTATTTAAATTTACCACTTTTAGCATTAGCTATGATAGGTTTAGTTGTAGCTATCTACGATTTTAATATGAGCATAAAAACTAAAAATATTGGAGGAGGTATGAGTGATGGCATCTAATATAAAAGAAACAGCAATGATTCATACTGAATATATAGATAAAAGTGAGAGCCAAACTTTAGATAAAAAGACACTAAATAAAATGGCTTGGAGATCTATGTTTTTGCAAGCTTCATTTAACTATGAAAGAATGCAAGCAGGAGGATGGTTATATTCTATACTTCCAGGTCTTCAAAAAATACACAAAAACAAACAAGACTTATCTACATCTATGAAACATAACCTAGAGTTTTTTAATTGCCATCCATTTTTAATAACATTTGTTATGGGGATTATTTTATCATTAGAGCAAAAGAAAGCAGATGTTCAAACAATACGTTCTTTAAGAGTGGCAGCTATGGGACCTTTAGGAGGAATAGGAGATGCAATATTTTGGTTTACTCTACTTCCTATAGCAGCTGGAGTTGGTGCCAACTTAGCCCTTGAGGGAAGTATAGCTGGGCCTATAATATTTTTACTAATGTTTAATATAGTTCATCTAGGTCTGAGATTTTGGCTAATGCATTGGTCTTATAAGACAGGTGTAGAAGGTATAACAAAACTTACTAAAAATGCTAAGGAATTTACAAGATCAGCTACAGTATTAGGAATGATAGTTGTAGGAGCTTTAATAGCTTCATATGTAAATATAGATATAGTTACAGAAATACCAATAGGAGAGACAGCTTTAAAAGTTCAGGAAATACTAGATGGTATAATGCCTAAGTTATTGCCTCTTGGATTGACTTTTGGTATGTATGGATTGGTTAAAAAGAATGTAAGCCCTATGATAAATATATTAATTATGGTAATTATAGGCATAGTAGGAGCTTATATAGGATTATTCTAGGGGGAATCAAATGATTATAATAACAGGGCATGGGAATTTTGCTACAGGATTAAAAAGTAGCTTAGATTTGATAGTAGGAAAATATGACTTTATAAAATCTATAGATTTTACAGAATTAAAAACACCAAAAGATTTAAAGTGTGAGATAAAAAGTGAAGTAATCAAATCTGAAAATGAGAAAATTTATATATTTACTGATTTAGCAGGTGGAACTCCTTTTAAAGTAAGTATGGAGTTAGCATTAGAAAATAAAAATGTAGAAGTATTTTGTGGAACAAATTTACCGATGCTTGTAGAATCTACAATGATGATATCATTAGGAAGCGATTTAGATTCAATAGCAATAAAGGAAGTAGGTATAAATAGTATAAATCCAAAAAGAAAAGTTGTAGAGTTTCAAGAAGAAGGCATATAAAAAAAGAGTAGCTTAAGCTACTCTTTTTTTATATAATGAAAAATACATAGTAAGATATCTCAAAATAAGGAGGATTAGATATGGGCATTCAAGTTGAAATATTAAAATATATACAATTATTTAAAAATCCTGTATTAGATGGGATATTTTTAGGTATAACCATGAGTACAGAAGTGCCTGTCATATTAATAATGGCATCTATTTTATACTGGTGTATAAATAAAAAATATGGACAAAGATTACTGTTTGCACTTACAGGGAACATAGCTTTAAATACTGGAGTAAAGGAATTTTTTAAATCGCCAAGACCAATAGGTGTGCCAGGAATAGAATCTATGAGAACTTCAACTGCTACAGGTTACTCATTCCCAAGTGGACATACTCAAATAGGTACTACATTTTGGGTTAGTATTATGAGTATAATTAAAAAAAATTATATGTATATAATAGGAACAATAATATTTATAAGTATAGGGTTATCTAGACTATACTTAGGCGTTCATTGGCCAATGGATGTATTGTTTGGTTGGATATTTGGAATTGGATTTACATTAATTTGTAACTATATACTAGTTAAAATAGAAAAAAATAATAAGTATACATATTTTGGATTTATAATAATACCTATGTTCTTTTGGATATTTATTGTAAATAGTGTCGAGTATGTAAAGATGTTTGGATTAATAACAGGATTTATAGCAGGATATATAATAGAAAGAGAGTATGTAGATTTCGATGTAAATGTTTGTATTAAATCAAAAATTTTTAGATATATATTTGGATTATTAAGTCTGGGATTAGTCTACTTAGTCTTGAAATTCATTATGCCTGAAAACTATATAGGTGGATATTTAAGATATGCATTATTAATGATATATGCTATAGCAGGAGCACCGATGATATTTGAAAAAATTTGGAAGGAATGATATTTTGAAAAAAGTAGTAGTTATAGGTGGTGGAGCAGCAGGAATGGTAGCAGCTTCTACTGCAGCGAATATGGGAAATGAAGTTATTTTATTAGAGAAAAATGATAGACTAGGAAAAAAGTTACTTATTACAGGTAAAGGAAGATGCAATATAACAAATAATTGTGATATAGAAGAATTAATAGAAAACATACCTACAAATGGAAAGTTTCTATATAGTGCATTTTATACTTTTACTAATGAACAAGTCATAGATATGTTTAACTCACTTGGAGTAAAAACGAAAACTGAAAGAGGAAAAAGAGTATTTCCAGAAAGTGATAAGGCAAAGGATGTAGTTATAGCGCTTGAAAAACAATTAAATCAAAATAATGTAAAAGTAATTTATAATGCTAAGGTTGATAAAATAGAACAAAAAAATGGACATGTTAATAGTGTAATATTAAGTAATAAGAAGACAATACAATGTGACAGTGTCATTGTAGCAACTGGAGGAGTAAGCTATCCAAGAACTGGATCTACAGGAGATGGGTATAAGTTTGCCAAAAACTTTGGGCATACTATAATAAAACCGACACCATCACTTATAGGATTAGAAACTATAGAAGATGTAAAGAGCTTAGAGAAATTAGCCTTAAGAAATGTTGAGATAAGACTTATTGATAAAAGAGGAAAATGTATATATGAAGATTTTGGAGAAATGGAATTTAGTAATGTAGGAATTGAAGGTCCTATAATTAGGTCTGCAAGTTGTAGAATGAAATCACTTGAAAATGAAAGTTATAAAATAATTTTAGATTTAAAACCTGCTTTAACAGAAGAAGTTTTAGATAAAAGAATTCAAAAGGATTTTAAGAAATATATAAATAAAAAATTTGAAAATAGCCTAGATGATTTACTTCCTAAAAAGCTTATACCATTTATAGTAAATTTAAGTGGAATAGATAGTGAAACTGTAGTTCATCAAATATCAAGAGAGCAAAGAAAAAGTTTAGTAAGTTTATTAAAAGGTATTGAATTTAATGTGAAAAGATACAAACCTATAGACGAAGCAATAGTAACCTCAGGTGGAGTTAAAACAAATGAAATAAACTCATCTACAATGGAATCTAAATTAGTAAAAGGATTGTACTTTGCTGGTGAAGTTATAGATGTAGATGCATATACAGGTGGATTTAACTTACAAATTGCTTTTTCTACTGGATATGTTGCAGGTATAAATTGCTAAGAGATTTTATTAGTTTTTTATATATTTTTTATAAAATTTAAGTATATAAAAAATATATTTTGGCATAATAAGAACATGAACAACACAAATAGTAAATGGAGATAAGTTGTTCAAAGTAAAAATTATCTTTAAAGATAAAGCTCCATAATTACTACAAAAAAACTAATAAAAGTGAGGTAATCAACATGACAAACAACAACAACCAAAACTCAATATCAGTACCAGAAGCTAAAGCAGCATTAAAACAAATGAAATTAGAAATAGCTAATGAATTAGGAATGTCAAACTATGACACTGCTGATAAAGGAAACATGACAGCTAGACAAAATGGATATGTTGGTGGATACATGACTAAAAAATTAGTTGAAATGGCAGAAAAACAAATGAGTGGACAACAACAATAATAAGTAAAAAAGGGAAGGTTAATTAACCTTCCTTTTTTTATAAAATACATACTAACTAGTGTAAAAAAATATAATATGGACAAAATAAAATTAAATACAAATATTTTTATTAAGGAGACTTATTTATGAATATGAACTTTCAAGAAGTAAAAAACAAATTTATAAATGCAGATTTAGATGAAAAAATAAGAATATATACAACTACTGAGGGTCTTACAGTTGATCAATTTAAGGAACTTTTAAAATATTATCCTATACAACATCTTAGTAAGTTAGAAAAAGCATTAGGATAGATTTTAAGCACTAAGGATAAAAAAGCCTTAGTGCTTATTTAATTTAACTACATAATTATAAATTTTTTCATTACCTAAATCTATGGTACCTGTAGAAATAAATTTTGAAATTTCAATAACATCACTAGAATTTAAGTATTGAATTGGAATGGCTAATTCATATCCTGTTTCTAGTAATAAGTTTTTTAATTCTATTCTTTGAGATATAGTTGGTTTAGAATTGTTTTGGATAAAATTCTTTCGGTTTGCCTTTTTTAGATTTTCATTTTGATTTTTTATCAATTTATCTATGTACTTTATATAAGAATCTTTAAAGTCTGCATCCTTTAATGTAGTTTCGTCTATTAAATCTAACATGTCATCATTTGATAATATATTTTCTGCAAAGTTAATAGATGTAAGTTTACCAGTAGTTATTCCTTTTTGATATTTTCTTAAAGTTTTTTTTGTATGAGCATAAATCTTACTTCTGGTTTCTAAATCTAATTGCTCTATAATCATTTTAAGCCTCCTTTTAAATTAGCCTTACATACTATTAGTATTGACAAGTATAAAAAAATTATAATTGTAAACATTACAAATATAGTTTAAAGGAGGTAATTTAAGTGATAAGTGGAATAATTAAGCTATTTTACTCAGAAATAGTAAAAACAAAAATGAAAAGTATGCCAAATAAACAGTATTCTATAAGAGATGAATACAAAGAAATGAGCAATATAGCTATGAAGGTAGATAGTATCTTTATGATATCTATAAAAGCTATACTAACTCTTCTTTTAATAGTCATGTCCTTACGTATAAACTTAATCTTTGGTATTGGTACAATATTAATTTTAGGAACTTACATATTATATAAAATATATATTGAAAACCAATTTAAAAATCATGTTAAAAATAGTGTAGGTAATTTAAAAAACAATATAGAACAAGGGACTCAATATATAGTTACAGATAAAATAAAACAAAAAATAAATGCATTAATAAGCTTATTATTAATAGGAATATTTTCAAATTTTAACTACATAATAATAGGTTGCTTTATATTAGTTTTTATGTTTACTATAAAAGATATATATAGTAATATTAATAAATAGACTTAATATAAAGAGGGGAGATGAAATACTTACATGAAATATTATAATGAAAACGAAAGACTTAAGAGAGTTGTAGAGATATCCACTTTAGTTACTGAGTCTAATAACTTTTTTGAAATAAAAGACAAAATTATAGAAAAGATGTTAGATGTAGTACACCCAGCTAAAGCATGTGTTAATTTATTTTATAAAAACAATTATGATTATGCTTACTTAGTGTGCTCTCAAACTTTAAACTATATATCGCAAGTATTTCCTATGGACCGACCGATAGGAGTTAAAATAAATTTTGATGAATATCCAAGATATATACATGAAGCTGTTGAAGGACAAAAAGTTGTTTATGTAGAAAATGTATTTGAAGATGAAAGAGCTTTAAATGAAAGAGAACTAGCTACTCAAGAAGGTTATGTAGGAAGGATTGTTTTTCCTTTAATTGTTAATGATAAAGTTACAGGGTTTATGACTTGTTTTTTAACTGCAGAAGATAAGATAAGTGATGATGACATGAATTTCATATCATCAGTAGCCTCTCTTATAAGTTTATCAATTGAGATAACTAGTAAGAATAATGATATTCAAACTTTAATAAATAAGCTAAGGGGAGCTATATCTTCTATAAATGAAGCAACTAAAAAACTATATCTAAATAAGGATATTAAAAGCTTTTTAGACCATTTGAGCAAACAAGCTTGTAACATAACTAACAGTAAAGAATCTGTTATACTTATAAAAAATAAAGATAAAAACAGAAGGGTATATAGCTTTTTTAGTTTAGATGGAAGTAAAAGTCTAGAGGCATATTCTAATTTAGAACAATTAATAGATGAAAAAGTAACTGGGTCTTATTTAAATGAAATTGATAATATAGAAGGGTCAAAAAATATTAATACGTATATATACCATAAACTTATAAATAAAAATGAAGTAATAGGATATATAGCATGTATTAATAGTAAAAACTATACAAAAGATGATTTAAATATACTTAGTATACTTGCAAAGCAGGTTTCTGTTGCTATGCAATTATATGAATATAGTAAAAGAGAAGTAAAGCATCATGTTTTAGAGAATGAACTTAAGGTATTAAACCAACAACAAAAACTTATAATGAATAAGGGAAATAAAGAACTTGGTAAAAATAGAGAATTAACATATTTTCATAAGCCAGCTAAGGTTGTAGGAGGAGACTTTTATCATACTATCAAAAAGGAAGATGGGACAATTGTTGCTATACTAGCAGATGTTATGGGCCATGGTATTGTATCAAACTATATGGTTGCTATGATAAAAGGAGCTTTTAAGGTTTTAGCAAAGCAATTTGAAAAGCCTAGTGAAATTCTAGAAAATATAAACCAATTTTTATTTGATGAATTTGATAAAATGGGTGTTTTCGCAACATGTATAGTTGCAATTATAAAAAATGAAGAACATAAAATGATTGTATCTAATGCTGGACATTATTACCCAATTGGGGTAGATTATGAAAATAATGCAAAGTTTATTAAATGTAGTAAAGGAATTCCTATAGGTATATTAGAGGACGCTGAATACTCAGATAAAGAAATAAATATTTCAAAATATAAGTCTATTTCTCTATACACAGATGGAGTTTTAGAAATTAAAAATGAAGAAAAAGAAGAGTTTGGAATAGAAAGATTAAAAGACTTTTTACAAGAAAATAGCAATGTAGATAAGGACACAAAAGTTACTAACTTAAAAGCTAAACTATGGGATTTCTCTAAAAAAAGCAACTTTGAAGATGATATATTAATAGTTACACTTAGAGAAAAATAAGGAGTTAAAATATGATTGAACTTAATCCTGAAGTTTTAATAATAAATGGAAGTCCTAGAAAAAATAAAAATTGTTTTAATATGATAAATGAAATAACAAAAGAATTGATAGATAGTAAAATAAGTTATAAAGTATTTGACATATATGATATGAATATAGAATATTGTACGGCTTGTGGATTTTGCGAAAAAACTGGATATTGCAAGTTTAAAGATGACATGACACCTATGTATGATATGTTTGATAAAGCAAAAGGAACTATAGTTGTTAGCCCTGTTCACTTTGACTGTATATCTGCTAAAGTTAAAACAGTAGTAGATAGAACACAAGCAATTTATGCAAGTAAGTATATACTAAATAAACCATCTATAGATAGAAATAAAAAAAGAATTGGAATGTATATAGCAGTTGGAGGAAGTAGCCCATATCAAAGTCAATTTAAAGGTGGACAAATTGTTATGGATTTTTTCTTTAAAAGTATAAATACTAAACTTACGTATAACTATTATTTAAATAATAGTGATAAAGTTGCTTTTATTGAAAATAATCAAGCTATTAAAGATTTAAAAAAATATATAACTAACTATATAAAAGATATAAAAGAGCTTGGTTAAAAACAAGCTCTTTTTGTAGCATAAACATAAAAAGGAGTGAAAATATTGATAAGATATATAACAAGTGGAGAATCCCATGGTAAGTGTTTAACATCTATAATAGAAGGTATCCCAGCTAATGTAAGTATAGACATAGATGAGATTAATAAAGCGTTGAAAAAACGCCAATCGGGGTATGGACGTGGTGGACGTATGAAAATAGAAAATGATAAAGTAGAAATTTTAAGTGGAGTTAGAGGAAATATAACTATTGGAAGTCCCTTAGCTATTCAGATCATTAATAAGGATTATGAAAACTGGGCTAATTATATGAATCCGACAGGAGACATTGACAGAGAAAGTAAAAAAGTAAGTCATGTAAGGCCTGGACATGCAGATTTAGTTGGGTCATTAAAATATAATTTTGATGATGCTAGAAATGTACTAGAAAGATCAAGTGCAAGAGAAACAGCAAGTAGAGTTGCAGTTGGAGCAATATGTAAACAAATATTATCAAAGTTTAATATTGATATTACTTCACATGTAACACAAATTGGAAAGGTAAAATTAGATAGATTATACAGCTTTGATTATATAAAAGAAAAAGTAGACTTGAGTTTGGTAAGATGTATTGATGAAGAAACTGAAAGATTAATGATAGAAGAAATTGAGAAAATTAAAGATGCTAAAGACACAATAGGAGGAGTTATCGAAGTAATAGTTAAAAATGTACCTCCTGGACTTGGGTCATATGTACATTATGATAAAAAAATAGATGCACATATAGCAATGAATGTAATGAGTATACAAGCTATAAAAGGGGTAGAAATAGGTATAGGATTTGATGTTTCAAGTAAAAATGGTTCTGAGGTAATGGATGAGATTTATTATAGAGAAGAAAATGGAATATATAGAAATACAAATAATCTAGGTGGAATCGAAGGTGGAATGACTACTGGAGATGAAATAATAATAAGGTGTGCAATGAAACCTATACCGACACTATACAAACCTTTAAATTCAATAAATATGAATACAAAGGAAAATTATAAAGCCACAGTTGAAAGGTCGGATACTTGTGCTGTTCCTGCATGTAGTATAGTTTGCGAAAATGTAGTTTCAACTGTCATTTTAAATTTCTTTTTAGAGAAGTTTGGAAATGATAATATTGAGGATATAAAAAATAATTACAATTCATATATGAATAGGTTAGGTGAAAGAGGATGGAAAAATCTATAGTTATAGATTGTGGATATGAAAATTTAAAATTAGATAAAGGATATGATAAAGTTTTAATTATAACTGATGAAAATGTATATGAAAGTCAATTTGAAAAATTTATCAAAAATCTTAAACATAAATATATAGAGTTATTTATTATAAAAAGTGGAGAAGAATCAAAATCATTAAAAGTATATGAAGAGATAATAAAGTTTTGCATAAAAACAAACATAACTAGAAAATCTTTAGTTATAGCTTTAGGGGGAGGTGTAGTTGGAGATTTAGCTGGATTTGTAGCATCTACGTATATGAGAGGAATTGAATTGATTCAAGTTCCAACAACTTTACTTTCACAAGTAGATTCATCTGTTGGAGGAAAAACAGGAATAAATTTAGGAAATATAAAAAATATAATGGGGACGTTTTATCAGCCTAAGCTTACGTATATAAATGTAAACTCATTAAATACATTAAGCGAAGAGGATTATATTAGTGGACTTGGAGAAGTTTTAAAATATTGTTTTATATATGACTATGAATTTCTAAAATATATAAAATGTAATTATGAAAATATATTAAATAGAGATGAAAAAACTCTACATTATATAATTAAAAAATGTACTGATATCAAATGGGACGTAGTAAATAAGGATGAAAAAGAAAGTGGATTAAGAAAAATTTTAAATTTAGGACATACTTTTGGACACGGGATAGAAAAACTTTGCAATTTAAGTCATGGTAAATCGGTAAATATAGGAACAAATTTGGCTTTTGAATTAGCTATAGAAAAAGAATTAATAGATTATAATTATTATGAAGAATTTAAAGAAGTATCTAATTTATTAAATTTACCTACTAAATGTAGTATTAAAGATTGTGAAGAAATACTTTACATAATGAAAAGCGATAAAAAAAATAGTTTTGGGTTTATAAATTTAGTTCTTCCAATAGGCAAAGGTAAAGTTGAGATTTTTAATAATATAAATGATAATGATATTTTAAATGTAATGAGGAGATGTTTAAATGCTTAGAGGAAGTTTTAAATTAATTGGAGATAAATCTATTTCCCACAGATCGATAATGTTTTCATCCATAGCAAAAGGAAGCACAAAAATAAGTAATTTCCTTATGGGGCAAGATTGTTTAAGTACTATTAATTGTTTTAGAAAAATGGGAGTAGACATAGATATAGATCAAAATAATGTTATTGTAAAAGGAAGAGGTCTTAGAGGATTAAAAAGACCTAGTGATATATTAGATGTAGGAAATTCAGGAACAACTATAAGACTTATGATGGGAATATTAGCTGGGAATGAATTTGAATCAACAATAGTTGGAGATGATTCCATAGGTAGAAGACCTATGAAGAGAGTTACTGACCCATTAAGGTTAATGGGATGTGAGATAGAAGGAAAGGATGATGCAAATTATACACCAATAACTATAAAAGGTGGAAATTTAACTGGGATAGATTATAAAATGCCAGTTGCATCAGCTCAAGTTAAATCATCTATAATATTAGCATCACTATATGCTAATAGTCCAAGCACTATAATTGAAAAGGCTAAAAGCAGAAATCATACAGAAATAATGTTAAATTCTTTTGGAGCTGATATAAAGTCCAACGATTTAAATATAAATATCAACCCTATTGACGAATTATATTCTATAGGAGATATAAGTGTACCAGGAGATATTTCATCAGCAGCATTTATAATAGTTGCGGCGAGCATTGCAAAAGGGTCTGAAGTAACTATTTTAAATGTAGGGTTAAATGAAACTAGAACTGGAATATTAGATGTTTTAAAAAACATGAATGGAAATTTTGAAGTATTTAACAGAAGGTTAGTAGGAGGAGAATTAGTTGGTGATATAGTAGTTAGGTATAGTGAAGATTTAGCTTCAACAACCATAGATTCTGATTTAATACCTAGGTTAATAGATGAAATTCCAGTTATTGCAGTTTTGGCAACTCAAGCGAATGGTGACACCATAATAAAAGATGCAAAAGAACTTAAAGTTAAAGAAAGTAATAGAATACAAGCTGTTGTAGATAACTTAAAAAGAATGGGAGCAGATATCGAAGAGCTAGAAGATGGTATGATTATAAAAGGGAAAAGAAAACTAAAGGGAGCGAAAATAAGCACTTTTAATGACCATAGAATAGCAATGGCATTTTCTATAGCTGGATTAATTTGTGAAAGCGATGTAGAGCTTGATAACACAATGTGCATTGATATATCTTTTCCTGGATACTTTGAATTACTAAATTATTTAATAAAATAAAATTAGAATAAAATTTGATTTTATTAGGAATATTATGTATAATTGTATTGCAATATTTTAAAAAACTTAGGAGGACTTTCAAAATGAAATTACCAATAGCATTATCAAATAGACACGTTCATTTAAGTCAAGCTGATATAGAGACATTATTCGGAGCAGGTCATAAATTAGTAGAATTCAAGCCATTAAGCCAACCAGGACAATATGCTTGTGAAGAGAAAGTTGATTTAGTAGGACCTAAAGGAACTATAAAAGGTGTTAGAGTTTTAGGACCAGCTAGACCTAGTACACAAGTTGAAATATCTTTAGCTGATGGATTCGCTTTAGGTGTAAAAGCTCCAATAAAAGAATCTGGTGATATAGCAGGAACTCCAGGAGTAAAATTAGTTGGACCAGCAGGAGAAGTTGAATTAACAGAAGGTGTTATAGTAGCTTCAAGACATATACATATGAGTCTTGATGATGCAGCTAAATTCGGAGTAAAAGACAAGCAAATAGTTAAAGTTAGAACTTTCGGACCTAGATCTATAGTATTCGAAAATGTATTAGTAAGAGCTAATCCTAACTTTGCATTAGAGATGCATGTTGATGTTGAAGAAGGAAATGCAGCAGCTGTTAGAAATGGAGACATGGTAGAATTAATAGCTGAGTAATATAAATAAAAAAAGTATGTGAATTTTCACATACTTTTTTTATTTATTTAAAAAGTCATTTAGTCAATAATACCATGTTCTAAGAAATCAATTCCACAGCTATACATAGTTTCTAAAACTGGTATAAGCTTTTCTCCAAACTCTGTTAATCCATATTCAACTTTTGGTGGAACTACAGGGTAAACATGTCTATATATAATATTATGAGACTCTAAGCTTCTAAGTTGTTGAGTCAACATCTTTTGAGTAACGTCAGGTAGCTTTCTTTTTAAATCACTGAATCTAAGTGGAGCTGGAGTTAAATACCAAAGAATTAAAATTTTCCACTTTCCTGAAATTATTTTATGCACTAAATTTATAGGGCACATTTCGTACTTGTTACACCTTTCATTCATATGACATTGTGAGTGGTCTTGAACTTCTAATTGAATTTTCATTATATCACCTTAGATCTAATAGTATACTTTTAGGTACTATATAACAAAAAAGTACCTACTTGCTAGAAATATATCTAACTGTTATTATTATACCATCAATTTCATAAGCTATCTATCGGTAATATATTTAATAAAAAGATATACTACTTTTGAATTTATAATAAATAATGATGCATATACAAAAACGTATGCATATTTGCTATAATAAAATAGCATTATAATACAAAAAGGAGATATATATATGAACAATAATATAGCAAACATGATAGACCACACAATTTTAAAAGCTGTTGCGACTAAGGAGGATGTAAAAAAGCTTTGTAATGAAGCTAAAGAATACAACTTCTTTTCAGTGTGTATAAATCCAGCAAACATAGAATTTGCTAAGAAAGAACTTGAAGGATCAAGTGTAAAAGTATGTACTGTTATAGGATTTCCTTTAGGAGCTAATACATCTGAAGTAAAAGCTTTTGAAACAAAAGATGCAATAAAAAAAGGTGCAGATGAAGTGGATATGGTTATAAACATAGGTGCATTAAAAGATAAAGATTATGACTATGTTTTAAATGATATAAAGGCAGTTGTTGATGCAGCTAATAAAGAAGCATTAGTTAAGGTAATAATAGAAACTTGTTATTTAACTGATGATGAAAAGAAAATAGCTTGTGAATTATCAGTTAAAGCAGGAGCTGACTTTGTAAAAACATCAACAGGATTTGGGACAGGCGGATCAACTCCTGAAGATATAAAGCTTATGAGAGAAGTTGTTGGACCTAATATCGGAGTAAAGGCTTCTGGAGGAGTTAGAAACCAAGAAGATGCAAAGGCTGTTATAAAAGCCGGTTGTTCAAGAATTGGAGCTAGCGCTTCTGTTGCAATTACAAAAGGTGAGGATTCAAAAACTAGTGGTTATTAAAAATTTTAAAAATTTTTAAAAAAAATGTTTTAATAATGTTTCAAGTATACAAAATTGGGTATTCATATAATGATGTGATACTTTTGAACTTTTAAGTATACAAAACACAAAAACATTAATATGATAGAAGGATTTTGTAAGTTAATGTAGAAATTATTAACTTAGAAAATTTTATCAAAATATTTACTCATAATAGAAACAAGCAAATCTATTTTGGGAGGAATATACAAGGAGGATACATACTATGGCAAAATTTATGAAAACAGTAGATGGTAACACTGCTGCTGCTCATGTTGCATATGCATTTACAGATGTAGCTGCAATATATCCTATAACTCCATCATCTACGATGGCAGAGGTTGTGGACGAATGGGCTGCACAAGGAAGAAAAAATATATTTGGACAAAAAGTTAGTGTTGTAGAAATGCAATCAGAAGCAGGAGCTGCAGGAGCATTCCACGGTTCATTACAAGCTGGTGCATTAACAACAACATTCACTGCATCACAAGGTTTATTACTTATGATACCAAATATGTATAAAGTAGCTGGTGAATTATTACCAGGAGTATTCCATGTAAGTGCTCGTGCTTTAGCATCACAAGCATTATCAATATTCGGAGATCATCAAGACGTTATGTCAGCAAGACAAACAGGATGTGTATTATTAGCTTCTGGATCAGTTCAAGAGGTTGCTGATATAGCACCAGTTGCACATTTAGCTGCAATAGAAGGTAGATTACCATTTATACATTTCTTTGATGGATTTAGAACATCTCATGAAATACAAAAAGTTGAATTATTAGAAAATGAAGATTATGCTAAATTATTAAATATGGAAGCTGTTCAAGAGTTCAGAAATAGAGCTTTATCTCCAAATCATCCTGTTACTCGTGGTACAGCACAAAACCCTGATATATACTTCCAAACAAGAGAAGCTTCAAATAAATATTACAATGATATCGTAGGAATAGTTGAAAAATACATGAACCAAATGTCTGAGTTAACTGGAAGAAAGCATGGACTATTTGATTACTACGGAGCAGAAGATGCTAAGTATGTAATAGTAGCTATGGGATCTGTAACAGAAGCTATAGAAGAAACTATAGACGTATTAAATGCTCAAGGCGAAAAATATGGTTTAGTTAAAGTTCACTTATACAGACCTTTCTCAATGAAGCATTTTATGGATTCAATGCCTTCAACAGTTGAAAGAATATGTGTATTAGACAGAACTAAAGAACCAGGAGCAACTGGAGAGCCGTTATACTTAGACGTTAAATCAGTATACTATGGAAATGAAAAAGCTCCTATGGTAATAGGTGGAAGATACGGATTAGGATCAAAAGATACTACTCCTACTCAAATAAAAACAGTTTATGATAACTTAAAATCAGAAACTCCTAAAGATCAATTTACATTAGGTATAGTTGATGATGTTACTAACACTTCTTTAGAATTAGCTGATGAATTAAAAATAGCTCAAAAAGGAACTGTAAGATGTAAGTTCTGGGGATTAGGATCAGATGGTACAGTTGGAGCTAATAAACAAGCTATAAAAATAATAGGAGATAACACTAAGAAATATGCTCAAGCATACTTTGCATATGACTCTAAAAAATCTGGTGGTATAACAATGTCTCACTTAAGATTTGGAGATGCTCCTATAAGATCAACTTACTTAATAGATGAAGCTGATTACATCGCTTGTCATAACCAAGCTTATGTATATCAATATGATTTATTAAAAGGATTAAAGAAAGGTGGAGTATTCGTTCTTAACACTATATGGAATGAAAATGAGTTAAACGAACACTTACCAGCAGCTATGAAAAATTATATAGCTAAAAATGATATCCAATTCTATACAGTAAATGGTACTAAATTAGGACAAGAAATAGGACTTGGAAACAGAATAAACATGATAATGCAATCTGCATTCTTCAAGTTAGCTCAAATAATACCAGAAGCTGATGCTATAGAATACTTAAAAGATTCTATAAAGAAAGCTTACGGTAAAAAAGGTGAAAAAATAGTTAACATGAACTACCAAGCTGTTGAAGCAGGTATGAATTCTTTAGTTAAAGTTAATGTACCATCTGAATGGGCAGATGCTAAAGACGAAAGCAAAAAAGAAGTAAATGAACCAGACTTCGTAAAAGATATAGTAAGACCTATGAATGCACAAGAAGGAGATAACTTACCTGTAAGTACATTCAATGGAATAGAAGATGGTACATTCCCAGCTGGACTTGCTGCATATGAAAAGAGAGGGGTAGCAGTAAACGTTCCTGAGTGGATAGTTGATAACTGTATACAATGTAACCAATGTGCTTACATATGTCCTCATGCATGTATAAGACCAGTATTAGTTAATGAAGAAGAAATGAAAAATGCTCCTGAAAAATTCGAAACTAAGAAAGCTATAGGTAAAGGATTTGACGGATTACAATATAGAATGCAAGTAAGTCCAATGGACTGTACAGGATGTGGAAACTGTGCTGACGTATGTCCAGCTAAAGAAAAAGCTTTAGTTATGAAACCTCTTGATACTCAAGAAGTTGAAGTAGAAAACTGGGCATTCGCAGTTGATACTAAGAAAGTTGCTCCAAAAGGAGATATAATGGCTCCAACAACAGTTAAAGGAAGTCAATTTAGACAACCACTTATAGAGTTCTCTGGTGCTTGTGCTGGATGTGGAGAAACTCCATACATCAAGTTAGTAACTCAATTATTCGGAGATAGAATGATGATAGCTAATGCTACTGGATGTTCTTCTATATGGGGAGGATCAGCTCCATCAACTCCATACACTGTTAACCATGAAGGTAAAGGTCCATCTTGGGCAAACTCATTATTTGAGGATAACGCAGAGTATGGATACGGAATGTTCTTAGGTGTTAAACAAATGAGAGCTAAGTTAACTGAAACTATGGAACAATTAGTATCTATGGATATATGTGATGCAGCTAGAGATGCATTTAATAACTGGTTAGAAAATAAAGAAGACAGTGAAGCATCTGTTAAAGCAAGTGAAAAAGTACTTGAAGTATTAGCAAATGCTCATGAAATAGAAAATGCTGAAATAAAAGCATTAGTTGCTGAAATAGAAGCTAGAAAAGATTACTTAGTTAAGAGATCTCAATGGATACTTGGAGGAGACGGATGGGCTTATGACATCGGTTACGGTGGATTAGATCACGTTCTTGCTTCTGGTGAAAATGTAAATGTATTAGTATTTGATACTGAGATATACTCTAATACAGGTGGTCAAGCATCTAAATCTACTCCAGTTGCAGCAATGGCTAAATTCGCAGCAGCAGGTAAGAGATCTAGAAAGAAAGATTTAGGTATGATGGCTATGTCTTACGGAAATGTATACGTAGCACAAGTTGGTATGGGTGCAGATAAGAACCAATTAATGAAGGCTGTAGTAGAAGCTGAAAAATACGATGGACCATCATTAATAATAGCTTACTCTCCATGTATATCACACGGATTAAAAGAAGGTATGGGAAGAGCTCAAGCTAACATAGAGCAAGCTGTTAAGTGTGGATACTGGCATTTATACAGATTCAACCCAACTCTAAAATTAGAAGGTAAGAATCCATTTACATTAGATTCTAAAGAGCCAACTGAAAGTTTCAGAGACTTCTTAATGAAACAAGTAAGATATGCTGCTATAGCTAAACAATTCCCAGATGTAGCAGAAGAATTATTTGAAATGGCAGAAGATAATGCTAAAGAAAGATATGAAAGCTATAAGAGATTAGCTCAATATTAATCTTAATTAATAGAAATAGAGAGGAATATTCCTCTCTATTTTTTTATTTTGCATTTTTTGCAATAAAAATAGCACTCAAGACAATTTATATTTTATTATTATTATTATATAATAGTATAAGTATAAATTTTTTTATTGAAAGAAGGTAAAATTTTATGTTACTAAGAGAAGTAATAGATGGCTTAGAAATATTAGATACTAAAGGTAGTTTAGATATACAAATAGATAATATTCAATATGATTCAAGAAAAGTAAAAGATAACGGATTGTTTGTATGTATAAAAGGTTTTACTGTTGATGGACATAAATTTATAGATAAAGCTATTGAAAATGGAGCTAAAGCATTCTTAGTAGAGGAAGATATAAATAGAGATGATGCAACTTTTATAAAAGTTAAAGATACTAGAGAAGATATGGCTAAAATAGCAGATAATTTTTATAATCATCCAAGTCAAAGATTTGATGTTATAGGAGTTACAGGAACAAATGGAAAAACTAGTATAACAACATTTTTAAATGAGATATTAAGATTAGATAAAAATAAAGTTGGACTTATTGGAACTATAAAAATATTTGATGGAGATAACGAAGTTGAATCAAACTCTACAACTCCAGAGAGTGTAGATTTACAAGGATATTTCAATCAAATGATAGAAAATGGATGTAAATATTGTGCAATGGAGGTTTCATCTCATGCACTAGCGTTAAATAGAGTGGCACAAACTAAATACAAAGTAGGAGTTTTTACTAACTTAACACCAGATCACTTAGATTTTCATAAAGATTTAGAAGATTACAGAAAAGCTAAAGAAAAATTATTCTATATGACAACAAATGCTAATATAATAAATATAGATGATAATGGCGGAAAAATAATATATAATAATGTTAAAAATTTAGATACTAAGTGCTACTCTTATGGAATAGATAATGAAGCTGATTTCATGGCTAAAAATATAAAAATAGAAGCAAGAGGAGTTTCTTATAGACTTATAACTCCAACGTATGAAACTGATATATTTGTACCTGTACCAGGTAAATTTACAGTTTATAATACCTTAGCAGTTATAGCAACTTGCTATGCATTAGGAATAGACAAAGATGTTGTTATAAATGGATTAAAAAATACAGGTGGTGTAGCTGGAAGATTTGAAGCTATATCAAATGATACAGGTATAAGTGTAATAGTTGATTATGCTCACACTCCAGATGCATTAGAGAATGTAATAAAAACAGCAAGAGAGTTTGCTAAAAATAGGATAATAACAGTTTTTGGATGTGGTGGAGATAGAGATACTACCAAAAGACCGTTAATGGGAGAAATTGTACAAAAATATTCAGATATATGTATAGTAACTTCAGATAATCCAAGAACAGAAGACCCTGAGCTTATAATCAAAGATATATTAGAAGGGCTAGATAAAAATAAAGAAAATTATAAGGTTGTAATAGATAGAAAAGAAGCTATTAAAGAAGCGATAGAAATGGCACAAAAAGATGATGTAATATTAATTGCAGGAAAAGGTCATGAAAATTATCAAATAATAGGTAAGGTTAAACATCATTTTGATGATAAAGAAATAGCTAATGAATATTTACATAAAAAATAAAAAGAGATGTATCTAATCGATACATCTTTTTTCTATACGTTAAATCTGAATAATATAACATCTCCATCTTTAACTATATACTCTTTACCTTCAAGTCTAACTAATCCTTTATCTTTTGCAGCAGTCATAGTTCCAACTTGAACTAAATCATCAAATGCTATAGTTTCCGCTCTTATGAATCCTCTTTCTATATCAGAGTGTATTTTACCACCAGCTTGAGGAGCTTTAGTTCCGACCTTTATAGTCCAAGCTCTAACCTCTTGAGGTCCAGCTGTTAAGTAAGATATTAATCCAAGTAATGCATATGAAGATTTTATAAGTTTATCAAGTCCGGATTGCTCAAGACCTAATGTTTCTAAGAATTCTTTCTTTTCTTCATCAGTATCAAGTTCAGCTATTTCAGCTTCTATTTGAGCACAGACAACAACAACTTCAGCATTTTCACTTGCAGCGAATTCTCTAACTTTATTAACATATTCATTATTTAAAGCTTCATCAGCTAAATCATCTTCACTAACATTAGTAGCATATATTACAGGTTTAGACGTAAGTAAGTTTAATGAATTAACAAAAGTTTGTTGATCTTCAGTAAACTCCATAGTTCTAACACATTTGCTATCTTCTAAAGTAGCCATTATTTCTTTTAAGAATTCAAGCTCAGATGCTAAACTTTTATCAGCTTTAGCAGCTTTTTGAGTCTTTTGTATTCTTCTTTCTAATATTTCTATATCAGAGAAAATTAACTCTAAGTTTATAGTCTCTATATCTCTTAAAGGGTCTACAGAACCGTCAACATGAACTACGTTAGGGTCTTCAAAACATCTAACAACATGTACTATAGCATCTACTTCTCTTATATGAGATAAGAATTTATTACCAAGACCTTCACCCTTAGAAGCTCCTCTAACTAAACCTGCTATATCGCAAAACTCGATAGCAGTAGGTACTATTTTTTTAGAATCATATAATTCCTTTAATTGATTTAATCTTTCATCTGGAACAGCCACAACACCAACATTTGGCTCTATTGTACAGAAAGGGTAGTTAGCAGATTCCGCACCTGCTTGAGTTATAGCATTAAATAGTGTACTTTTACCTACGTTTGGTAAACCAACTATACCTAATTTCATATTGTATCTTCCTCTCTTCTTAAGTCTCGTGTTTATTTTAAATTAGACATACATTCTAATTATACATCATATACATTAGCGATGCAAATTATACTTTCAATGGAGTTGATTTTATGATAATACCAATATGTTCAGGTATACTGCTAGGATTAAGTCTTATATTTGATGGGTATATGGAAAATATATTTATTATAGCGACAACCATAATTATATATTATTATATTACTAATTATAAAAAACAATATAAGGAAATATTTATAGGTTTAATTATTTCATACTTTTTAGTAAATATATTTTCAATAATAGTATTAAAAGATAATATAAATCAAAATATAGTAGACTATGATGAAGAAGTTAGTATAAAAAAAGAAACAGCAGTCGTACTTTTATATGATGGAGAAGATAGAAACTATGATTTAAGCGAAAGGGCTAATGAAATATATTTTGAGCAAGGATATAAATCTTATGGAAATATGGTTTATAACTTAAATAAATTTAAAAGATATTACGAAAATTTAGGTTCTAGTGATTTTAAAGATACAGCAAATGAGATAGCTATTAATTTAAAAGAAAAATTAGGTAAAGATTACAAAGTTATCAATTCATATCTATACACAAAGCCGTACTTTGAAAATGTTATAAAAAATATTATAAATCAAGGTTATAAAGAAATAGTAATATGTCCTATGTTTATAACTCAAGGTAAAGATTTTGAAGTATTTAATGAAAGGCTTCAGAAAATGCAACTTAGTAAATTAGGAGTACATATTGAACTTACAGATTTATTTTATAAATCTGATAATTTAGCAAAGTCATATAAAAATGAAATAGTTGGAAGCGCTAAAAATGAAGATACAGATATAGGAGTATTACTTATAGGCTTAGAGGATGAAAATAATTTAGAACAAGATATAATTTTTAGAGAAAAAATAAAGTATTATATTGAAAAAGAAAAAAGTACTAAAATTCAAATAAAATTACCACTTTTAGAAAATAATAAAAACGATATAATAAAATCAGGAGAACAACTTCTAGAATTTGGAATTGATATATTGCATGTAGTTATACCTACATGTACAATTGACAATATGCATAATAAGAATTTAGTTGAAAGTATTTTACAAGAACTAGATGGACCAGAAATAAAATTTCACTATATATATCCTAAGGACAAAGTTAAAATCTTGGTTGAAGAAATATATACTCAAATATCATTAATAAAAAAATAGGAGGTAACTATGGAGAGTGTAAAAAAAATAAATTTATGTGAGAATGTAAATTTAACTTTAATAAATTCTAAAAAATTTAAAACAAATTTAGTAAGTGTATACATACAAAGAATCCTAGATAAAAATGAAGCTACCAAAAATGCATTAATACCTAATTTAATAACTAATGCTAGTAGCGAATATAAAAGTTTAAGAGAGATATCTAATAAACTAGAAGATTTGTATGGAGCATCACTTTTAGCTGATATAAGCAAAAGAGGAGAAAGACAAGTTTTAAATATAAAACTAGTGACAACAAATGAAAAATATTTAGATGAACAAATTTTTAATAAAGCTATAGAGTTTTTAAATGAAATAATAAATAATCCATTAGTAGAAGATGGTGGATTTAGTGAAGAATATCTTAAATTAGAAAAGCAAAATTTAAAAGAAAGAATAAAAGCCAAAATAAATGATAAGGGAAGATATGCACTTGAAAGATGTTTTGAGGAAATGTGTAAATATGAAAAGTTTAGCATAAGTGAATATGGATATATAGATGAAATTGATAAAATCACAGCTAAAGAACTATATAATCACTATAAAGAAATTTTAAAAACATCTCCTATAGACATTATTGTAGAAGGCGAATTTAATGAAAAAGATGTTGAAAGTATTATTAAAAGTAAATTTAACTTTGATAGAGGATCTGTAATAGATATTCCAAGAGAAGAGTTTAAAAAAGATGTAGATACAGTAAAGAATATAGTTGATAAGATGGATATAACACAAGGAAAACTAGTTATGGGATATAGAACTAATATAGATTTTGCAGATGCAAAAAGATATTATCCATTAATAGTAGGGTGTAATATATTAGGTGGTGGACCCCATTCTAAAATGTTTATAAACATAAGGGAAAAAGAAAGCTTATGTTACTATATATATTCATCTATAGAAAAATATAAAGGAATATTATTTATATCATCTGGTATAGAAACTCAAAATTATGAAAAAACAACTGATTTAGTAAAAAAACAAATTGAAAAAATTGTAAATGGAGATATAAATGATGAAGAATTAAATAACAGTAAGATATCACTTATAAGTTCAATGGAAGCATTAACAGATAATATAGGTGGATTATCTGACTTTAAATTTGCTCAAGATATAAGCAAAACAAATTTAAGTATAGAAGATATTATAGATTATATAGACAAAGTAACTAAGGAAGAAATAGTTGATGTGTTTAAAGCATTACAATTAGATACTATTTATTTCTTAAGAAACTAGGAGGACTATATGGAAAAAATAGTTAATGATATATTAAAAGAAGAAGTTTATTATGAAAAATTAGATAATGGTTTAGATGTTTATTTTATGCCTAAAAAAGGATTTACTAAAAAGTTTGCAGTTTTAGCTACCAATTATGGATCAAATGACTTGGAGTTTATACCTATAAATCAAACTGAGAAATTTAAAGTAAATGAAGGTATAGCTCATTTTCTTGAACACAAGATGTTTGAACAACCAGATGGTGGTAATGCATTTGATAAGTTTTCAAAGTTAGGAGCTAGTGCAAATGCATATACTAATTTTACAATGACCGCTTATTTATTTTCATGCACTGAAAATTTCTATGAAAGTTTACAGCATTTAATAGATTATGTTCAAACTCCATATTTTACAGATGAAAATGTAGAAAAAGAAAAAGGAATAATAGAACAAGAAATAAAAATGTATAATGACGATCCGGATTGGAATGTATATTTTAATTGTTTAAAGGCGATGTATTCAAAGTATCCTGTAAACATAGATATAGCAGGAACAGTTGATAGTATATATAAAATAACCAAAGAGGAATTATACACATGTTATAATACTTTTTATAACCCGGGAAATATGATTTTATTTGTCGTAGGAGATGTAGATGCAGAGAAAGTTATGGAAATAGCTAAAAAAAGCAATCATTATGATGTTGATAAGCTTAAGAATGAAATAGAAAGATTTTACCCAGAAGAACCTAAAACTGTAAATGAAAAAGAAATCGTAGCTGAATTTCCAATATCAATGCCAATGTTTAATATAGGATTTAAAGATAGCGATGTAGGTATGAAAGGAAAAGAGTTACTAAGAAAAGAAGTTATCACAGAGATATTACTAGATATGATTTTAAAAAGAGGTAGTGAAATTTTTGAAGAATTGTATATGAGTGGGTTAATAAATGATAACTTTGGATGTGGATTTACATCGCAAGTAGATTATGGTTATACATTAATAGGTGGAGAATCTAATGAACCTAGAAAAGTTAAAGACACCATTATTAAGTATATAAATAAATATAAAGAAGATGGATTGTCAGAAGATGATTTTAATAGAGTTAAAAAGAAAAAAATGGGTCAATTTATAAAATATTTTGACTCAGTAAATTTTATAGCTAATAATTTCATTTCATATAAATTTAAAGGTATAAATTTAATGGATTATTTAGAAGTTATAAAACAAGTAAAATTTGAAGAAGTTGAGGAAAGATTAAAAAATCATCTTAAAGAAGAATATTGTTCTATATCAATAGTAGAACCAAAGTAAAAGTGCTAAATATTTAGCACTTTTTTAGTTTTAATAATAAACTATTTTAGTGGGAGATTATAAAGAAAATTGATGCTTAGTATTTAATGTGGTATTATTTATTTTATAATAAGGAGGGAATTATTACATGATAGATATACACTGCCATATACTGCCTGGAGTTGATGATGGATCTGAGAATTTATCTGAATCAATAGAAATGGCAAAAATAGCTTACGATGAAGGAATAAGGACGATAATAAATACATCTCACTATCATCCTGATTTTAAATATAAAAAAGGAAAAGAGTTAAATAAAGTTCTTAATGACTTCAACAAGGCTTTAAAAGTTGAAGGAATAGATTTAAATATAATTTTGGGAAATGAACTATATTATACAGAAGATTTATTTGAAAATTTTGAAAACCTAGATTTTTACTCTTTAAACAGTAGTAGATATTTACTTATTGAGTTTTCTCCAAATAATTTTCCTAAAAATCTAGTTGATATAGTTTATGAAATAAAATTAAGAGGTTATATACCTGTATTGGCTCATGTGGAAAGATATCCAAAAGTTCAAGAAAATCCTAATTTAATTTACGATTGTATAAATGAAGGAGCTTTAATACAAGTAAACGCCTCTAGCATAACTGGTAAAAATGGAACTGAAGCACAAAAAACTAGTGATATTCTTTTGAAAAATAAAATGATTCATTTCATAGCTACAGATGCACATAGTAGTACCAGAAGAAGGCCATTAATAAAAGAGGCATATGAATATGTATCTCAAAAATACAGTATGGAATTGGCTGAAAAATTATTTTTAGAAAATCAAAAGGTTATAATTGAAAATACTGAATTGGAAATTGAAATCCCTAGTATGTATGAAAAGAAAAAGAGTTTTCTAAAAAGATTATTTAAAAGGTAGGTATTAATTTATGGATAGAGTTGCGTTTACTATATTCGGAATAGATGTAATGTGGTATGGAATACTTATGGCTATAGGTATGATTTTAGGAACGTTAATAGCTTTGAAAGAAGCTAAAAGAGTAGAAATAAAAGAAGACAATATACTAGACTTAGCTATAATTGCCATACCGGTAGGATTAATATGTGCAAGATTGTACTATGTCATATTTAACTGGGAGTATTATGCTAGCAATCCATCACAAGTATTTAATTTTAGAGGTGGAGGAATGGCTATACATGGAGCTTTAATAGGTGGAGTTTTAGCTGGATATTTATTTTCAAGATATAAGAAAATAAATTTCTTTAAATTAGCAGATACTGTAATTATAGGTATGCCTTTAGCACAAGCTATAGGAAGATGGGGAAACTTTATAAATAAAGAAGCTCATGGAGGACCGACAAATTTACCTTGGGGAATAATGGTAGATGGAGTTAAGGTTCATCCCACTTTCTTATATGAATCAATATGGGATTTTGGTATATTTGTATTTTTATGGATGTTTAGAAAAAAGAAATCATATGAAGGTCAAATTATAGTTTTATATGCTATACTATATTCTCTTGGTAGATTTTTCATAGAAGGACTTAGAACTGACAGCCTTATGATAGGACCGCTTAGAATGGCTCAAGTTATAAGTTTAGTAGGAGTAATAGGTGGATTAATAGCCCATATATACTTATCAAAGAAAAGTAAAACAAATAGACAAAATTAAGGAGCGATAAAATATGGAATTTCATCACGTATCAGTGCTATTAAATGAATGCATTGATAATTTAAATATAAAACCAGACGGTGTATATGTAGACTGTACAATGGGTGGAGCTGGCCATTCAAAAGAGATTGTAAAAAAATTATCTAAAGATGGATTATTTATTGGATTTGATCAAGATATAAATGCAATAAATACTGCAAGAGAAAGACTAAGTGAGTATAGTGATAGAGTAAAATTTGTTCATAGTAATTTTGAAAACTTAAAAGAAGAATTAGAGAATCTAGGAATTTATAAAATTGATGGAGTACTTGCAGATTTAGGAGTATCTTCTCATCAATTAGATGAAGCCGATAGAGGATTTTCTTATATGCAAGATGCACCATTAGATATGAGGATGGATGTGAGATGTTCTTTCTCGGCACATGATGTTGTAAATACTTATAGTGAAGAAGAGTTAGCTAAAATTATAAAAGATTATGGAGAAGATAACTGGGCAAAGCGTATTGCTAAATTTATAGTTGAAGAAAGAAAAGAAAAAAGTATAGAAACTACTGGTGAGTTAGTTGATATAATAAAAAAAGCTATCCCGAAAAAAGCTAGAATAGATGGTCCACATCCTGCAAAAAGGACTTTCCAAGCTATAAGAATAGAGGTTAATAATGAGTTAGGTGTTATAACAAATATGATAGATGATGCAGCTCAAATGCTAAATGAAGGTGGAAGAATATGTATAATAACATTCCACTCATTAGAAGATAGAATTGTAAAGAAAGAATTTAAAGATTTAGCAACAGATTGTATATGTCCATCGTATTTACCAATATGTCAGTGTGATAAAGAAGCATTGGTAAAAGTTATAACTAGAAAACCTATATTACCAACAACTGAAGAGGTAGAGGAAAACCCAAGATCAAGAAGTGCTAAATTGAGGGTTGCTGAAAGAATATAAAAGTCTAAGTGAAAGCTTAGACTTTTTTGTTTTTTATTGCATTAATTTTGTATCAAAACTTAAAAGGAAGCTGTATTAAAAGGTTAAATATAATATATAACTATAAAAATTTAAGGAGTTATATATTATGAAAAGAAATAAAAAAATAAAAGAGATAAATGAATATAGATTAAATAAAAAGAATAATTATAAAAGAAAGCTATTAAAAAAAATAATCAAGTTATCAATTAAGGTAGGGTGTTTACTTTTTATTTTCATTATTATATCTGGTTGCATGTACGGTTATAGTGAAATATCTAAATTGAAGTATGAAATAGGTAAACTAGAATCTGAGTTACACAAAAAAAATATAGAAAAAGATAATATAAAAGTTGAAGTAGATATACTGACTACAAGCAAAGATATAGAGAAAAAAGCTAATGAAAAACTAGGTATGAATTATCCAAAGGAAAGTCAAATAAGATACATAGAAGTAAATAAGTAGGGGGAGAGTTACTTGAGTAAAATTAAGAGGATAAGTAAAAAACGATTAGTAGCAGTTTTAATAATGGCATGTTGTGTATTTTTTATGCTTATATTTAGGACTGGATATTTACAAATCGTAAAGGGAGATTGGTTAACAGCTAAAGCTCTAGACCAACAAACTAGGGATATACCTATAGAACCTAAAAGGGGAACTATATATGATAAAAATATGAAAGAATTAGCAGTAAGTGTAACAAAGTATACTATATGGGCAAAACCTGTGGAAGTAAAAGATAAAGAAAAAGCTGCTAAAGTAATATCTAATCTAATAGACGAAGAACATGAAGAGGTTTTAAAGTTATTAAAAAAGAAAAATATGGCGCTAGTGAAAGTTAAAAGATGGATAGATGATGAAACTGCTGAAAAAATAAGAGAGGCTAAATTACCAGGAATATGGGTAGCTGAAGATAATCAAAGATATTATCCATATGGAAATTTTGCATCTTATGTACTAGGACATACTTCAGATGATGCTACAGGAATAGCAGGAGTTGAAATGCAATATGATAAACACTTAAAGGGAAAATCAGGAAGGCTTATTGTTAGTACCGATGCATCAGGAAGAGAAATACCTCATGGAATGGAAAAATATTATGAGCCAGTTCAAGGAAACGGTTTAGTTTTAACTATAGATGAAGTTATACAACACTATACAGAAAAAGCAGTTCAAAAAGCTTATGAATTAAATAATGCAAAAAGAGTAACTGCAATAGCTATAGATCCTAAGACTGGAGATGTATTATCTATGGCATCTAAACCTGACTATGATCCTAACAATTCAAGAACTCCTATATATCCATACTATGAAGAAGAGTTAGAGGGTTATGGAGACAAAGATAAAATAAAAGGATATTTTTCTATGTGGAGAAATCCTGCAGTTAGTGATACATATGAACCTGGATCAACATTTAAATTAATAACATCTTCAGCGGCACTAGAAGAAGGTGTTATTAAGGAAGGTGAGAAGTTTAACTGTACAGGGAGTGTAATGGTTGGAGGAAGAAAAATTAAATGTTGGAGACACTATAAACCTCATGGAGCACAAGAATTTAAACAAGGGGTTCAAAATTCTTGTAACCCTGTATTTGTGGAGCTAGGAAGTAGACTTGGAGTATCTAAGATGTATGACTACATTGAAGGATTTGGATTTATGGATACTACAAAGTTAGATTTACCTGGAGAAGCTAAAGGAATTTTATACAATGAAAAAAATGTTGGGCCTGTGGAATTGGCTACTATATCTTTTGGTCAATCAATATCTGTTACTCCAATGCAATTAATAAGTGCCATAGGTGCTATAGCAAATGATGGAAAACTTATGCAACCTAGAGTTGTAAAAGAGTTAGTAGATAATCAAGGAAATGTAACAGAAAGTATAAAACCAAAAGTAGTTAGACAGGTTATATCAGAAGATACTTCAAATAAAATGATGGAAATAGCTGAGTCAGTTGTTAGTGAAGGTTCAGGTAAAGCAGCTTACATACCAGGTTATAGAATAGGAGGTAAAACAGGAACTGCTCAAAAAGTTATCGATGGTAAATATGCACAAGGTAAATATATATGTTCATTTGTGGGTATTGCTCCATGTGATGATCCGCAAATTGTAGTTTTGGCTATAGTTGATGAACCTACAGGAGTTAGTGCATTTGGTAGTACAACAGCAGGACCTATAGTAAAAGAAATAATGAATGATTCTTTAAAATATTTAGGAGTTGAACCAAAATATAGCGAAGAGGAAAAACAGGAGTATGAAAAAGAAAAAGTTAAAGTTCCTAATATTATAGATCTTAGTGTTGAAGATGCGATTAAGGTTTTAGAAGAAAATAAACTAAAGCCAATTCAAGATGTAGATACAGAAATTAAAGGAACAGCTAAGGTGGTAGATATATTCCCAAAACCTGGAGCAGAAGTTTCAGTAGATTCAGGAATAGTTATATATACAGAAAACTAAAGTTTGATATATAATAAATAACTTCAAAAAATTTAATATATAGTATATAATTAATTAGTTAATAGTTTAAAAGAGCAATGTACATAGTACTATGTACATTGCTCTTTATTAGGATTTTAAAGGTTTACAAAAGTGTAAAATATTTGATATTCTATAAAATTACATATTAAAATATTATAAATATAGATGATGAACGTATCAAAAAGATTTATAATGTTTTAGTAGACTTATTTAGAAGGAGGTTTAAGTATGGAATCTTTATCCATAAAAGAACTAGTAGTGGCATCTAATGGTACATTAGTAAATGGAAATGAATTAGATGAAATCAAAAAAATAGTTATAGACAGTAGAGCTGCTAATGAAGGTGATGCCTTCATAGCTATAATAGGTGAAAATTTAGATGGACATAAATTTATTCAATCAGCACTTGAAAATGGATGTAAAACTTTTATAAAAAATAAAAGTAATGGCATAAAATTTGAAAGTTCGGATATAAATTTAATAGAAGTAGATGATACTACAAAAGCACTTGGAGATATAGCTAAATTTTATAAAGAAAAATTTAATATACCATACATAGGAGTAACTGGAAGTGTAGGAAAAACTACAACTAAAGATATGATATACTCAGCTATATCTACTAAATTCAATACATTAAAAAATGAAGGAAACTTCAATAATCATATAGGAGTACCACTTACTTTATTTAATTTAAACTCAAACCATGAATGTGCAATAATAGAAATGGGAATGTCTCACTTTAATGAAATTGAATATTTAGCAAATATAGTAAATCCTAAAATAGGAGTGATATCAAATATAGGCCTATCACATATAGAAAACCTAGGATCTCAAGAAGGCATATTAAAAGCAAAATTAGAAATCACTTCGAATTTTGACAAGTCTAATACTTTAATTATAAATGGTGACGATGAATATTTAAAAAAGGTATGTAATGATGAACTTGGATATGAATTAAAAACTTTTGGATTTAACAAAAATAATGATATTTACTGTTTAGATTATTCAATTGGAGAGGAAAGCTTAAACTTTAAATGTTTTATAAATGGTAAAGAAGAAGAAATTTTTATACCAACAGTAGGAAAGCATAATATATATAATGCTATGGCATCTATCTTAGTAGGGTTAAGTTTAGGCATGGATTTAAGCGATATAAAAGCTGGATTAAAGAATTTCAAAGCTAGTAAGATGAGACTTGACATAATAAAAAAAGATGGCATAACAATAATAAATGATGCTTATAATGCTAGTCCTGATTCTATGAAAGCTGCACTGGATATATTAGGTAGATATAAAAACAGAAGAGTTGCAATACTTGGAGATATGTTTGAAATGGGAGAACACTCGGAATATGGCCATAGGCTTGTAGGAGGATATGCAATCGATAATGTAGATGTATTAGTTACAATAGGTGAAAACTCTAGACATATAGGAGATGAAGCTAACAAACTAGGATTTAATAAATTAAATATACATCATTTTTCTAATAAAGAGACGGCAATTAAAAAATTAAATGATATAATAGTTAAGGATGATGTGATCTTAGTTAAAGCTTCTAGAGGTATGCAACTAGAAAATATAGTACAATATTTAAATAGGTAAATAACATTAAAGAAATAGCCAACAAGGGAGAGGAGTTATATTATGTTAGGAATAACAGAACTTACGTATACATCGATGATTTCATTTCTTATAGTAATAATACTAGGTCCGATATTTATACCGATGTTAACTAAATTTAAATTCGGACAGACGGTAAGAGATGACGGACCACAAACACACTTACAAAAAAATGGAACACCTACAATGGGTGGAATAATGATGATAGTAGCAATATTAATAACAATTCTTACAAGAATGAAAATAAGCTCAGATATGACTATGGGACTTTTATGTATAGTTGGATTTGGATTTGTAGGATTTGTAGATGATTTCTTAAAAATAAAGTTTAAAAGATCATTAGGATTAAAAGCATATCAAAAGTTATTATTACAAGTTGCATTAGCTACATTATTAGCATATTACCAATATACTAATTCACCAAGTGCTACTCAATTTATAATACCTTTTACAAATATTACATTTAATTTAGGTGCATTATATGTTCCTGTTATGGTATTTATAATACTTGGAACAGTAAATGCAGTTAACTTAACAGATGGACTTGATGGTTTAGCATCAGGAATAACTGTTATAGTTTCTGCATTCTTTATGCTAGTTGCAACTAGCTATGGTAATACAGATGTAGCTATATTAGCAGCGGCTACTGTAGGAGCTTGTATAGGATTTTTAGGGTTTAACTCATATCCAGCAAGAGTATTTATGGGAGATACAGGGTCTATGGCTCTAGGAGGTGCTGTGATATCATTTGCAGTACTAACAAATAATGTTCTTATAATACCTATTGTTGGAGGTATATATTTTGCAGAAGCAATTTCAGTTATACTTCAAGTTGGATCTTATAAATTAAGAAAGAAAAGAATATTTAAAATGGCACCAATACATCATCATTTTGAACAATGTGGATGGCCTGAGACTAAGGTTATATTTGTATTTTGGATAACATCTATAGTTTTAGCTTGGATAGGTATAATAGCAGTATTCTAATTTACGGGGGTAAGAACCATGGACTTAAATAATAAAATTGTCTTACTTGTAGGACTGGCAAAGACTGGAGTATCTACTATAAAAAAATTAGATAAATTAGGTGCAAAAATTATAGTAAATGATATTAAGTCTAAAGACCAATTAAAAGATATAATAAAACAAATTGAAAATTTAGATAGCGTTGAGTATATCTTAGGACATCATCTTGAAGATATAAGTAATATAGATTTAACTATAGTATCTCCGGGAGTTCCATTAGATTTACCATTTATAAAAAAATTACAATCTGAAAATATAAATATAATTGGAGAAGTTGAATTAGCATATAAGCTATCTAAAAATCCTACATTTGTTGGTATAACAGGAACAAATGGAAAGACTACAACTACAAGTTTAGTTGGAGAAATATTTAAAAAGGCTTCAAAAGATTCATATATAGTTGGAAATATAGGAAATCCAGTTATTGATACTGTTGATTTAACAGATGAGAATTCTTTTCTTATAACAGAATTAAGTAGTTTTCAATTAGAAAGTATAGAGGATTTTAAGCCTAGAGTTAGTACTATTATAAATATAACGGAAGATCATTTAAATAGACATCACACTATGGAAAACTATATAAATGCAAAGGCCAATATATTTAAAAATCAAGATGCAAATGATTTTTGTATATTAAATTATGATGATGAAATAGTTAGAGAATTAGGAAATAAAACTAATGCTAAAGTTTTATACTTCTCACAAAAAGAAAAAGTAAGCCAAGGAGCATACTTAGATGATAATAACAACATCGTTATAAAAGTTAATGATAAAGAAATAAAATTATTAAATAAAGATGAATTAAGTTTACCAGGAAATCACAACTTAGAAAACTGTATGGCAGCTATTTTAATGTCTTATGTATTAGGTATTGATTTAGAAATTATAAAAGATACATTAAAGACTTTTAAAAGCGTTGAACATAGATTAGAATTTGTTACAGACAAAGATGGAATTATGTTTGTTAATGATTCAAAAGGAACAAACCCTGATTCAACTATAAAAGCTATAACATCTTATGATAAGCCTATAGTTTTAATTGCTGGAGGAAAAGATAAGCAAAGTGATTTTACAGAAATGATTAGCTATGCAACTAAAAATGTAAAAGCAATAGTATTATTAGGAGAAACAGCAGATAAAATTGAGCAAACAGCAAAATTACAAGGTATGAACAATATTTTTAGAGTTTCTGATATGAAGGAAGCTGTAAAAACGGCATACAAATTAGCTCAATCAGGAGATGTAGTTTTATTATCACCAGCTTGTGCAAGTTGGGATATGTATCCAAACTTCGAGGCGAGAGGATTAGACTTCAAAGAAAATATATATAATTTATAATATATACTGGGAATGGAGGTAGGTCTAATTAATGCCTAAAGAGATAAGAAAGAAACGTGTTAGTAGGGGGATTAAAACTGATTTTGATAATGTTGTATTTTATACAACTATGTTGTTAGTATTTATAGGAATCATAATGGTTTTTAGTGCTAGTTTTATACAATCTACATTTAAACTAGATGATTCCTATTATTTTTTAAAAAGAAATTTAATATATGCAATATTAGGATTTATTGTAATGATTTTTACATCTAAAATTGATTATAGATTTTGGTATAAAAACTCTAGAAAGCTAGGTATTGTTGTTGTGATATTACTATTGTTAGTTTTATCACCTCTAGGAACATCTTTAAATGGAGCTCAAAGGTGGCTTGGATTTGGAGGATTGACAATTCAACCAGCAGAATTGGCTAAGTTTTCAACTATAATAATTACTGCCAAATTAATCGAATTAAAATATGATAAGATTAAATCTTTAACAAAAGGGATTATACCACTTCTTATAATACCAAGTATTTTCTTCGCTTTAATCATATTACAACCCAATCTATCTACGGCAGGTACAGTAATATTAGTTACATTTGTAATGATATTTGTTGCAGGTATGGATATGAAAATTGTATATGCAATGTTTGGAGCAGGAATTGCGTTGTTTGGAGCTATGGTTTTAGCAGCACCATATAGACTTGCACGTGTTACTTCTTTTTTAGATCCATTTAAAGATCCTTTGGGAGCTGGATATCAAGTTATACAAGGACTGTATGCACTTGGATCTGGGGGTCTATTTGGACTAGGATTAGGAAAGAGTAGACAAAAATATTTTTACATACCTGAACCTCAAAATGACTTTATATTTGCTATAATTGGAGAAGAATTGGGTCTTATAGGATGTGCTATAGTCATTATGCTATTTGTATTTTTAGTGTATAGATGTATAAGAATTGCAATTAGATGTCCTGATGTATTTTCATGTATGTTAGTTGTGGGTATAGGTGGTCAAATTGGTATTCAAGCAGCTTTAAATATTGCAGTTGCAACGTCATCAATGCCTGTTACAGGTGTAGCACTACCTTTTATAAGTTATGGTGGGACATCGCTTATAATATTCATGGCTGCTATTGGGATAGTACTTAATGTCTCTAAACATGTAAAAATGAACTAGACAGGAGATGAGAGAAATGAAAATTTTATTATCTGGTGGTGGAACGGGAGGACATGTATATCCTGCCATAGCCATCGCAAATAAAATAAAAGAAGAAAATCCAGAAGCAGAAATCATATTTGTGGGAACTGAAAAAGGTATAGAATCTGAAATTGTTCCTAAGTATGGATATGAATTAAAAACAGTTACTGTACAGGGATTTAAAAGAAAAATAGATTTTGAAAATGTAAAAAGAGTATTTAAACTATTTAAAGGACTAGAACAATCAAGAAAAATTGTTAAAAAGTTTAAGCCTGATGTGGTTATTGGAACAGGGGGATATGTTAGTGGACCGGTACTGTTTAACTCATCTATGAGTAAAGTTCCAACTATAGTTCATGAGCAAAATTCATTCCCTGGAGTAACAAATAAAATATTAGCAAAAATGGTTACAAAGGTATTAACTAGTTTTGAAGATTCACATGAAAGATTTCCAGAAGAAACTAGAAGTAAACTAGTTCTTACAGGAAATCCTGTTAGAAAAGAAATCCTTATATCTAAAAAAAGTGTTTCAAGAAGAAAACTTGGAATACAAGAAGATAAAAAAATGGTTTTATGCTACGGGGGTAGTGGGGGATCAAGAAAAATTAATGATTCTATGAAATTAGTTATAAGAAACCTAGTAAATGATGATATAGCATTTATATATGCTACAGGAAAGAACTTCTATGATGGATTTATTAATGATATAAATGACTTAGATCTGAAACCTTATCAAAAAGTAGTACCGTATCTAGAAGATATGGCTACAGCATTGGCTGCTTGTGATATTGTTATAGGAAGTGCAGGAGCAATATCTTTAGCTGAAATTACAGCTCTAGGTAAACCATCTATAATAATACCTAAAGCATATACTGCTGAAAATCATCAAGAGTACAATGCTAAGAGTGTAGAGAGTAAAGGGGCTGGTATAGCTATACTAGAAAAAAATCTTACTCCTGAAACTTTAAATGAAACAGTATATAAATTATTAGGAGATAGAGATCTATTATTAGATATGTCTAATGCAAGTAAAGAAATAGGAAAGCCGGAAGCAATAGATATAATATACAAGGAAGTTATGGAAGTTTATAACAGAAATAACAAAAAAAGTAAAAGTTTAAGTGATGAACAAGTTAAAAAGATAGATACACAGGAAAATGAAGAAAAACAAGTTAAAACAATCGGAATAAAAAATAAAAAGTAACATATTTCCCCTCTAGGACATAGTATTAAAAATATAAGTAAGTTATATTTTAGCCTTAAATACTTGCTACTAGGGGGGATAGTTTTGTCAAAATATATAATCAATGGAGGTAATAAGGTAGAAGGAAGGCTATCAATAAGAGGAGCTAAAAACTCTGTATTACCTATAATGGCAGCATCAATATTAAATGAATCAGAAAGTATAATTGAAAATATACCTAATATATCAGATGTTCATGTCATGATAGATATATTAAAAAGTATTGGATGTAGGATTGAATATAAAGGTTCTACTGTCTATATAGATAGCTCTAACATAAATAGTACAAATGTTAGGGAAGAATACATGAAGATGCTAAGATCATCAATTATTGTAATGGGAGCTATGATAGGGAGATTTAATAGTATAAGCATAAGCTATCCAGGTGGATGTTCAATTGGAGCAAGACCAATTGATTTGCATTTAAAGTCATTAGAAAAACTGGGAGTAAAGGTAATAGAAGCTGATGGATATATACACTGTAATAGGGATAAATTAGTAGGAAATACTATAAACTTGACATTCCCAAGTGTTGGAGCTACAGAAAATGCAATATTAGCAGCCGCAAAAGCACAGGGTATGACTATTATAAATAATGCTGCTAGAGAACCTGAAATAGAAGATTTACAAAATTTTTTAAATAAAATGGGAGCGAAAATAAAAGGAGCAGGAACTGGTAGAATTATAGTTGAAGGTGTTGACAAATTAAAATCAGTAAAACATAAAATAATTCCTGATAGAATAGCTATAGGGACATATATGATAGCAAGTGCTATCACAGGTGGAGAGTTAGAAGTGGATAATGTTATTAAAGACCACATGGATCCTATAGTAGAAAAGCTAAGGGAAGCAAATTGTAATATTGAATATAGGGATAATGGATTAATTATAAAAGCTCCAAAGACAATACTTCCTATTAAAAGTATAAAAACTAGTCCTCATCCAGGCTTTCCTACTGATATGCAATCTCAAATTATGACATTATTATGTCTAAGTAATGGGATTAGTCTAATAGAGGAATCTATTTTTGAGAATAGATTTATGCATTGTAATGAATTAAATAAAATGGGAGCAAAAATAATTAAGCTATCAGATAATGTTTGTCAAATCCATGGAGTAAAAAGATTAGTGGGAAAAAATGTAGAGGCTATGGATTTAAGAGGAGGCGCAGCTTTAGTATTAGCTGGCTTAATTGCTGATGGGAAAACTGAAATAAATAATATAAACTATATTGAAAGAGGTTATGAAGATATAGAGTTAGTTTTAAAAAAACTTGGAGCTAATATAAAGAAAGTTTAATGAAAATTTAGACTAAAAATAAGGGCTTCAATTTGCTATGGATTTAATCTATAGTGAATTGAAGCCTTTATTTTATTTTAAAATATTGAATATAAACAAAACAAAAGGAAATGACAAAGAAAAGTAGTATTTTATATATATGACGATTTAAAACTAAATTTGAATTGAAAAGGGGTGAAATATGAAAAGAACTAGTAGATATAAGCTAAATAAAAGAGGAAAAATAACTATATATGCTTTTATTTTTTTAGTAATTTTATTTATATATATTTTTATTAGTAGTAGCTTTTTTGAACTAAAAAATATAGAGGTAAATGGAAATGAAAAGTTGAATACAAATCAAATAAAGAAATTAACTTCTATAGGTGTGGGTAAAAATTTATTCCAATACAATTTAAAAGATATTGAAGAAAATATAAAATCTAATCCATATATAAAATACGTAGAAGTAAAAAGAAAAATTCCTAATCAATTAATTATAAATATAAAAGAAAATACAGAAGATTTTATTATAAATTTAGATAAAAAGTATCTATATATACAAAGTGATGGATTGATTTTGTCTGAAAAATCGAAAATTGAAAATAAAAATATTCCAATTATAAGCGGTTTAAAAATAAAGGAATATAGATTAAAAGAAAAAATAAAAATAGAAAAATCTACTTCTGAAAAATATTTTATTTTAATGCTAAAGTCATTAAAGAAAAATAATATGATAAGGGAACTTAAAACTATAGATATTAATAAAAACTTTATTAACATTAAGACTAAGGATGGAATAAGAGTTAAATTAAAATTAGACTCTAATATAGAATATAATATAAATAGGCTAAATGAAATTTTAATTAATTTGAAGTCAGAAAAATCAAAAGATGGAGAACTTGATTTACTTAATGATAAACAAGCGACATATTTACCTTGATATAATATATAAAAACCAATAAAGAAAGAATTACTAGTTAAATTGATTTTTAGATGGGTATATTAATAAGTATGCGTAGAAGTCTGTAAAAATATCATGAAGGCATTTCACTAAAGAATGATATCAAATTTTAATTAAATAACACTCTAAATAATCTAAGAAATACGCATGATATAAATAAATCAATTTAAATGATTCTAGATTAATATATATGAATATAAGTATATAATATTTTTTTCAATGCTTAAAAATGTTAATATATTTATAAATTGTTACAAAAAGATACATAAAAAAACTTGAATAATGCATATGTTTCAAAGTAAAATATAGAAGGTGAATATTTATGATATGAATAGTTAGAGAATTATGTTAAAGTAAATAACTATAGTTATTATAGAAATAAAACTTACTTTGCATACTAATCTTTATATATGGCAGTAGTAATATTAGCTACAAAGTATTTTATAAAAATAATATCTGAAGATATAATTTTATTTTTAGAATAGTTTAAACTTCTCATTATGATAAATTAAGTTAGATTTATAGATTTAGTTGGAGTATTGATATGTATATTAAGATTAAATGACATATTTTGGATTATAATGATATATATATTATCTAATTTATCATATAAAAAAAGAGGAAATTGAACTTTTTTGTGGAATAACTTAGTTAAATATTAACAAAATGCTAATATAAAATGATATAATTAATACATAGATTTACTTTGAACATTAAATAAGGAGGTTTATAGATGCTAAACTTTGACGTAGAAATGGATAACTTTGCAAAAATCAAAGTAATAGGCGTAGGTGGCGGTGGAAACAACGCTGTCAATAGAATGGTTGAAGCGCAACTTAAAGGTGTTGAATTCATAGCTGTTAACACAGATAAACAAGCTTTATACACATCTAAAGCTGAGTACAAGATTCAAGTGGGCGAAAAGCTTACTAGAGGATTAGGTGCAGGAGCTAACCCAGAAGTTGGTAAAAAATCTGCAGAAGAAAGTAAAGAAGAAATAATAAAAGTTCTTGAAGGTGCGGATATGGTATTTGTAACTGCAGGAATGGGCGGAGGAACTGGAACAGGAGCTGCTCCGGTAGTTGCTCAGTTAGCTAAAGAAATGGGTATACTTACTGTAGGTGTTGTAACAAAGCCTTTTGCATTTGAAGGTAAAGTAAGAATGAAAAATGCAGAGCAAGGTATAAAAGACTTAAAAACAAAAGTTGATACTCTAATAACTATACCTAATGATAGATTATTACAAATAGTACAGAAAAATACATCTATGTTAGAAGCATTTTCTATAGCTGATGATGTACTAAAGCAAGGTATAGAATCTATATCAGATCTTATAGCTGCTCCTGGATTAATAAACTTAGACTTTGCGGATGTTCAGTCTATAATGAAAGAAAAGGGATTAGCTCATATGGGAATGGGTAAAGCTCAAGGTGAAAATAGAGCTATAGAAGCGGCAACACAAGCTATACAATCACCACTTCTAGAAACATCTATAAAAGGAGCCAAAGGTGTTTTACTTAACATAACAGGTGGGGCTAATCTAGGATTATTTGAAATAAATGAAGCATCTACATTAGTTCAAGAATCTTGTGATTCAGAAGCAAATATAATCTTTGGGGCTACAATAAAAGAAGATTTAAAAGATGATCTTGTCATAACAGTTATAGCTACTGGATTTGAAGATGGGCAAGATATGGAATTAGATTTTAATAGAAATAATAATAATATGAACCAAAATCAAGGGTTTCAACAATCACATATAAATAATAATATGAATAGAGAAGTTCAAAGACCAGTTATGCAAGAAGTGAAAAAAGAAGAAGAGCCAGAAGCTAAGCAAAATGCAAGTTCTTCGTATATAGAAAATGACGATATGGAAATACCAACATTTCTAAGAAGAAGAAGATAATAATATCTTCTTTTTTTTTGCGATTTTTTGTTTAATTAGAGAAAAAATAAATTATAATTCGACTATCAATTATGACATAAAACTCTCGAGTCCTAAACTATAATATAGTTAAATGTTTAAGTGGGGGGATGAAATTGTATGTTGAGTATTATGCAATTGAAAATTTGATAGTAAATTATATTATAATAAGTTGCACTTCAATTTTAACTAAAAATTATACGAGCAGTAAAAAAAAGTGGACTGGAGCTGTAATTGGTATGATCTATGCCATTGCATATTTAGTTCCTAACTTAGATGTAATGTTTACATTCCCAATGAAAGTTTTAACTATATTAATAGTTTCTAGTATAAGCTTTAGTCATAATAATATTAAGGAGTATATACGTATTTTACTTGTATTTTACTTTGTAAATATATTTATAGCTGGTAGTTCTTTTTTTATAATATATTTTACGGGAATTACTCATATAACTATTTCTTTTACAATAATTGTGTCATATATAAGTGGAATAATTTTAAAATTTATTTATAGAGATATAAAGGAATTAAAATACATAAATTCTATGAAAAAAAATATTAAAGTTTGTATAAATAAAAATGAAATAGAACTTAAAGCACTGATTGACACTGGTAACTTACTAAAGGACCCAATTAGTCAAGAGGAAGTCGTTATTATAAGTGCTAATAAATTATATGATATTTTGCCTAAAGAATTCCAATTATTAGACTTTACAAATATAAATATAAACACTATTAACGATATTATATCCCATGTTGATGAGAGTATTTCCTATAGGATAAGGATGATACCTGTTAGACAAATAAATGATGAAAATTTAGTTTTAGGAATAAAGTCAGATTATATTGATATTGATGGTAAAAAATTACCTAATGTTATATTAGGACTTTCTAATTTTAAAGAAGAAGGATATAGTGCTATACTAAATCCTCAGTTATTGGTTAATACATAAATTCAAAGGGGGAGAGTTTATTGAAAATATTAGTACGATTAAAGGCTAGATTTTTAGCTGGTTTCATTAAGGTTCTTAATAAATTGGGACTAGCAAAAGTTAAGGGGTTATATTATCTAGGAGGTGTAAATGTTTTGCCTCCACCACTTACAAGTAAGGAGGAGGCAGAGCTTTTACAAAAACTAGAAAATGATGAAAGTGTAAAAACTATATTAATAGAAAGGAATCTTAGGTTAGTTGTTTATATATCTAGAAAATTTGAAAATACAGGGATAGATGTTGAAGATTTAATATCTATAGGAACTATTGGACTTATTAAAGCTGTAAACACATTTAAACTAAATAAAAATATAAAATTAGCTACATATGCATCAAGATGTATAGAAAATGAAATTCTTATGTATCTTAGAAAAAATAATAAGAAAAAGTCTGAAGTTTCATTTGATGAGCCATTAAATGTTGATTTAGATGGAAATGAACTTTTGTTATCTGATATATTGGGAACAGATAATGATGAGATATATAAGGTTATAGAAGAAGAAATAGATAAAGACTTATTAGTTATGGCTTTAGATATACTTTCAGATAGAGAAAAGCAAATTATGGAATTGAGATTTGGGTTGTCTAGTAAAGGAGATGAAAGAACTCAAAAAGAAGTAGCTACTATGTTGGGTATATCTCAATCTTATATATCTAGATTAGAGAAAAAAATAATTTCTAGATTAAAGAAGGAAATGAAAAAATTTGTTTAACAAGTAAATAATTCTTCTTAAAAAGTATAAAAATACACCAGGTGTAAATAATTGTATAAGAAATACTTTTTAAGAGAGGACTGAGAAAAATGCAAATAAATAAAGTTGAAATCTGTGGAGTAAATACCTCTGAGTTACCGATTCTTAAAAATAATCAAATGACAGAACTTCTTATCAAAATAAAAAATGGAGATGAAGTTGCCAGACAAGAATTTGTGAGAGGAAATTTAAGATTGGTTTTAAGTGTAATTCAAAAATTTAACAATAGAGGGGAAAATATTGATGATTTATTTCAAATAGGTTGTATAGGACTAATAAAAGCAATTGATAATTTTGACTTAAGTCAAAATGTAAGATTTTCAACTTATGCAGTCCCTATGATTATAGGTGAGATAAGAAGATATCTAAGAGACAATAACCCTATAAGAGTAAGTAGATCTTTGAAAGATATTGCATACAAAGCTCTTCAAGTTAGAGAGAGACTAGTAAGATCTAATTCAAAAGAACCAACAGTATCTGAAATAGCTAAAGAGTTAGAGTTAGAAGTAGAGGATGTAGTAATGGCTTTAGATGCCATACAAGATCCAATATCTTTGTTTGATCCTGTTTATCAAGATAATGGAGATGCTATTTTTGTAATGGATCAGGTTCAGGACAAAAAAGATACAGATGAAAATTGGTTACAAGAAATAGCTTTAAAAGAAGCTATAAAAAAATTAAATGGGAGAGAAAAATTAGTATTAGATTTGAGATTTTACAAGGGAAGAACTCAAATTGAGGTGGCAGATGAAATTGGGATTTCTCAAGCTCAAGTTTCTAGAATAGAAAAAAATGCCTTAAAAAATATGAGGAAATATATATAAAAATGCAAAAGCTTATATGCTTTTGCATTTTTTATATAATGGGAATGGATATCAATTGTAAAAAAATGTAAATAGTGATATAATTTATGTGGAATATTTAATAAAAGAAGGAGATTTAGATGCTAAACTCATCATTATCTTATATTATAATAAGGAGTCTACCAGAATGCATATTGTTAATTATATCGAGTTATATTCTAATGAATATTAAATTAGATAAAATAGATATTTTAAAAAAATCTATTTTATATTTAATTATTCTGACATTAATAAGAGTACTACCAATAAATTTTGGAATACATACGGTTTTAAGTATGTTTGTATTAGGGACTATACTTTATAGGTTAAAAGGACAAGACATAATAAATACTATATTAACAATATCTAAAATTTTTATTTGCTTAGCGATGAGTGAAGGAATATATATGGTAATGGCTAATGATGTAATGGGAATACCTTTGAAATTGTTAACAGATAATACTAAAATTGTAAGTGCAATGTTAACGCTTCCGTCACTTTTAATATTTTTTATTTTAGTTTTAATTATAAAAATGTTAACAAACAAAATATACAAATTTTATAAATAGGGGATAAAATATGTCAGTTTTAGAAAAGGTTTCATATAATATTTCTAGTAAGTTAGGAAGAATTACAAATAAAGATGAAGATGAAATAGAAGTTATGAATTATGGATTATTTATGGCAATGCATACACTTTTAGCGATAATATTAACATTAATAGTAGGTGTTATCATAGGGAGACTAAAAGAAGTTGTATTGATATCTATAGTGGCCGCATCTTTAAAAAGGTGTTCAGGTGGAGTTCATGCTACATCTGCAAACAGATGTTTAATAATTGGAATTATAACCTCATTAATTTTTACATATATATGCCTATGGCTAAACAGTATAAGTAACTTATCTATATTTTATATATTTACATTAATAAATTTATCTTTATGTAGTTTTATTTTTTATAAAAAAGCTCCTATGGGAAATAAAAATAAACCTCTAAACAAGGAGAGTACAAGAAAGAAACTTAGAAAGCAGTTATTTAGATTATTACTTATATACTATTTATTAATACTATTTATTATAGTACTTATTAATTACAAAATTATAGGTTATAATAATCTTATTTTTGCTTACTGCATAGAATTTGGGGTTTTACTTCAATGTATTGGATTAACTAAAGTGGGAGAATCTACTATCTTAAAATTAGATAGTATTCTTAAATATAATATAATTAGGGGGATTTAATTATGAACTTTTTAACAAATTTATTTTCTGATTTTGCATTAGCTTTAGGTAATGGAGCAAGCACTATGTGCTCATTTATATTCTTTGAACCAGAAATGCCAAAATCAAAAAGAGATAATTAATTAATAAACCATGAGGATTTTTCCTTATGGTTTATTAATTAAGAGATAAAATAGGTGGTAGTGATGAAAGAATTTGAAAGCACTAGGAATCAAAAAGTTTTTGAGATATTAGCAATAATTAAAGTTATATATATACTTTTAGGAATTGTTGCAATGATAAGCTCATATAAAGCTGTAAATCATCTTAATTATGTTGTAGCTAGTATATATACAGCTGCTATTATATCTCTTATAATAGTTTATTTTATATGGTTGTCTAAAAAACATTATAAAATAATAAATGATAAACCTAAATTAAGAGATAATATTGAAACTATACTTCTTATGCTTATATGCACAGTTATAATAGTAGCTACTGGAAAAGAAAGTAGCCCATATAAATTTTTATATGTGTTTATAATAATAATATCATCTATACAGTTTGGAAGAAATTATGCCATATATGTTTCTATTATATGTTCGGTATTGGTATTTTTAGTAGATATAATATCTATTGACACTACAAGCTTATTTAGCTTTCACTATAAAGAATTGTTGATTAGATATTTTCAAATAGATATAGTTATTGCTAGTGCTTTTTTAGTTACATCCTGGATATTAGGTATGTATGTAAATATAGAAAAAGAACATAGTAAGGAATTACAAAAATTAGCAAACATAGATGAACTGACGGGATTATATAATCATAGATACTTTCAAGAGCATTTAGAAAATACTATGAGTGAAGCAGATGAAAAAAACACTTGTGTCTCATTACTATTTATGGATATTGATTACTTTAAAAATTATAATGATATAAATGGGCATCAGGCTGGGGATGTGGTTTTAAAGGAAGTTGGATATATTTTAAAGTCTAATGTAAGAGAAAATGACGTTGTAGCTAGATATGGAGGAGAAGAATTTGCAGTGATACTCCCAGATACAACAGAAGAGGGCGCCATAAAGGTTGGAGAAAGAATTCGAACAAGTATAGAGGAAACTTATTTCTATGGACAAGAAAGTCAACCAAATCATAATATAACTATGTCTATAGGAGTATCTTCTTATCCATTAAGAGCGAGCAATAAACATCAATTTATAAATACAGCAGACGATGCTTTATATAGAGCTAAATCATTAAATAAAAACAGAGTAGAGGTATATTATAGTGTACTCGAAGAAATTGCAGATCATATATATATTGATGAGGAAACTACTAAATCTTTAAAAAGATTTATAAATATGATTAATAAAAAAGATAGATACACATATGGACACACTGAAAGAGTTGTAATATATTTAGGATGGTTTGCAAATTACTTAGGATTAAATGAAAAAGATAAATTAAACTTAAAGTTAGCTGCATATCTTCATGATATGGGTAAAATAGAAATTCCGGAAGAAATATTAAATAAAAAAGAAAAGCTTACAGATTCAGAATATGAACTTTTAAGGCAGCATCCTATACTAGGGGTTAATTTAGTAAAACATATAAAAGCATTTGAAGAACTGTTACCGCTTATTAAACATCATCATGAGAGATATGATGGAAGTGGATATCCAGATAAATTGTCAGGAGAAGAAATTCCATATTTGGCACGGATAATATCTATAGCAGATAGTTTTGACGCTATGACATCTCATAGGCCATATAATTTTAGAAGAGGGCATTATGATGCAATAAAGGAATTGCGAAGATGTGCTGGAATTCAATTCGATCCTGAATTAGTAGAACAGTTTGTAAAAATGATTGAATTAAAAAATAATTAAAAAATGGCCAAGATGGTCATTTTTTTTTATTCTTGTACATATTTATTTTTAAGAGGAGGTAGATTATAATATGATTAGAATTTCTGATATAATGGATAAAGAAGTAATAAATGTTAAAAATGGTAAAAGAATGGGATTTATTACCGATATAGATATGGATATAAATGAAGGTAAAATAGTATCATTTACAATTATAGGTGATGGAAGTATGAACTTTTTTTCTAGAGGTTCTGAAGGACAAGTAGTTTTTTGGAATGATATAATAAAAATAGGTTGTGATACTATTATAGTTAACCAAGGTCAAGATCATAGTTTAGATGAGTTTAATATATAAAAGACAGAATGAAAAGGAGGGATAGACGTGTTATGTCCTTACTGCAATTATAAAGAATCAAAAGTAATAGATTCAAGACATACAGATGGTCAATCTATAAGAAGAAGAAGAGAGTGTGAATCATGTAAAAAAAGATTTACAACATATGAAAAGATAGAATTTACACCAATAATGGTTATAAAAAAAGATAATAGTAGAGAAAGCTTTGATAGAAATAAAATAAAAAATGGTATATTAAAATCTTCAGAGAAAAGGCCTATTTCTATAGAGCAAGTAGAAGAAATAGTTTTATACATAGAAAATGATATTAATAGAAGTTATATATCTGAAATTGAAAGTAAAAAAATTGGGGAAATGGTAATGGATAAGTTAAAAGATATGGATGAAGTTTCATACGTTAGATTTGCTTCTGTATATAGACAATTTAAAGATATAAATACATTTGTAAAAGAATTAAAAAATATACTAATGGAGAAGAGATAAAATGATAAAAGACTATATAAGATTTGAAGAAACAGAAGAAAAATGTAAATTTGCAAATTTAGTATTTACAACTATTAATGTAGATATGGCATCAAAGGAAGACAGGGAAAAAATTTGTAAAGAACTTAATATGAACTATGAAAATTTAACAAATAATAAGCAAACTCACTCAGATATTGTAAATATTATTAATCAAGAAAATATAGGTGAAATCCAAGAAGGTGATGCATTAATTACAAATTTAGAGAAAACTCCTCTACTAATTTTTGTAGCAGATTGTGTTCCAGTTGCTATTATGGATCCAAATAATAAAGCTATATCATTATGCCATGCTGGATGGAGAGGTACATATGCTAAGATAACAAAAAAATCTATAGAAAAGATGAGTAATTTATATAATACTGATCCAAAAGATTTAGTTTGTGTATTAGGACCATCAATAGGGCCTTGTTGTTATGAAGTTTCAAAAGACTTAATTGAAAAATTTAACACAATCATTACAAATCAAGATGAAAAATTTTATATAATTAAAGAAGACAAGTACTATCTAGATTTATGGAAAGTAAATGAACTAATCTTAAAGAGCTGTGGTGTAAAAGATGAAAACATAATTAACTTGAATTTATGCACTAGTTGCAACAGTGATAAGTTCCATTCTTATAGAAAGCATGATAAAACAACTAAGAGGCTAGGTATGATACTTGAGATAAAGTAGAGAGGAGCTAAACTTAAGATGAAAACGAAGGTTTTAGTTATAGACGATGAAAAGCATATAGTAGAACTTCTTAAATTTAACTTAGAAACTATGGATTATGAAGTACATTCATCTTATGATGGGTTTGATGGATTTATTAAAGCTAAGGAAATAAACCCAGATTTAATTTTATTAGATTGGATGTTACCAAATATAAGTGGCATAGAACTTTTAAAGAAGATAAGAAGTGATAAGGATTTAAAAAATATACCTGTAATAATGTTAACTGCAAAAAATATAGAAAATGATAAAGTAGAAGGATTAGATGCAGGAGCTGATGACTATATAACTAAGCCATTTAGCATAAAAGAATTATTAGCTAGAAGCAATTCAGTTTTAAGAAGATATAATGTTAATAATAACTCACAAGAGAATTTATTGCTTAAAGTTGGAAACTTAACAGTCAATTTACAAAAACATGAAGTGTTAAAAGGAGATCAAAAAATTGACTTAACACTTAAGGAATTTGAGCTTTTAAGATTGTTACTTGAAAATAAAGGAAAAGTATTATCTAGAAACTATCTTTTAGATAAAATTTGGGGATATGAATACTACGGAGAAACTAGAACTGTAGATGTACATATAAGGTATTTAAGAAAAAAGATAGAGGGTAATACAGAAGATGAAAAATATATAGAAACTATTAGAGGTATTGGATATAAAATAGACTAAGGAGATTTTAAATATGGCAAATAGTAATATATATTTTTTTATAGTTTTAATATCTATCATAGTTTCTATAATTTCTATAAGATATGCAATTAATCTTAGAAATTATTTAAAGGAGTTTATAGCTGTTTCTAAAAAAATAAGTAATAAAGAATTTCATTCTAAGATAAATATTTCTGCTAAAGGTGAATTAGGGCAGTTAGTAGATAATTTTAATTATATGATAGACACCATTGATACTACTATTCAAGAAGTTGAGTATAAAAACTTACAATTAAAGTCTATAGTAAAAAGTATATCTCATGGAATTTTAGCTATAGATATAAATGGGAATGTACTATTAATTAACAAAGAAGCTAAAAATATTATAAAGGCTTCTTATGTAGATCCTATAGAGGGTAAGAATATAAATAATGTAATAAAAGATGAAAAAATATTAAATGAAATTTCTAGATTCATAGGATCTAAAAAAACTAAAATGAATCAAATTACTAACGATGAAGAAATTGTTTATAACATTAAATTAGATCCTATTTACCTACAAAGTAGTAAAAATGTAATTATAGGATCGATAATAAATATTGAAAATATCACAGAAAGAGTAAGACTTGAGAATATGAGAAGTGACTTTGTAGCCAATGTTACACATGAATTAAAAACTCCATTAACATCTATAAGTGGATTTGTAGAGACACTAAGAATAAATGAAAATATAGATCATAAAACTAGAGATAGATTTTTAGGAATAATTGAAAATGAATCTGATAGGTTAAAAAGGCTGATTGATGATATCTTACTTCTTTCTTTTATAGAAAATAAAGATACTATCTCGTATGAAAAAATAGATATATCAAATTTATTTAAAGAAATATATGAATTAACTATAAATTATGCAAAGAGTAAAAATATAGAATTAAGATATAATATAGAAAATGAAGATATTATAATCAATTCTAATAGAGATTATATAAAACAAATATTTTTAAATCTAATAGATAATGCTATAAAATATACTCCTGACGGCGGGTTTGTAGAAACAAGTGTATACCAAAACGATGAAAATATATTTATAAATATAAAAGATAATGGAATCGGAATTTCTAAAGAAGATACATCTAGGGTATTTGAAAGATTTTATAGAGTAGATAAGGCTAGAAGTAGAGATGTTGGAGGAACTGGTCTTGGCTTAGCTATAGTTAAGCATATAGTAAAATCATTAAATGGAACAATAGATATTAAAAGTGAATTAAATGTGGGTACAGAGTTTATAGTTTCTATACCTAAAAAAAATTTCCTTAATTAAGGAAATTTTTTTTGTTTTTTGAGCAAAATAAAGGTAGCAAAATAAAAGGAGGATTAAATATGGATGATGCTACATTATTTAGACGGGCGTTTGGTATAGCTTTGATTTTAGGAGTATTATCTAGACTTATTGTATTAAGAATAGTAAATAGACAACAGCCTACACTTCCACAGGATTATATAGAACAATTGATATTATCTTTTATAGCTTCTGCACTTGGGGCAATAGCATTCCCGGCTTTGTTAAATAAAGAGTTTGCTGCATTGACGTTTTTATCTGTTGGAATACAACAGTTTCAAGAAGTTGCAAGTGAGGAAGAACTTACACTGTCAAATATAGAACCAAATGAGCTAGTGAGCAAAGGAATCACTTATATTCATGATATTTCCAAAAACTATGAAGTTAGAAATTATTTAAGTATATTTTCATCTTTGGCAGCTTCTATGGCGTTTATATTATGTAATAATATTTTGAAATTTAATTTTATAATGTGTGTTATATCAGCAATTATAGCTACGGGTATAGTTGGATACATATTTAAAAAAATACTATCAAACAAGAGTTTAGAAGATATAGTTGATGTTGAGGTAGTACCCATAGAATTTGATGGAGCATTATTGAAGATAGGTGGAGTTGTTATAACTAACGTAGGTTTGGAAAATTCAAGAAAAAGATATTTAAAAAAAGGGATTGGATTAAAAGTAATACCAAAAGATTTAGTATCTGCAGGGATAATTGGAGATCCAGCTCAACAACAAGCTATGCTTTATAATGTATACATACATATGGGTATAGACAAAGATGTAGATGAACCGGAATTTACTCCTATAGCCAGAACTAATCCTAATGATAACTCTGTAAATTTTGGGTTTATTCCATTAGTTAAGGATATAGATTTAACCGTAGAAGCTATAAAAAGTACGCCTATACTAGACAGCTCTAAAGGAAATAACAATGCATACAGTAAAAGTAAACAAAATAAATGATTATAAGAGGTGTAATTTATGAAAGGTATTTTCTTAATAGGTATCGTAATCGGTATTGTTTCTAGGATGATAACCTTAAAAAATGATAGGAAGCAGTATCCAACGCAACCCAATATGCTAGTATCTCAAATTGTTTTAGCTGTTATAGGATCGGCTCTTGGAGCTATGCTTGTTCCAGCCCTGATTAAAAAATCATATACATCTATAACTTTTTTATCTTTAGCAGCAAGTCAATTTAGACAAGTTAGACATAGCAAGCGAAACGTATTAAATGATATGGAGGACTCACTTTTAGTTAAAAGAGGTGGAGGATTTATAGAAGAGATAGCTCTTACGTATGAGGTAAGAAGTTATACATGTATATTAACAGCACTTACAACCTCTTCTGTTTATCACTTAGCAAAAACAGAACTGCATTTAAATGAAGGAGGAAGTATATTTATTGGGGCTATGGCAGGTATAGGACTAGCACTTATATTTAAAAAACTATTTGTTCGAGAAAGTATAGGAGCTATAGCTGAGGTAGTTCCGGCAAAAATATCTTTTGATGGACCGCTTCTAAAAGTTAATGATGTTGTTATATCAAACATAGGTTTAGAATCTTCAAGACAGAGGTATTTAGATTATGGTCTAGCCGTGGAAATAATACCTAAAGATAAAAGCTATACAAATAGTGGAATAATTTTAAATCCAGGACAAAGACAAACTATAGCAAATATAGCTTATTCTAGACTAGGTATAATGAGAACTCCTGATGAACCTGACTTTGTTCCATTGCTAAGAAGAAATCCTAAAAATGAAAGTTTAGTGATGCCCTATATACCAATAGAAAAGGATATAAATAAATTAATAGATGCAGTTAAAAGTACACCGATAATAGAAAGTTCTAGAGGGAAGAACTGGGCATTGAAAAAATTTGCTATAAAAAATTAAAAGGAGTGTAAAATATGAATATAGGAATAACTGATGCTACTTTAGCTATTGTAACTATAAATAAAGATATGAAATCTTCTAATTATCCAGTTTTTTATGCAGAAAATGAAAAAGAATTACAAGATAGGGCATTAATAATATCTAAAACTATGGGTGGAATGGTCCATGATGTATTACATGGAACCCTAATAATAGTAAGACATTAAAGGTACCGTAAAAGGTACCTTTTTATTGACTATTTCAAATAAAACATGTTATTATAATGTGATGTACTTAAAATGAAGAGTGGTGAAGTTTATGGAAGTAAATGTAAAAAATACAAACAATATAATAAGTAAAGTATATAAAAATAGTATTGCAGAAGAGTTAGGCATAGAAGTTGGAGACTTACTAATTTCTATAAATGATCAACCTATACATGACATAATAGAATATAGATTTTTATTAAGTGATGAGTACTTAGAAGTTGAAATAAAGAAGAAAAATAATGAAATATATGTATATGAAATAGAAAAAGAATATGATGATGATTTAGGAATTGAATTTACTAATCCTATAATCGATAAAGCTAAGAGTTGTAGAAATAAATGTGTATTTTGTTTTATAGATCAATTACCAAAAGGAATGAGAGAAACACTTTATTTTAAGGATGATGATTCAAGACTATCATTTTTACAAGGAAACTTTGTAACTCTTACAAATATGAGTGAAGAAGATATAGATAATATAATTAAGTATAGAATAAGTCCAATAAATATTTCTGTACATACAACTAATCCTGAACTTAGAAAAACTATGATTAAAAATAAGTTTGCAGGAAAATTGTATGAAATAATGAAGAGGTTAGCAGATGCGCAAATACAAATGAATTGCCAAATTGTATTATGTCCAGGATATAATGATAAAGAAGAGTTAGAAAGAACAGTTTCTGATTTGACAAAATTATACCCTTATGTAAATAGTGCAGCTGCAGTTCCAGTTGGAATTACTAAGCATAGGGACCATCTTCCACATTTAGAAATATTTAATGAAAAAACAGCTAGTGAAACTATAGATCTGGTTAACAAACTACAAGAAAAATACTTAAAAGAGTTAGGAACAAGATTTATATTTTTATCAGATGAGTTTTATATGATAGCAAATAGACAATTACTAGATTATGATGAATATGAAGGATTTATACAATTTGAAAATGGAGTAGGAATGATAAGTAAGTTGGAAAGAGAAATCAAAGATTACTTAGCTACAAATCCTAAAAATAGTATGGATGTTAAGAAAAAGGTATCTATAGCAACTGGACATTCTGCTTATAATTTCATTTGTGATATGGCAAATTGTATGATGGAAAAGTATCCAGAATTAGATATAAAAGTGCATAAAATAATAAATAATTTCTTTGGGGATACAATAACTGTATCTGGGCTAATAACAGCTACAGATATAATAGATCAACTTAAAAATGAAGATTTAGGACAAACTTTATATATACCAAGAAGTATGTTAAAAGCAGATGAAGAAATATTTTTAGACAATATCACATTAGAAGAATTACAAAAAATTATGAATATGGAAATAGTTCCTTGTTTAAATGAAGGAAAAGATTTTGTTGACAAGATATTGAAATAAGAAGGGAGATAATTATGAGCGATAATAGACCAGTAGTTGCAGTAGTAGGAAGACCAAATGTTGGGAAATCTACACTATTTAATAAATTAGCAGGAAAGAGAATATCAATAGTAGAAGATACTCCAGGAGTTACAAGAGATAGAATATTTACAGAGGTAGAATGGTTAAATAAATACTTTACACTTATTGATACAGGTGGGATAGAGCCAAATAGTGATGATATAATATTATCTCAAATGAGAAATCAAGCTATGTTAGCTATGGATATGGCTCATGTTATATTATTTGTAGTTGATGGTAAGGCAGGGCTTACAGCAGCAGATAAAGAAGTTGCTCAAATGCTTAGAAAAACTAAGACACCAGTTGTATTAGTTGTAAATAAAATTGATAGCCAAAGTCAATTTGATAATGTATATGATTTTTATGAGTTAGGACTTGGAGTTCCATTTGCAATATCTAGTGCAAATAGTATGGGACTTGGAGACTTACTTGATGAAGTTGTTGCAAACTTCCCAGAAGGATTAGACACAGAGTATGACGAAGATATAATAAGAGTAGCTATAACAGGTAAGCCTAATGCTGGTAAATCTTCTATACTAAACAATATGTTAGGAGAAGATAGAGTTATAGTAAGTCCTATAGCAGGAACTACTAGAGATGCAATAGATACTTACTTAGAAAAGGGAGACCATAAGTTCCTTTTAATAGATACTGCAGGACTTAGAAGAAAAAGCAAAATATATGAAAATGTAGAAAAATACAGTGTAATAAGAGCTATGAGTGCTGTAGATAGAGCTGATGTAGTGCTTATAGTAATAGATGCAGAACAAGGTGTTACAGAGCAGGATACTAAGGTTGCAGGTATAGCACATGATGAAGGTAAAGCTTGTTTATTTGTAATAAACAAGTGGGATTTAATAGAGAAAAATGATAAGACTATGAGTTTATACACTAAAGATATAAGAGAAAAATTCCCGTTTATGGCATATGCTCCGATAGTTTTCGTATCAGCTAAAACTAATCAAAGAATGAATAAAATATTAGAATCAGTAGTATTTTTAGCTGAAGAACATGCTAAGAGAGTTCCAACATCAACATTAAATGATGTAATTGGAGAAGCTGTACTTCTTAATCAACCGCCTTCAGATAAAGGTAAGAGATTAAAGATTTACTATGGTTCTCAGACAGGAACACAACCACCTAAGTTTACTTTATTTATAAATGATAAGAGTCTTACTCACTTCTCATACCAAAGATATCTTGAGAATAAAATAAGAGAAAACTTTGGGTTTGAAGGTACACCTGTTAGATTTGAATATAGAGAAAAGAGAAAATAAAAATTAGGGGGATGAGTATGATAAATTACCTAATTATAATTATTATTTCATATTGTGTCGGAAGCATATCAACATCGTATATAATTGCTAAACGAATGATGGGTGTAGACATTAGAACACAAGGATCTGGTAATGCCGGGTCGACCAATGTATTAAGAACTTTAGGAAAGAAAGCAGGAGCACTAACTTTTCTAGGAGATTTATTAAAAGGTGTTATAGCTGTATTAATAGCAAAATTAATAGCTTATATAGCTCATATGGATATGACAAATGCTGCTTATATAGCTGTTGTATTTGTTGTAATCGGACATAACTGGCCTGTATTCCTAGGATTTAGAGGTGGAAAAGGGGTTGCAACGTCTTTAGGAGCTATGATTGCGGTTAATCCTATAATAGCACTAAGCTGTTTTGCATTCTTTATATTAATTGTATATGTTACTAAGTATGTTTCATTAGGTTCGGTACTTAGTATATGTACTTCTCCTATAATAATGCTTTTTTTAGGAAACTACAAAGGTTTAGCAGTTACTTTATTTTTATCTATATCAGTAATATATAAACATAAAGAAAACATAAAAAGGCTTATTCAGGGAACAGAAAGAAAGATAGGCGAGAAAAAATAATACTTTAACTGTATTTAGGTGGTGTTTTTTATGGAAAAAATTTGTGTATTAGGAGCTGGAAGTTGGGGAACTGCACTAGCTCTTGTAGTAGCAAAAAAAGGGTACGACGTTTCAATGTGGACTTTAAATGAAAAACAGTGTGAAGCTATAAAAGAAACTAGAGAAAATAAAGATTATCTTCCTGGTGTAAATATACCGGAAAATATAAAAATGACTACTAGTTTAGAAGAAGCTGTTTTAAATAGTTCATTAATCGTATTGGCGGTTCCATCTCAGGCTATTAGAAGTATATGCAAACAAATAAAACCATTTGTTAATAAAAATCAAATTTTAGTTGATGTAGCAAAAGGTCTAGAAAAAGGAACTGGGCTTAGACTTTCTCAAGTTTGTGAACAAGAATTAGAAGAATGTAAATATGTAGTTTTATCTGGTCCATCGCATGCTGAAGAAGTATCAAGAGATATACCAACAACAGTTGTTGTAGCATCAGAAAACCTAGAAGATGCAGAAAAAGTACAAGATATTTTTATGACTTCAAAGTTTAGAGTTTATACTAATCCAGATATTATAGGAGTTGAACTTGGTGGAGCTTTAAAGAATATAATTGCATTTGGAGCAGGTATATGTGACGGATTAGGATATGGAGACAATGCAAAAGCAGCACTTATGACTAGAGGTATAAGGGAAATAAGCAGATTAGGTGTTGCATTAGGAGCTAAAACATCTACTTTTTCAGGATTATCTGGAATTGGAGATTTAATTGTAACATGTACTAGTATGCATAGTAGAAATAGAAGAGCGGGTATACTTATAGGACAAGGTAAAAGTTTAAAAGAAACACTAGAAGAAGTTAAAATGGTTGTTGAAGGAATTACAGCAACAGAAGTAGCTTATGAAGTTGCTAAAAGTTTAAATATAGAGATGCCTATTACAAATGCTATCTACTCTGTTTTATATAATGGAGCAGATACTAATAATGTTGTAGACGAGCTAATGATGAGAAATAAAACCCATGAAGTTGAAGAGGTTGTTATAGAAAAACTAGACATTTAGGTCTAGTTTTTTTTTCTTTTTGTAATATTAATGAAATTATTCAAATATACTTTATTAAGAATTTTTATGCAGGAGGGTTATAGATGAATAATATATATGAAGACATAGCAAAAAGAACTCAGGGGGATATCTATATAGGTGTAGTTGGGCCTGTAAGAACAGGAAAATCTACTTTCATTAGGAAATTTATGGAGTTATTAGTACTTCCCAATATTGAAAATGAGTTTAAAAGAGAAAGAACGCAAGATGAAATTCCTCAAAGTGGATCAGGAAAGACTATTATGACAGTAGAACCAAAATTTGTTCCGGCAGATGGAGTAGAAATAAAGATTAAAGACAATGTTTCAATGAAAGTTAGAATGGTAGATTGTGTTGGGTACATAGTTGATGGGGTTTTAGGACATGAAGAAGATGGGAAACAAAGGTTAGTTTCTACACCGTGGTCAAGTGAGGCTATGACTTTTGAAAAAGCAGCAGAAATGGGAACTAAAAAAGTTATAAGGGATCATTCTACAATAGGAATTGTAATAACGACTGATGGTAGTGTTACAGGTATAGAAAGAAATGGATACTCTATACCAGAAGAAAGGGTTATAAATGAATTAAATGATCTTAAAAAACCATTTGTTATAGTTTTAAATACATTAGATCCAAACTCAGAAGAAACATTAGAATTAAAAAGAGAAATGGAAGAAAAATATGATAAGCCAGTAATACCACTAAATGTTTTGGCTATGGATGAGGATGATATAGAAGAAGTTATGGAAAATGTATTATATGATTTTCCTGTGAATGAAATAAATATAAACTTCCCTAAATGGATAGAAGGTCTAGAGAAAAATCACTGGATAAAAAATAATATAATAGAATCTATAAAACAAAGTATAAATGATGTAGGAGTTATAAGAGATGTAAATAATATAATAGCAGGATTTGAAGAACTAGACTTTTTAGAAGAAACTCAAGTTGATAATGTTGAGTTAGGTGAAGGTGTAATAAGTATAAATTTAGGAACTAAAAAAGATTTATTTTATAATGTTCTTGAAGAGAAAAGTGGATTTAAAATAGATGGAGAATATGAATTATTAAATCTAGTTACTAGACTATCGAGAGTTAGTAGTGAGTATGAAAAAGTTGAGCAAGCATTAATAGATGTAAGAGAAAAAGGTTATGGACTTGTTGCTCCTACTATAGATGAGCTTACATTAGATGTACCAGAAATAGTAAAACAAGGTAAGCAATATGGAGTTAGATTAAGAGCAAAAGCTGGATCAATTCATATGATTAAAGCTGACATATCAACAGAAATATCTCCGGGGGTAGGAACTGAGCAACAAGGAAAGGAAATGCTAGAGAGTCTACTTAAAGGATTTGAAGAAAATCCTAATGAAATATGGGAATATAATTTATTTGGTAAATCATTGCATGATCTAGTAAAGGATCAATTACAAAGTAAGTTATACATGATGCCAGAAGATGTTAGAACAAAAATACAAAAAACTCTACAAAAAATAATAAATGATGGATGCTCAAATATAATTACTATAATTTTATAAATTAAAAGAGTACATACAAATTTGTATGTACTCTTTTAATTTATAAAAAAGTATTTTAAAGGAGTTGCATTTAAACTGAAGAAATAGATATATAGGAATTGGTAGAGGGGGATAAATATTGAAAAAAATAAGGTTGAAATATAATAGAATTATTTTATTATTTATATTTATTTATATAGTTTCAAATGTGGTAATTTTGCTAGGAAAAACCACTACTAAAACTCTTACTTTAAAAAATGAAATGGTAGAGGAAAGTTTTAATAAAAAAGGGTTAATAATTAGAGATGAGTATGTAATCAATTCTAACTTTGATGGCAAAGTAGAGTACTATTTAAAAGATGGTGATAGAGTTAAGAAAAAAGAAGATATAGCTTGTGTATATAGTAATAATATTAGCAATGATGATTTAAAGAATTTAAAAAACATCAAAAACGATATATCTAGTATAGAGAATGGTGATACTGCGTTTATAAAAAAAGATATTGAGAATATAAACAAAGAAATAAGTTTACTATCTCAAAAACTACAAATAGAGTTGTTAAATGAAAATATAGATGTATATGGTCAAATAGAAAAAATTAATAAACTAATAGATGATAAAAATCTTTTAATAAATAGTGATTTAAATGATAAGTCATTAAAAAACAAACAGGTTCAAGAAAAAGAAGTTACTAATTTAATTGATAAAAACACAGAAGTATTTAAGTCTAAAAATTCAGGTGTAGTTTCTTATCAATTTGATGGGAATGAAGAAAAGTTTAACTTTGATAATCTTAATCAAATAAAAATAAAAGATATTGAGGGGACAAAAAATAACTATAAAGATATAAGTAAAGAAAAGAAGTTAGATAAAGGGGAACCAATAGCACGAATAATAAATAATTTAAAACAATTTGTAGCAATTAGTTGTAATGAAGAAGAAATTAAAAAAATTAAAATCGGTCAAAAAATTATTTTAAGTAGCGACATTGAAAAAATAAATAGCAAAGTATATGATATATATAAAGAGGGAAAACAATATATAGTTATACTTGAGATAAGTGAACAAAATGTTGAAATTTACGATACAAGAATAAAAGAATTTGATATAATATATAAGTCAATAGAAGGTTTAAAAGTTCCTAAAACAGCTGTTGTTAATTTAGATGGAAAAAAAGGTGTATATATAGTATCTGAGACTGGAGATGCAAAATTTGTAGAACTTAAAGGAACTTTATATGAAAGTGAAGAATATATAGTTATAGACCATTATAAAAATGATATAAATGGAGTAAATACTATAAAAATTTATGATGAAATAATATTAAATCCCAAATTAAAAAAAGGATTTATAAAAGCAGGTGATTAAATGGATAATATTAAATGTAATATGATCGATATAAAAAATAAAATTGATAAAGCTTGTGAATTATCAAATAGGAATAAAGAAGAGGTTACCTTAATAGCTGTAAGCAAAACTGTAGATGTAGATGCTATTAAAGAGGCTATAAATTCTGGAGCCACAGATTTTGGCGAAAATAAACCTCAAGAACTAGCAAGAAAATTTGAAACAATAGGTGATGATGTTAATTGGCACCTTATTGGAAGTTTACAAACTAATAAAGTAAAATATATAATTGATAAGGTTTATATGATACACTCAATAGATAGATTATCTCTTTGTGATGAAATTCAGAAAAGAGCTGAGAAAATAGGAAAAACAATAAATTGTTTAATTCAAGTTAATATATCAAAAGAAGAAAGTAAACACGGAATACTTGAAGAAGATGCAATTGATTTTGTAAAAACTATAGCAAAAAATTATCCAAATATAAGAATAAAAGGACTTATGACAATGGCTCCAAATACAGATGATAAAGAGTTAGTAAGATCTGTATTTAAAGGGCTTAAAGATTTAGCTATAAAAATAGATAAAGAAAATATAGAAAATATATCTATGGATGAATTATCTATGGGTATGAGTAATGATTTTGAGATAGCCGTTGAAGAAGGAGCTACATTTGTAAGGGTAGGAACTTCTATATTTGGACAAAGAAATTATAACAAATAAAATAAAATAAAATGTAATGGAGGAGATTAATAATGGGCAATGGATTCATAGGTAAAATAAAAGATTGGATGACTGATGAAGTAGAAGATGATTTCATGGATGAAGAGTTAGAAGAAATGGAAGAAGAAGTAGAAATAGACGAAGAGTTAAGTAGTAATGTAGGGGCTATAGCTCAACCTAAAAGCAATAAAATAGTTAATATACATACAGCAGGTCAAATGAAGGTAGTTATAGTAGAGCCTAAAAAATATGAAGAAGTTACGTCTATAGCAGACCAATTAAAGCAAAGAAGAGCTGTTATAGTTAATTTAGAAAATTTAGATGATGCAGTTACACGTAAATCTATATTTGATTTTATGAATGGAGCTGTATATGTTTTAGATGGAAGTATACAAAAAGTTTCTAAAGCTATATTTATACTAGCTCCAAATAATGTGGATATTGATGCAAACATGAAAAAAGAATTAGAAAGTAAAGCATTTTTCCCATGGCAAAATAAATAAAAAGGAGTAGTAGTATTATGATAAAATACTCTGTACTTGTTTTAACTGACATAATTCAATATGCAATAATAATAAGAGCAATTATGAGTTGGATTCCAGGGGCGATTGATTCCAAAGCATATGATGTAATTGGAATGTTAACGGAGCCTATAGAAGGACCTATAAGAAATTTAATGAATAGATATTTTGAAGGACCTATTGATTTTTCTCCAATAATTGCTATATTTGCAATACAATTTATAAGAATGATTATAGGTTACATATTTTAGTAGCATATACAGGATTATAAAATGGACAAAATTACACTTACAAATTATATAAAAGACATTGATCTTAAGAATAAGATGTATAAGGTTATAGACAAAGCATACTCATCTATAAAAAATTATGATGTTCGATACACTGATTTTTTAAATCCATACGAAATAAAAAATGCTATATCTATATTAAATAGCTTTGATGATATAAAGTATACTGTTGATGGAGGAATAGATGAGGCTGAAAGAAGTTTAATATGTATATACCCTTATTATATGGAATATGAGGACATAGAATCGCCGGTTAAAGCATTGCAAATTGAGGGGAATTTTAAATTTAAAGAAATAAAACATAAAGACTATTTAGGCGCACTACTCAATTTAGGTATAAAAAGAGAAAAAATTGGAGATATAAATATACATGATAACTTTTGCCAAGTTATAGTAAATAAAGATATATCTGATTTTATAACTATAAATTTAAATAAAGTTTCAAGAAATAATGTAGAAGTTAAAGAAATACAATTAAGTGAGATAATAAAATCACAGCCTAAGTTCAAAGAAGTTTCTGGAACTATTTCATCAGAAAGATTAGATTGTGTAATTAGTTCAATATACAATATCTCTAGACAGGAGAGTTTAAAGTTTATAAATGCTGAAAAGGTATTTGTAGATTATGAAAAAATAGATTCTCCATCTAAGATAATTAAAAAAGATTCACTTATATCTGTAAGAGGTAAAGGTAGAACTATAATAACCGATATAGGAGATATAACTAAAAAAGGAAAAATAAAGGTTAAAGCGAAAATAATATTATAGGAGGGGAATATATGTTAACTCCAGTAGAAATTGAAAATAAAGAGTTTAAAAAAGGAATACGTGGATACAGAGAAGATGAAGTTGACGAATTCCTAGATATAGTTAAAGAAGACTTTGAGAATTTATACAGAGAAAATGCAGATTTAAAAGAAAAAATAAGAATGTATAATGATCAAATTAATAAATATGAAAATATAGAGGAAACTTTAAAGGCTACACTTATAACAGCTCAAACTGCAGCAGAAGATACTTGTAGTGCAGCTCATAAAAAAGCAAAAATAATAGTTGAAGAAGCTGAACTTAGATCTAGACAAATAATTGAACAAGCTAATAATAGAGTTATAGAAATAAGAAAAGAGTATGATTCTATCGTTAAGGAATTTAAAATATTTAGAAATAAGTTTAAATCATTATTAGAAGATGAAATAAGAAGTGTTGATGATATATTCTCTGATATTGATGAAAAAAGTGTAGAGAAAATAGATGAATTACAAAAAGAGTTATCAGATGCTTTAGAATAAAAAAATATTGACTATTTTGATAAAGTATTATAAAATTTCATACATATACAATAATATATTAATAATTAAAAGCTATGATGGAGAGAGTAGTCTTTAGATAATTTCACAGAGAGTTGGGAAAGGCTGAGAACCAATAAATTTATAAAGGTGAAGATCACTCCTAAGCTGCAGGCTGAACGATAAAACTATTAAGCTGTGCCGGTTAAAAACCGTTATATTGAAAGAGTGTTACATATGTAATGTATTATTTGCATATGTAAAATTAGGGTGGTAACGCGAGTAATAACTCGTCCCTTTTCGGGGCGGGTTTTTTTATGTAAAAATTTAAAATAAAAAAGGAAGGTGGATTAGAATGACTAAATTTAAGTCTCTAGTGGATTCTTCTGTAAAAGAAGCTGAAGCTGAAGTATCAAAGTACTGGGATGACATAAATATATTAGAGAGAACTTTAGAAAAAGGAAAAAATGATCCAAGTTTTGTATTCTACGAAGGACCTCCTACAGCAAATGGAAATCCTGGAATACATCACGTTATAGCTAGAACACTTAAGGATTCTGTTTGTAGATATAAAACTATGAATGGATACCAAGTAAAAAGAAAAGCTGGTTGGGATACACACGGATTACCAGTTGAAATACAAGTTGAAAAAGAATTAGGTTTATCTGATAAGCAACAAATAGAAGCTTATGGAATAGATAAATTTAATAAGAAATGTAGAGAGTCAGTTTTTACATTTGAAAAGCAATGGAGAGATATGACTGAAAGAATGGCTTATGAAATAGATTTAGATAATCCATATATAACTCTAGACAACAATTATATAGAATCTGTATGGTGGATATTAAATAAGTTTAATAAAGAAGGATTTGTATATGAAGGTCATAAGATACTTCCATATTGTCCAAGATGTGGAACAGGTCTTGCATCTCATGAAGTTGCACAAGGATACAAAGAAATAAAGAACAATACAGTAATAGCTAAGTTCAAGAGAAAAGATGCTGATGAATATTTCCTAGCATGGACAACAACACCTTGGACACTACCATCAAACGTAGCATTAACTGTAGGACCTGAAATAGACTATATAAAAGTTAAACAAAATGATGAAGTTTACTATGTAGCTAAAGCTTTAGCTAATAAAGTTTTAGGAGAAGACTACGAAGTTATAGAAGAATTAAAAGGTAAAGACTTAGAGTATATTGAATACGAGCAATTAATGCCATTTGTTGAAGCTGATAAAAAAGCATTCTTTATAACATGTGGTGACTATGTAACAACTGAAGATGGTACAGGAATAGTTCATACTGCACCTGCCTTTGGTGAAGATGACTACAACTTAGGTAGAAAGTATGATCTTCCAGTATTACAACCAGTTTCAGAAGCAGGTAAATTTACAACTACTCCATGGGAAGGTAAATTTGTAATGGAAGATGGAGTAGACGTTGAGATAATAAAATGGTTACACGGAGAGAATAAATTATTCGGTAAAGAAAAAGTAGCTCATAACTATCCACACTGCTGGAGATGTCAAACTCCACTTTTATACTATGCTAAGCCAAGCTGGTATATAGAAATGACAAAGTTAAAAGATCAATTAATAGCTAATAATAAAACTGTTGAATGGTATCCAAACTTTGTTGGAGAAGGAAGATTTGGCAACTGGTTAGAAAACTTAAATGACTGGGCTATATCTAGAAGTAGATATTGGGGAACTCCACTTAATATATGGAAATGTGAATGTGGACATAAAGAATCTGTTGGATCTAGAAAAGAATTAGCTGAAAAAGCTATAGAAAATATAGATCCAGAAACTATAGAATTACACAGACCATACGTTGATGATATACACTTTAAGTGTGAAAAGTGTGGTGGAACTATGACAAGAGTAACAGACGTTATAGATTGTTGGTTTGATAGTGGATCAATGCCATTTGCACAACATCACTACCCATTTGAAAATAAGGAAAACTTTGATGAGTTATTCCCAGCAGATTTCATCTGTGAAGGAATAGACCAAACTAGAGGATGGTTCTATTCATTACTTGCTATATCTACTTTCGTTACAGGAAAAGCTCCATATAAGAGAGTGTTAGTTAACGACCTAGTATTAGATAAGGAAGGTAAGAAGATGAGTAAGTCAAGAGGAAACACAGTAAATCCTTTTGAATTATTTGATCAATATGGAGCAGATGCCCTAAGATGGTACTTATTATATGTATCACCACCATGGACTCCAACAAGATTTGATGTAGATGGATTAAAAGAAGTTCAAAGTAAGTTCTTAGGAACTATGAAAAATGTATACAATTTCTTTACACTATATGCAAATACTGATGAAATCAATCCTTCTGAATTCTTTGTTGAATACAAAGAAAGACCAGAACTTGATAGATGGATATTATCTAAGTTTAATAACTTAAAGAAAGAAGTTGAAGAAAACTTAGCAATATTTGAATTAAATAAAACTGTAAGAATGATACAAGAGTTTATAAATGAAGATTTATCAAACTGGTATATAAGACGTTCAAGAAGAAGATTCTGGGCTACAGAATTAACTGAAGATAAAAAATCAGTTTATAATACAACTTATGAAATATTAACAGAACTTTGTAAGTTAATAGCTCCATTTACACCATTTATAGCTGAAGAAATCTATAGAAACTTAACTAATGAAGAATCAGTTCATTTATCTACTTATCCAAAAGCTAATATGGATTTAATAGATAATGAATTAGAAGAGAAAATGGATTTAGTTAAAAACTTAGTTACATTAGGAAGAGCTTCAAGAGAAGCGACAAGAATAAAAGTTCGTCAACCAATACAAAAAGTTTTAGTAGATGGTAAATACGAAGAAACTATAAGTGATGTTGTAGACCTAATAAAAGAAGAGCTAAATGTTAAAGAGGTTGTATTTGCAAAAGATTTAGGAGAATACATGAACTTTACATTAAAGCCAAACTTTAAAGTATTAGGACCAATACTTGGAGCAAAAATGAAGTTCTTTGCAGGAGCTTTAAATAAACTTGATGCAAGTGAAGTTGTAGCTAAATTAGAAGCTGGAGAATCTATAGCTGTTGATATAGATGGAGAAGAATTTAACTTTAATAAAGATCATGTATTAATAAATATATCAGCTAAAGAAGGATTTAATGTTACTATGGAAAATAACTTATTTGTAATATTAGATACAACTTTAAATGAGACATTAATAAATGAAGGATATGCAAGAGAATTTATATCAAAAGTACAGCAATTAAGAAAATCTAATGATTTTGATGTATTAGATAATATAGTAATAGATTACTGTTCAGATGATGAAATAGCTAAAGCAATAAATGAATACTCTGATTATATAAAATCAGAAACATTAGCTTTAGAAATAAATAGAGTAGAAGATGAAAGTATAGAAAAACATAACTTAAATGACCATATGACTGGAATTAAGGTTATAAAAAAATAATGAATTTTAATAAAAATCCCTAGAATATTCTAGGGATTTTTTATTTTATGCAATTTATTAAATGAAATATTCAAATATATGGAAATAATATTGTATACAACTTAAAAAACAAAAGTATTTGATATAAAACTCCTAAAAAAAATATGTGAAAAAACTCGAAAAATATCGAAAATAATAAAAAATAAGAACTTTTCTAAAATTTATGAAAATGTTTGCCTGATATGTTAAAATGGAAAAGTATCAAAAAAAGACAACAGGGGAGGATTAATGAATGAATGCAACAAGTAAAAAGAAAACAAAAGTTCAAGCTTTTATGGATTTTATAGAAAAGCTTGGAAATAAATTGCCTCATCCAGTACTTATGTTTATGTATATAGCAGCATTTGTATTGGTACTGTCGGCAATTTTAGGTTCGTTTGGAGTGGTAGCGAAAACACCTTTAGGAGATTTCCCAATAAACAATTTATTAGGGCAAGAACCAATAGAAGTTTTAAAGGTTGGAGCTAATGGAACTACTGTAGCAGAGAGGTATTCCAATGGATTATCTTATGTAATTGGAACTGCAATATCTAATTTTATGAATATGTACGCTATAGGGACTATACTTATAATCATGCTAGCTATAGGTCTTATGGATCAAAGTGGATATTTATCTATGGCTATGAAAAGTATAGTTTCATCTACACCTTCTAAATTAGTAACACCAGTAGTTATATTTTTAGGAGTTATGTCTAATATGGCATCAGATGCAGGGTATGTTGTTTTAATACCTCTGGCAGCATTGATGTATTATACATTAGGAAGACACCCATTAGTCGGTCTGGCAGCAGGTTTTGCAGGGGTTTCAGGTGGATTTAGTGCAAATCTTTTTGTAAGCTCTACTGATGCTTTATTATTACCTTTTACTCAAGCAGCAGCAGAAACTGGAGATGCAATGGTAGGAAGTAGTTTAGCTGGAGGACTTTCAGTAACAAGTAACTGGTTTTTCATGATGGGATCAACTCTTGTAATTATAATATTAGGAACAATAGTAATTGATAAATTTGTAGAGCCAAGATTAGGGACTTATAATAAAAAAGAAGCTGATGTTGAAGCTGATCATGAAATAACTCAAAAAGAAAAAGACGCATATAAGTTTACAAATAAGATATTATTGTTAGTTATAGGACTTATAGTATTAGCGGCATTACCTATAGATACAGGCAATAAAATACCTTTAGCTGGAGATTTATCTACTAACGTTGGATTATGGGTAGTTAACTCAGATGGCACAGCTACTTTTAATATGGTAGATAGCTTCTTAGATTCGATATTCTTTAAAGGCGATATGGTAATCATGTTAATGTTTGTTATATTTGCTATAAGTGGATTAGTATATGGATTTAAGTCAGGTAAGTTTAAAAAGAGTGCAGATATAGTTCCTGCTATGTGTAAAGCAATGGCTGATATGGCTCCTATAATAGTTATATTATTCTTTGTTGCACAATTTATAAACTATTTTAATGACTCTCATTTAGGAGTATTAGTAGCATCTCTAGGGGCAGATTTAGTTTCATTAATTCCAGAAGGAAATATGTTTATGTCTATAGTACTAATGGTTGCATTTATATTCTTAACTGCATTCGTAAATTTATTTATGGGTGGAGCTTCATCAAAATGGGGACTTTTAGCACCTATATTTGTACCTATGCTAATGGTTGCAGGATTTTCACCAGCAGGAGTTCAGTTAATGTATCGTATAGGAGATTCATCTACTAACATAATATCTCCATTAATGAACTACTTAGGGGTTATAGTTGTATTTGGTCAAAAATATAAAAAAGATTTTGGTGTTGGAAATTTAATGAGTATGATGATGCCAATTTCTATGGCCTTTTTAATAGGTTGGACTATATTTGCTATAATATGGGCTTTAACAGGAATTCCAATAGGACCAGGAACTCAATTTTTCTTATAAAATATAGAAAGAGTAAAGAAAATTTTCTTTACTCTTTTTTATTTTTCAAATTAAGTGGTTGACTTTTTAATTATTAAAACATATTATATAAAATAAATAATTATAAAAATATAAAATCCTAAGAAGAGGAAGAGTAATTAAATTACTATTTAATACAGAGAGTTAAGGATGCTGAGAACTTAACAAAAATATATTTAATGAATGGGCCTTGGAGGAATTCGGTGAAAACTAAATAGTAGCCGATATCGTGACTGCACGTTATAGCAGGAAAATTAAGTGATATGTACAAAAAATGTATATATAATTTAGGTGGTACCGCGGAAAAATTGTCCGTCCTATTTATTTAGGGCGGATTTTTTAATATAGAAAAACATAGGAGGAAATAAATTATGAATAAAATAGCAATAATAGGTGCAATGGATGAGGAAGTAGATATACTTAGAGATGTAATGGACATTGAAGAAACAATAGAAAAAGCTAGTTTAAAGTTTTATGTGGGAAAATTAGAAGGAAAAGAAGTTGTTTTAGTTAGATGTGGAATCGGTAAAGTAAATGCTGCATTATGTGCTCAAATTTTAATAAGTGAATTTAAAGTAGATGCAGTTGTTAATACGGGAGTTGCAGGAGCTTTAAATAATGAATTAGATGTATATGACATAGTTATTTCAACAGATGCTATACAACATGACTTTGATACAACTGTATTTGGAGATAAAAAGGGTATGATTCCAAGAATGGATAACTCTATATTTGTAGCAGATGAAAAATTAATAAATGCAGCTTATGAATCTTCTAAAAAGGAAATTAAGACTCATAAAGTTTTAAAAGGAAGAGTATTAAGTGGAGATATTTTTATAAGTAATAAAGAATTAAAAGATGAGCTAGTAAAAGAGTTTAATGGTTACTGTGGAGAAATGGAAGGAGCTGCTATAGCACATGTTTGCTATGTGAATCATACTCCATTTGTAGTAATAAGAGCTATGTCTGATAAAGCTGATGGAAGTGCTGATGTTACTTATGAAGAATTTGTAGGGCAAGCAGCTCATAACTCTAAAGATATAGTACTTAGAATGTTAAAAAATTTATAGGAGGCAATTATGAGTGATAAAAAGATAATATTTAGTGGAGCTCAACCATCTGGTAAGTTAACGTTAGGTAATTACTTAGGTGCTATAAAAAATTGGAATGAGCTACAAGATAATTTCAATTGCTATTATAGTGTAGTTGATTTACATGCAATAACAGTACCTCAAGAAGCAAAAAATTTAAGAGCAAATACTATGCAATTATTAGCTCAATATTTAGCTAGTGGACTAGATCCTGAGAAAAACACTATTTTCATTCAATCTCATGTAAGTGCACATACAGAACTTATGTGGATACTAAGCACTATGACTTATATGGGAGAATTAAGTAGAATGACTCAATTTAAGGATAAATCTCAAAAAAGTGAGGCAAACTTAAATGCAGGTTTATTTACGTACCCTGTTTTAATGGCAGCTGATATATTATTATATCAAACAGATTTAGTGCCGGTTGGAGAAGATCAAAAACAACATTTAGAACTAGCAAGAGATTTAGCAAATAGATTTAATAATAGATATAGTGAAACATTTAAAGTTCCAGAACCATATATACCAAAAGCTGGAGCAAGAGTTATGAGCTTACAAGAACCTACTAAAAAAATGAGTAAATCAGATGAAAATGAAAATGCATATATTTTACTAGTAGATGATGAAGATACCATAAGAAGAAAAATAAAAAGAAGTGTAACGGATTCTATAGGAATAGTTCAATATAATGATGAACAGCCAGGTATAAAAAATCTTTTAGATATATACTCTAAATTAGATAATAAATCTGTAGAAGAGATAGTTTCAATGTATGAAGGTAGAGGATATGGAGACTTTAAAAATGATGTATCTGAAGTTATAATAGAAACATTAAAACCATTAAGAGAAAAATATGAGTATTTATTAGCTAATAAAGATTATTTAGAAAATATTTATGCTCAAGGTGCTCAAAAAGCAGAATATCAAGCAAGAAAAACACTTAGAAAAGTATATAAGAAAGTAGGATTAATTGAGAAAAAATTCCTTTAAATCCAAATTTAAAAAGCCCTATTTATAGGGCTTTTTTGCATTTAAAATATAAAATTTAGCATACTAAAAACTGTAGAATATTTTTATATGAATTTAGGATGTGTAGAGTTTTGAAAAAATATAGAACTGGAAATAAAATGATAATTAAGGTTATTAACATGAAGGATATTGATAAAAAAATACATGGGGATGAAAATGATCCAGTTTATTTAAGAACTCTTAATGTTGTAAATAATAAACTAGATGATTTGATGTATATCATTGAGAGAAGTAGAATTAGAGAATTTATGATTTTAACAGATAGTAGACGGAGGATGTTTACTACAAATTTTATAGCAGGAATAGGAAAGGGCTTTGGACAGGCTATAGGTTTTAGTATTTTAACAGCTATATTTATATATTTTATATCTAAATGGGTTAATCTTCCTATAATAGGAGCTTATTTAGCAGAATTTTTAGATATAGTTGATAAATATAGAAGAAAATAAAGGAGGTTATTATGGACATAAATAAATACAAAAATAATTTGTTAAATGAAAAAAATAATATAATAAAACTGGTTTCCGAGATGGAGGATAATACTTTATTTGGAAACTCTGTGCAACATACTAGTGAAAAATTTACATCAGGTGAATTATCAAGTTATGATAATCATTTAGCAGATATGGGAACTGAAGTTTATATGCAAGAAATGCAAAATAGTTTAACTAATCATGAAAAATTCAAATTAAATGAAATAGATAATGCCTTATATAAAATGGAAAATGGAAGTTATGGAAAGTGTGAGAACTGCAATAAATGTATAGATGAAGAAAGATTAGAATTTATTCCTGAAACAAGATTATGTGCTAAATGTGCAAAAGAAGATGACAGACCAGTAAATAATATAGAAAGTGTTAGCGTAAAAGACAATTTTAGTGGGCCAAACTTATATACAAAGGTAGTAGAAGATTTAGTTAATATGAATAGAGACATGAGAGGTAATGACTTATAAAGAAAAGAGGGAAAATTATGAAAAAAGTACTAATATACGCTGTATCTGCATTTATGTTAGTGACTTTATTTTATAATATTGATATTTTTAACAAGTTTGAAATAGGAACTAAACAAAAAGCAATGATAAATAATAATATATCTAAAAAATATGGAGATATTATTATTAAAAAAGGGAATGAAAATAAAAAGATGATTGCTTTGACATTTGATGATGGTCCAGATGAAGATTTTACGCCTCAGATATTAGATATATTAAAAAAATACAATGCAAAAGCTACATTTTTTGTAGTAGGGCAAAAAGTAGTTTGGAATCCAGAAATTGTAAAGAGGGCATATGAAGAAGGCCATGAAATTGGGAATCATACTTTTACTCATATAAATATATGTAAAAGTTCTAATGAACAGATAAGAAAAGAAATAAGGGAAACTCAAGAAATAATAAAAAAAGAAATAGGAAAAGAACCTACATTATTTAGACCCCCATATAGAGCTATAAATGAAACATTATTTGATATGATAAAGTCAAATAATATGAAAGTTGTTTTATGGTCAGATTTAGACACTAAAGATTGGAGTAACCCTGGAGTATATAATATTGTAAAAACTATTGAAGAAAAAGCAGAAAATGGAACAATAATATTACTTCATGATTATAATAAAATCAGAAATAATAAATCACAAACTATACAAGCTTTAGAAAAAATAATACCAAAAATGCAAAGCTTAGGTTATGAGTTTGTAACTATACCTGAAATTACAAAATAAATAATTAATTAAAATAAGATAGAGAATTCTCTATCTTATTTTGATTTATAATCTATATTGCTCCTTGTAATATTAATCTATATAATAAAAGAATAGATTAATATTACAAGGAGGAAATTTTATTGTTATATATATTAATAATAATAGGACTTATAGCGATAGATCAAATATCTAAATATTTAGCTGTGAATTATTTAGCCAATATTGGAAGTATACCTATAATAAAAAATATATTTCATTTGACATATGTTGAAAATAGAGGAGCAGCTTTTGGAATGTTCCAAAATAATCAAATTATATTTATAGTAGTTGCTATTGCAGCTTGTGTTTTTGGTTTATATTATTTATATAAAAAAGATTTAAATATCTTAGGTAAGTCAGCAATAATTCTTATAATATCAGGAGCGTTAGGAAATTTAATAGATAGAATAAGATTGGGATTTGTAGTAGATTACTTTGATTTTAGAGTAATCTGGGATTATGTATTTAATGTAGCAGATGTTTTTGTAGTAGTTGGGACAATACTGCTATGTGTATATATTATATTTTTTGAAAATGACAAGTAGGTGAAGATATGGAAGAAAAAAGACAATTTTTAGTTATAGAAGAAGAGGAAGGCGATAGGCTAGATGTATACTTATCAGCTCAGTTAGGTGATATGTCTAGAAGTTATATACAAAAACTTATAAAAGAAAAAAAAGTTAGTGTTAATGGAAAGATAGAAAAAGCAAAATACTTAGTTAAAGAAGATGATGATGTAGTTATAGAAATACCTGAGCCAAAAGATTTAGAAGTAAAAGCTCAAGATATTCCTATAGATATAGTATATGAGGATAGTGATGTACTTATAGTAAATAAACCACAAGACATGGTTGTTCATCCTGCTCCAGGAAATTATGAAAATACATTGGTTAATGCAATTTTATACCATTGTAGAGATAATCTATCATCTATAAATGGAGTTATAAGACCAGGAATAGTTCATAGAATAGATAAAGACACTTCTGGACTTTTAATGATTGCTAAAAATAACAATGCACATAATAGTTTAGCAGAGCAGTTAAAAGATCACTCTATAACAAGAGAGTATGAATTTATATGCCATGGAGTAATAAAAGAAGATAAAATAACTGTGGATAAACCTATAGGTAGGAACCCTAAAGATAGACTAAAAATGGCTGTAGTAAAAGATGGTAAAAATGCAGTAACTCATTTTGAAGTTATAGAAAGGTTTAAAAATTATACACATGTTAAAGCAACTCTTGAAACAGGAAGAACACATCAGATAAGAGTTCATGCACTATCTTTAAATCATCCTCTTTTAGGAGATCCTGTTTATGGTCCAAAGTCTAACAAATTTGGAATAAAAGGACAAGTTCTACATGCTAAAAAACTTGGATTTATTCACCCATCGACAAAAGAATATGTAGAATTTGATTCAGAATTACCAGATAATTTTAAAAATATAATTAGGAAAATTAAATAAAATTAGTTGAGAAAATATTACTACTATTATATAATGATATAAATGATATTTACCTTTAAGCGATTCAGAGAAATTGCAAGGCAAGAAAGTTTACACATGATTTTATGTGTTATACAGGCTAACTATAGCTTCTTGTCTTTGGCAAGAAGCTTTTTATTTACCTATTTTGAAGGAGGATTTTAATGAAAGAAAAGGCTCAATTAATGGATGAAAAAGCTATATCAAGAGCTATAACAAGAGTAAGTCATGAGATTATAGAGAGAAATAAAGGTATTGAAAATGTAGTTTTAGTAGGAATAAAAACTAGGGGAGTACCTATAGCAAATAGAATAGCAAAGAAAATTGAGAGTATAGAAGGTGTAGCTATAAACACAGGTCAAATAGATATAACTCTATACAGAGATGATTTAAAAGAAATTGATGTTGATCCAGTAATAAATGGTTCAAGTATTGACTTTGATATAAATAATAAAGTTGTGGTTCTAGTGGATGATGTATTATATACAGGTAGAACTGTAAGAGCTGCTTTAGACGCAATAATGGATGTAGGTAGACCTAATGCAATTCAATTAGCAGTATTAGTAGATAGAGGTCACAGAGAATTACCTATAAGAGCAGATTATGTTGGGAAGAATGTTCCAACATCAAGACATGAGATAATTTCGGTTATGTTAGATGAAATTGATAAACAAGATTCAGTAACTATAAACGAATAATAACATAAAATTATATAAGGTTAATGCCTTTTAAATCAGTACAGAGATGCTGAAAAAGGGAGAATTATTTCTCCCAAACTAAAAATAGGGAGGTTTTTTTATGAAAAAAACAATTTTATCATTACAACATTTATTAGCTATGTTTGGAGCTACAGTATTAGTTCCGATTTTAACAGGCTTTGATCCTTCGGTTGCAATATTTTGTGCAGGAATTGGTACATTAATATTCCATGCATGTACAAAAGGAGTTGTACCAGCGTTTTTAGGTTCAAGCTTTGCATTTATACCAGTTATATTAGCAGCTAAAGAAGCTCATAATGGAGACTTAGCATATGCTCAAGGGGGTATAATTATTGCAGGACTTATATACCTAGTAATGGCACTTATAATAAAAAAAGTTGGAGTAGCAAAAATAAAAAAATACTTCCCAGCTCAAGTTGTTGGAGCTATGATAGCTGTTATAGGTTTAAACTTAATACCTACAGCTATAGATATGGCATCAAACAATTTTATTGTAGCTATAATAACATTAGGATTGGCAGTGGCTATAAATGTATTTGGTAAAGGCTTTGCAAAACAGTTAAACATAATAATCGCAGTAGCTATAGGATATATAGTTTCACTAATATTAGGTAATGTAGATTTATCATTAATGAGTGGATCATCAATTTTACAAATACCACACTTTAGATTACCTAAGTTTAGCTTAGATGCAATAGTTTTAATAGCTCCTGTAGTTTTAGCAGTATTTATGGAGCATATAGGAGATATGACAACTAACGGAACAGTAGTTGGAAAGAATTTCATAGAAGAACCAGGACTTCACAGAACATTAATGGGAGATGCGTTTGCTACTATGGCAGCTGGATTTTTAGGAGGACCTGCAAATACAACTTATGGAGAAAATACAGCAGTACTTGCAATAACTAAAAACTATGACCCAACTATATTAAGAAGAACAGCAGTTTGCGCTATAGTACTTGCTTGTGTAAGTAAATTTGGAGGTTTTTTACAAAGTATACCTACAGAAGTTATGGGTGGAATAAGTATAATGCTATTTTCTATGATTTCTTATGTAGGATTGAAAACTATAAATGATAGTAAATGTATAAGCAATAAAAAGAATATAATAATAATAGCAACTATAATGATAATTGGACTAGGAACTACTTACTTAGGAAATAAAGGTATAGTAATAGGGATACCTATAACTAAGACAGTTACGATAACAGGACTTAGCTTAGCAGCTATAGTTGGAATTATATTAAATAGAGTTTTAAATAAAGATGAATTTAAAAATGAAGAGATTAAAGAAGAATCTTCAGTTCTTAATTCCCAACTTATATAAATTAAAAAACAGGGCTTAGCCCTGTTTTTTTAATTTTACAACCAATTCTTCTGATGGAGTTACATAAATTGTACTGTTAGTTTCATAAATCACCATACCTGGTTTAGCACCATTAGGCTTTTTTATATTTTTCTTTAATGTATAATCAACTGGAACCTGAGAAGACATTCTAGATTTACTAAAGAATGCAGCTAACATTGCCCCTTCTAAAAGAGTAGAATCTGGAACATCTTTCCCTTCTGATTTAATTATTACATGTGAACCAGGAATATTTTTTGTATGCATCCATATGTCTTCGTTGTTTGCTATTTTTAGAGTTAAAAGATCATTTTGTTTATTATTCTTACCTACTAAAATTGTAAAACCATCTGAAGATACAAATTCATTTGGTTTAGTACCTACGTTAGTTTTTTCTTTTTTTGACTTAACTTTGCCCTTCATATAGCCAAGTTTTTGAAGTTCCTCTTTTATATCATCTAATTCAACTAAATTATCACAATTATCTATACTCAAGAGTATATTTTCTAGGTAATTTATCTCTTCAAGACTTAATTTAACTTGAGCAGTAATTTCTTTTTTAGCATGTTTTAACTTATTATACTTTTTAAAGTACTTCTGAGCATTTTCAGAAGGAGTTAGATTTGGATTAAGATCTATTTTTATATTACTTAATTCAGGGTCATAGAAGTTTTGAACATCTACACTGGACATACCTTTTTCAATAATATAAATATAAGAAGTTATAAGTTCACCCTTAACCTTGTAAAACTCAGCGTTATCAGATTCCTTAAGTTCTATTTCTTGTTTTTTAAGCTTATTGTATAATCGATCTAATTTAATAGAAACACTTTTTTTGAAATCTGATGCCCTTTGATTAATTCTTTCCTTAATATCTTTATTAGCATAAAAACTTTCTACTATAAAAGACATACTATCGTCATAAACCATTTTTAGCTTATTAAATAATGTTAAATCAATACAACTAAAATCAATAAGTTTATCTATAGTAGGATCTATGGATAAGCAAGGACTATAGTTATTATCTTTTATATTATTCATTAGATTTGAAAAGTTAGAGTATATATTAAATACATTTTCACAACTTAATGATGATATAGGTGCAGAGTAATCAATATTAGATCTAAAGCATATTTCCTTTGCTATTGTAGGACTTATGCCTAAGAAGCTTGAGTATATACATTTTTGTATATTTCCATCAAAATTATTAACTATAGATTCAAATTCAGATATAGATATATGATCAAGTGGATTAAGTTTATCTTGAGATGGAGGTAATATATATTTAACCCCAGGTAATATTTGTCTTACTCTACTTATACTTGGAGGAATTCTTTTTATAGAATCTACTATTTTATCTTCCTCATGAGTTAATATTATATTACTGTGTCTTCCCATTATTTCTATTATTATATCTTTGGTAGTCTTTGACTTAAGTTCATCTAAAGACTCCACAGTTATTTTAATTATTCTTTCAAATCCAATTTGTGATACGCTTATTATATTTCCACTTTGAATGTATTTTCTAAGCAACATACAAAACATAGGTGCATTTATTGGATTTTCTTTTTTATAATTTCTAGAAATATAAATTCTAGGATTAGAAGCACTAGCACTAAGTACAAGCTTGAAATTTTCTTTGTTATTTCGTATATGTAAAACTATTTCATCATTTTCAGGTTGATATATTTTATCTATTTTACCACCAACTAATTTGTTGGAAAGTTCATTTGATATAGAATGAACAACTAAACCATCGAATGCCATAAAATCACTCCTTTCATAATTCATTGATAAGTAGATTATTACACATATACATAATAATGTGAATATAATATTTGCAATATAGTTTAAAATAATATATAGGTTATAGTTAATATAATTTCCTTTTATGAACAAAATATTGTATAATAAGCTAAGAATTCAAATTTATAGGGGGGATATAAATGAACTTCTGGAAATTACATGGAGTCGGAAATGATTTTATAGCAATCGATGGTAGATTTGATAATATAGATTCTAATGATTATTCAGATTTAGCTAAAAGAGTTTGCCATAGACATTTTGGAATTGGAGCAGATGGATTGTTAGTAGTTAAAAATTCAGATGTATGTGATGTCGAAATGGTATATTACAACTCAGATGGATCAAGAGCTAATATGTGTGGAAATGGTTTAAGATGTTTTTGTAAATTCGTATATGATAATAATATAGTAAACGAAAATGAGTTTACTGTATATACACTTGACGGAGTAAAGAAAATATCTTTAAATATATACAATGATAAGATTAATACCATAAGAGTAAATATGGGAAAAGCAAATTTCAATCCAAAAAACATTCCAGTAAACACTGATAAAGAAGTATTTATAAATGAAAAACTAGTAATAGATAATAAAGAATTTCTTGTGAGTTCTGTACTCATGGGGGTTCCACATACTATTGTATTTGTAGATGAAATAAATAAAAAAGATATATATAGTTATGGAGAACTAATAGAAAAAAATAAAGTTTTTCCTCAAAATACTAATGTTAACTTTGTAAAAATAGATGATAGAGACAATATAAAAGTATATACATGGGAAAGAGGATGTGGATATACTTTAGGATGTGGGACAGGAATGACTGCATCTGTAATAGTTGCTAATTATTTAGATAAGGTTGATAATATAGTCAATGTAAGTTCAGAAGGAGGAACAGTAAAGATAGAAATATTAGATGACGTATATATGATAGGAAATGCAGTTAAAATATGTGAAGGAACTTTGGAGGTATAGTAAATGGCTATAAGCATGACAGGCTTTGGAAGAGGCGAATATAAAAATGATAATTATCATTTTATAGTAGAATGCAGAACTATTAATCATAAGTATGTAGACATAAATGTACGACTACCAAGAAAAATATCATTCTTAGAGGATAAAATAAGAAATATAGTCAAAGATTATGTTAAAAGAGGAAGAGTAGATTTATATATAAAGCTTGACTTAATAGGTAGTGAAGATGTAAACTTAAAATTTGATGAGAAGTTAGCATCTCAATATGTAAATATATTAAATAACATAAAATCAACATTTGATTTAAATGATGATATAACTGTTATGAATATTGCTAAGTTTCCAGATATAATAAAATGTGAAGAAAAAGAAGAAGATGCAGATTTATTATGGGAAATGTTAAAATTAGCTTTAGAAGAGAGTCTTAAAAATCTAAAAGAGATGAGATGTGAAGAAGGTATAAAGCTTTCTAATGATATAGATACAAGATGTGATTTATTAAAAGATTATATTGAAGATATAGAGAAGTATTCATATAATGTTGTTAATGAATATAAAGAAAAATTAAATAGTAGAATAGCCGAAATACTAGAAAATCCAAGCCTTGTAGATGAAAATAGATTAGCGCAAGAAGTTGCTATATATGCAGACAAGTGTAGTATAACAGAAGAAATAGTAAGATTTAAAAGTCATATTACACAGTTGAAAAAGGCAATACATAAAGATGAGTCTATAGGTAGAAAGATAGACTTTTTAATACAGGAGATGAATAGAGAGACTAATACTATAGGATCTAAGTCATCAGATTTAAATATAACTAACTTAGTAGTAGAAATCAAAAGTGAGTTAGAGAAAATAAGAGAACAAATACAAAATATAGAATAGGAGAGATGTTTATGAGTATGAACCTTATAAATATAGGATATGGTAATGTAGTTATGGCTAACAAGGTGGTTGCTATAGTAAGTCCAGAGTCAGCTCCTATAAGAAGATTAATACAAGAGAGTAAAGAAAGTGGAAGATTAATCGATGCTACTTATGGAAGAAAGACTAGAGCAGTTATAATAACTGACAGTCAATATATAATATTATCATCAGTTCAACCAGAAACAGTAGCACATAGATTTATAGATAAAGAAGAGCATATAGAGAATTAGAAAGGAAGATATAGATGAAGAGGAAAGGTTTATTATTAGTTATTTCTGGACCATCTGGAGCAGGTAAAGGAACTATATGTAAAGAGTTCTTAGAAAATAATAAGGATGTTAAACTTTCAGTTTCAGCAACTACTAGAAGCCCTAGGGAAGGAGAAGTAGATGGAGTTAATTATTTCTTTGTAACTAAAGATAAGTTTAAAGAAATGATAGATAACAATGAGCTATTAGAACATGCTCAAATATATGATAATTTCTATGGAACACCAAAGGCTGCCATATTAGAAAATTTAGAAAATGGAAATGATGTAGTTTTAGAAATAGAGATGCAAGGTGCTAGACAAATAAAAGAAGTCTATCCAGAAGGTGTATTTATATTTATACTTCCTCCATCTCTTGATGAGTTAAAAAATAGAATAGTTGGAAGAGGAACAGAAACAGAAGATCAAATAAAGAAAAGATTCGGATCTGCACTTGACGAGATATGCCAAATAAAAGATTATGATTATTTCATAATAAATAAAGATGTACACACTTCAGCTAAAGAGGTAGAACATATAATATCAGCTGAAAAAAATAAAGTTTATAGATATAAAGATAGTATAATAAAGAAATTTAAGGAGGAATTATAAAATGATAAAGCCGTCAATAAACGAAGTTTTAAATCAAATTGATAACAGATACTATTTAGTGGTAACTGTAGCTAAAAGATCTAGAGAGTTAATAGATGGAGCAACACCATATGTTCCTACAACTAAGCATCAACAAATAAAACCTGTTACATTAGCAACACAAGAAGTTGCAGATAGAAAAATAAGTTTTAGAAAACTTACAGAAGAAGAAATAGAAATAGAAGAAGCTAAACATCATTTAGCTCAAGTTCAAAACATAATAGAGGAGTAATATCATGTTAAAAGATAAAACTGTAGTTTTAGGAGTTAGTGGGGGAATTGCTGTATATAAAGCTTGTGATTTAGTTAGTAAACTAAAAAAAGCTGGAATAAATGTTCACGTAATAATGACTAAATCAGCTACTGAATTTGTAGCTCCACTTACGTTTCAAACATTAAGTCAAAATTATGTTGTTGAAGATATGTTTGAATCACCTAAAACTTGGGATGTAGAACATATTTCATTAGCAAAAAAAGCAGATTTATTTGTATTAGCGCCTGCTACTGCAAATGTAATTGGAAAAGTAGCAAATGGAATATCTGATGATATGCTAACAACGACTGTTATGGCTACTAAAGCTAAAGTTCTTGTTGCACCTGCAATGAATACTAATATGTATGAAAATCCTATAGTACAGAGAAATATACAAATATTGAAAGATTTAAATTATGAATTTGTAGAACCTGAAAGTGGACGATTAGCTTGTGGAGATGTTGGATCAGGAAAACTAGCATCTGTAGACACTATATTTGAAAAAATAATTAGTTTATTAAATGTAGAGCAAGACCTAAAAGGCACAAGTATAATAGTAACAGCAGGACCTACAGTTGAGAGTATAGATCCAGTAAGATATATAACTAATAGATCAACAGGTAAGATGGGTTATTCTATAGCAAAAAAAGCTATAGAAAGAGGTGCAGATGTAACTCTTATATCTGGACCTACAAATATATTACCACCTCAAAACTTAAAAAAATTTATAAAAACTGAATCGGCAGAAGATATGTATAATGCTGTTTTAGAAAACATAAAAGATAATCAAGTTGTAATAAAGAGTGCCGCGGTTGCTGATTACAAACCTAAAGGCTACTCTGACAAGAAGATTAAAAAATCAGATGATGATTTAAGTATAAAGTTAGATAGAACTAAGGATATAGCACTAGAAATCGGGAAAATAAAAGAAGATAAGATTTTAGTTGGTTTTGCAGCGGAAACTAATGATTTATTAGAAAATGCTAAAGGAAAAATCAAGAAAAAGAATTTAGATTTTATAGTAGCAAATGACTTGACTCAAGAAGGTGCAGGATTTGGAGTTGACACTAATATCGTTAAAGTTATCGATAAAGATGGAATCATATCTGAGTATCCTAAAATGAAAAAAGAAGAGGTAGCAGATGTTATCTTAGATAAGATAAAAACTCTATTAAACATGTAAGCATCTATATTAATTATAGATGCTTAATTTTCATTTATAAATAAATGCTATATCTAAAAGGATACTTATAAAGATTGCATTTGCTGTAAATGATAGATATTAAGTAGGTAAAATAAAAAATAGAGGTCAAAGTATGAAGCAATATGCAAAAGTTATAGTAAGAAATAATTCTACACACACTGATAATTTATTTACATATGAAATACCTGAGTTTTTAAGTGAAAATATATGTATTGGACATAGGGTATTAGTTCCTTTTGGTATGTATAATAAACCAGTAGAAGCATTTGTTTTTGAAATAGATGATTATGTAGATGAGAATATAAGAACTAAAAAGATTACTGACTTATTAGATGAAGAACCAATTTTTAATAAAGATGATATAAACTTAATAATTTGGATGAAAAATAAATATCTATGTACATATATTGACTGTATAAATTTACTTTATCCCAAGGGATATAAATTAAATAATTATAAGGTTATAAATCTTATAGATGAAAACTATACAAGTGAAAATAAAAATGAACAAAAATTAATAGATACTTTAAAAGAAAATAAAAATGAAGTTAGAATTGATAAGATAAAAAAAATACCAAACTTAAATAATATTATATATAAATTAAAAAAATTAAATGTAGTAAATGTAATATGGAGATATAATGATCATAAAAATGAAAAAAAAGTTTATATGATTTCACTTAGCAAACAAGCTGAAGAAATTGATGTATATTTAAAAGAGAATAAAATAAGATTAGGAAGTAAGCAAAAAGAGATACTTGAATATATAAAAAATGTTAAAGAAATTGATTTAGGCAAGCTACTAGAAAATACAAATGCAACAAGACAGAGTATAAATGGATTAAAAGAAAAAAATATTATAAATATAAAAGAGACTGACTTTTATAGAAATCCTGAACAAATATATTCTGTGGAACATAAAGATATAAAATTAAATGAAGAACAAGAAAAAGTTGTTAATTTAATAAATCAAGAAATGTTTAATGAGGATAAAAAGCCATATATGATCCATGGAGTAACAGGAAGTGGAAAGACAGAAGTCTATATGGAAATAATAGAAAATGCGTTAAATCAAGGCTTAGACAGCTTGATGTTAGTACCTGAAATATCATTAACACCACAAACTATATCTAGATTTAGAAATAAATTTGGAAATATAGTTGGGGTTTTTCATAGCCAACTATCAGAGGGTGAAAAACATGATGTTTATAAGCAAGTAAAAGAGGGAAAAATACGTATATTAATCGGGGCTAGATCTGCTTTATTTATGCCATTTACAAGTTTAGGAGTAATAATAATAGATGAGTTTCATGAAAGTGCGTATAAGTCTGAAAAAAATCCTAAATTTAATACTATAGAAGTTGCAAACTTTATATCAAGAAAAAGAGAAGTTTCTTTGGTTTTAGGTTCAGCAACCCCTTCAATTGAGGAATATTATAAGGCTATTAATGGGAAATATAAGCTACTTGAAATAAATAAAAGAGCAAATAATAAACCTATGCCAAAAATTGAAGTTGTTGATATGAAGGATGAGCTAATGATAGGAAATAAAAGTATATTTAGTTCTAGATTAAAACTTGATATGGAAGAAGCCGTTAAAAATAAAAATCAAATTATTCTATTTTTAAATAGAAGAGGATATTCTAATTTTGTTTCTTGTAGAAAATGTGGATATGTCTTTACGTGTGAAAATTGTGATATATCACTTACTTATCATAAAAAAAGCAATACAGGAAAGTGTCATTATTGCGGATATGAAAAAGAAATACCTAAAGAATGTCCTGAATGTAAAAGCAAGTATATTAAACCTTTTGGAATTGGAACTCAAAAGATAGAAGAAGAAATAAAAAGCTTATTTCCAAACATGAGAGTTTTAAGACTAGATAGAGATACAACATCAAAGAAAGGCTCATTTGATAGAATATTAAATAGTTTTAAAAATAAAGAGGCCGACGTTTTAATAGGTACCCAAATGCTTAGCAAAGGTCTAGATTTTGATAATGTTACTTTGGTAGGAATTTTATCAGCAGATATGATTTTAAAATTTCCTGACTTTAGGAGTGCAGAAAATACTTTTCAACTGATTACACAGGTTTCAGGAAGAGCAGGTAGATCTGAGCAAGAAGGAAAGGTTATTCTTCAGACTTATGACACAGAACACTATGCAATTAAACATGCTATAAATTATGACTTTAAAGGATTTTACCAAGATGAAATAAAAATAAGAAAACTATTTGACTATGCACCATTTAACAATATGTTAAGTGTAGTATTAAGTGGTAAAAATAATAAACTAGTAGAGATAAATGCGAAAAAAATGTATGATACTTTAGCATATTTACTAAATGAAAGAGGAATAGAAGATCTAAGTTTTATTTTAGGTCCAAATCAGTGTTCTATAAGTAAGATAAACCAAAATTACAGATGGCAAATATTATTTAAAGATGAGGATATTGAAATAAATTTATTAAAGGGTATAATAAAATATATATGTATAACTAAGCGCGAAATAGTTTTTGATAAGGATATAAATATATCTATCGATATAAATCCTTACAGTGTATTATAAAATTTAGGAGGGTTATAAAATGGCTTTAAGACAAATTGTACAAATAGGAGAACCGGTATTAAGAAAAAAGTGTAAAATTGTAGATAAAATCGATGAAAAAATAATACAATTATTAGATGATATGGCTGATACTATGTACGAAGCGGACGGTGTTGGACTGGCTGCACCACAAGTTGGAATATTAAAGAGAATAGCGGTAATAGATATTGGTGATGGAATAATCGAACTTATAAATCCAGAAATAATAGAAACTTCAGGAACACAAACTGATGATGAAGGATGCTTAAGTGTCGTAAATGAATGTGGACCAGTTACAAGACCATATTACGCTAAAGTAAGAGCTATGAATAGAAATGGACAAGTGTTTGAGATAGAAGGAGAAGAACTTTTAGCTAGAGCATTTTGCCATGAAATAGACCACTTAGATGGTATACTATTTGTAGATAAAATTGAAAAGTAGTAGGAGTTGAGATAAATGAAAATCGTATTTATGGGAACGCCAGAGTTTGCTGTTCCATGTTTGCAAAAGATAATAGATGAAGGACATGAAGTACTAGCAGTTGTTACTCAACCAGATAAACCAAAAGGTAGAGGAAAAAAATTAGCTATGCCTCCAGTAAAAGAATTAGCTTTAAAGTATAATATAGATGTTTACCAGCCTGTAAAAGCTAGAGAAGAGTCTTTCGTAGAGAAATTAAAAGAGATAAATCCTGAGTTAATTGTAGTTGTAGCTTTTGGACAAATTTTACCAAAGAGTATAGTAGATATACCTAAGTTTGGATGTGTAAATGTGCATGCATCATTACTACCAAAATACAGAGGAGCAGCACCTCTAAACTGGGTTATAATCAATGGTGAAGAAAAAACAGGTGTTACAACTATGTATATGGATGTTGGACTAGATACAGGTGATATGATTCTAAAAAGTGAAATACCATTAGATGATGAAATAACAGCAGGAGAGCTTCATGATAAAATGATGGTTCAAGGTGCAGAGGTCTTAAAAGATACAATAGATCTTATATCAAAAGGAGAAGCTCCTAGAGAAAAACAAAATGATGAAGAAACTTGTTATTCACCTATAATGGACAAATCTTTAGGAAATATAGATTGGAGCAAGTCTGCAACGGATATACACAATCTTATAAGAGGTGTGAATCCATGGCCTAGTGCATATACAACATATGATAAACAAACTATGAAAATATGGAAAACTAAAGTACTAGATAAATTAAGTGAAAAAACACCTGGAACTATATTAAGTGTTGATAAAAATGGAATTGAAGTAAGTACAGGAGACAAAGTATTACAAATATCTGAAATACAAATGTCTGGAAAGAAAAGAATGATAGTATCTGAATATATAAAAGGAAATGATATAAGCACTGGAATTGTATTAGGAATATAAACATGATAAATTTAAAAAAATACATGACTACAATAGGTTTTTTCATATTAATAATACTTTTACTATTTTTAGGAATAAATGTATTTATGAAAAGTTTTGAAAATATATTTTCTATGATAGTAAATATATTGCTTATTATACTTTTATTAATAACAATATTTTCAAGCATAGTTACCTATAGAGTATTAAAAGGTAAAACTGTCAATAAGTCTATAATGAAAATTAATTTTAAAATAGTTGACTTTTTATATCCTATACTTATCATTTTAGGAAATGCAATCAATATAACTAAGGATGATATAAGACAGGTCTATATTAAATTAAACAATGATTATATTTATAGCAATAGGTATAATATAAAATCAGAAGACATACTTATTCTTATACCACATTGTATTCAAAAAAGTGAATGCAAATTGAAGATAACTACTGATGTTAAAAATTGTAAAAGTTGTGGTCTTTGCAATGTAGCTGATTTACTAAAACTGCAAAATAAATATAATGTAAATGTATTTATAGCGACAGGAGGAACTTTAGCTAGAAAGAAAATAAAGGAATTTAGACCTAAAGCGGTTGTAGCTGTTGCATGTGAAAGAGATTTAACTGCAGGAGTTCAAGATATTAAGCAGATACCTGTTTTAGGAGTATTTAACCAAAGGCCTAATGGTCCTTGTGTGGATACTAAAATTGATGCAAAAGAAGTTGAAAATGCAATAAAATTCTTTATAGGAGAGTGTTAAATATGATGCCGTATTATGGATACTATGGGATTGATCCAACTATATTTATTTTAATACCAGGTATACTTTTTACTATGTATGCTCAATTTAAAGTAAGCAGCACAACTAATAGATATTTTAAGGTAAGAAGTAAACTTGGTTATACAGGTGAACAAACAGCTAGAAAAATTTTAGATGCCAATGGACTTTATAATGTAAGAATAGAGATGGTAAGAGGTAGTTTAAGTGACCATTATGATCCAAGAAGTAATGTAGTAAGATTATCTGAAGATGTTTACTATGGAACATCTATAACATCTGTTTCTGTTGCGGCTCATGAATGTGGGCATGCAATTCAACATGCTAAAGGATATGCTCCACTTCAAATAAGAAGTAGTTTAGTTCCTGTAGTTAGTTTTGCATCAAATATATCTTGGTTTTTAATACTTATTGGATTCGTTATGAGTGGACCATTCTTAAAAATAGGTATATTATTATTCTCGGCATCTGTATTATTTCAAATAGTTACATTACCAGTTGAGTTTAATGCATCTAGAAGAGCTTTAGTTCAAATAGGTAATGAAGGAATATTAGAAGGAAAAGAGATAAAAGAAGGTAAAGATGTATTAACTGCAGCAGCATTAACATATGTTGCAGCAGCATTAGTTTCAGTATTACAATTATTAAGATTAATTGCAATATCACAAAGACGTGATGATTAATAGAGATTGTCCTAGGGGTTTCTAGGACTTTTTCTGTTTAAATTTGGAGGTATTTAATGAACGCAAGAAAATTAGCATTTAAAACTCTATATGACATAGAAAGAAACAAAAATTACTCAAATATATCTGTGAATAAAAATTTCAAAAATGTAGATTTAGGTGATCAAGAAAAAGGATTGGCTACAGAATTAATTTATGGAATTATAGAAAATAAATATTATTTAAATTATATAATAGATAAACTATCTAAGATAAAATCGAAAAAGATGTCTACATATGTTAAAATAACATTGTGGTTAGGAATTTATCAAATTCTATTTTTAGATAGTATAAAAGATCATGCAGCAGTAAATGAAAGTGTTGCAATTATAAAAAAATATGATAAAAAGTCATCTGGATTTGTAAATGCAATATTAAGAAACGTAATAAGAAATAAAGATGATATAATGGAAATTGATAAAACAGATATAATTGAATATTTATCTATAAAATACTCATATAGTCCATGGATAATAAAAAAATGGATAGGTGATTTTGGACAAGACTTTGCTGAAGATTTACTAGAGGCAAATTCAGAAAAACCAAAATTATATATAAGAGTTAACACACTTAAAACTAATAGAGATGAACTTATAGAAAAATTAAGTAAACAAGGAATAGAATGTAGAAAAGTAAATGGAATAGAAGAAGCTATACAAGTTCAAAATTTAAAAAGTATAGAAAATAATGAATTCTTTAAAGAAGGATACTTTACAGTTCAAGATACAAGTTCAATGTTAGTGGGTAAAGTTTTAAATCCAGAAGAAAATAAGTTGATTTTAGATATATGTAGTGCTCCAGGTGGTAAAACTACTCATGTAGCAACTATTATGAAAAATTCGGGAAAAGTTGTGGCTAGAGATGTATTTGATCATAAATTAAAACTTATAAATCAAACTGTAAAAAGATTAGGGCTTAAAAATGTTAAAGTTGAAGATGGAGATGCTTTAAAGTTAGACCAAGACAGTATAAATAAATTTGACTATGTTATATGCGATGTTCCATGTTCTGGTATGGGAATAATAAAAAGAAAACCAGAGATAAAGTTTAAAAAAGAAGAGGAATTAAAAAATCTACCTGATATACAAAAAAATATTTTAAATAATGCATCAAAATATGTTAAAATAGGTGGAAATTTAATATATAGCACTTGTACTATTCATGATGAAGAGAATATAGATATAGTAAAATCTTTCCTAGATGAAAATGATAATTTTGAATTAGTGCCTATAAAGGAAGTTAATATAGATTTAGATAATCAAGATAGTGGATATATAAAAATATACCCAAATATACATGGTATGGACGGATTTTTTATAGCGAAACTAAAGAGAGTAAGGTAGGAAGTAATTATGAACAACAAGGTATGTTTAAAAAATTTAACCGAAGAAGAGTTAAAAGATTTTATAAAAAGTATAGGAGAAAAGGCTTTTAGAGGAAGTCAAATATATGGATGGATCTATAAAGGAGCTAAGACTTTTGACGATATGAAGAATATACCAAAGTCATTAAGAGAAAAATTAGAAGATCTATCTTATATAGGAAGTTTAGAAACTGAATTAAAATTAGAGTCTAAAATAGATGGAACGAGAAAATACCTTTTCTTATTAAATGATGGAAATATAATTGAAAGTGTTATGATGGAGTATGAACATGGAGTCACTGTATGTATATCAAATCAAGTAGGGTGTAGAATGGGATGCAGATTTTGTGCATCTACAATAGATGGACTCTTAAGAAATTTAGAACCATGGGAAATATTAGATCAAATAATAAAAATACAAGAGGATATAGGCAAAAGAGTGTCAAATATTGTACTAATGGGTAGTGGAGAGCCTCTTGATAATTTTGAAAATACAAAAAAATTCTTACAATTGGTAAATGAAAAAAATGGACTTAATATAGGATATAGACATATCACATTATCTACTTGTGGAGTAGTGCCTAAAATGTATGAACTAGCAGATTTAAAAATACCTATAAATTTAGCATTATCACTTCATTCGCCTTATGATGAATCAAGAAAAGAAATAATGCCAATAGCTAATGCATATTCGATAAAAGAAGTAATAGATGCTTGTAGATACTATATAAAAAATACAAATAGAAGGGTTACTTTTGAATACTCACTTATAAAAGGAGTAAATGACTCTAAAGAAGATGCAAATCAATTAGCTAAAATTTTAAAAGGTATGTTATGTCATGTAAACTTAATTCCTATAAATAAAGTTGAAGAAAGAAATTATGAGAAGCCAGATAAAACGTATGTATATAAATTTAGAGATTTATTATTAAAAGAAAATATAGCTGCGACTATAAGAAGAGAAATGGGAGCGGATATAAATGGAGCTTGTGGTCAATTAAGAAGAAAACACAAATAATATGAAGGGGGAAAATTATGATATATAGTTGTGTTTCCCATATCGGAAAAATTAGAAAAAACAATGAAGATTTTTGTAAAGGTGAGATTATATCCACTGATTCAGGAGAAATCGGTATATTTGCAATCGCTGATGGGATGGGTGGACATAATAAAGGTGAAGTAGCAAGTGAACTAGCAGTAGAAAACATAGTCCGTTTTTTAAAAAATAATTTAGTACAAAATGAAAATGTGAAAATAAATTATATTGACGATATACTTAAACAAGCTTATAACAATGTAAACTCTATAATATATAAACAAGCTAAAGAAGATGAAGGCTGTAGTGGAATGGGAACAACTTTAACCACTGTCATAATTTATAAAAATAAAGCATATATTGCAAATGTAGGCGATAGTAGATGCTATTTACTTCAAAATAGTGAATTTAGAAAAATAACAAGGGATCATTCTTTAGTTGAAGAATTAGTTGCTAGTCATGCTATAACAGAAGAGGAAGCTAAAACTCATCCAAAGAGAAATGTTATAACCAGAGCTTTAGGAACAGAGAAACTTATAATTGTTGATATTTATAAAAATGATATATTTAAAGATGATAAAATATTGTTAGCAACAGATGGGTTAACTAGTTTTGTTGAAAAAGAGGATATAGAAAAAATTATATCAAGTGATGATAGTTTAGAGGAAATAACTGATAGTTTAATAAACAAAGCTAATGAAGTTGCAGGTAAAGACAATGTTTCAGTTATATTGATTAAGTATGAGTAGGATGGTGATATAGTGGGAGAAACAGTTTTAGGAAACAGATATGAGATAATTAAAAAAATTGGCGACGGTGGGATGGCATTTGTATACGAAGCTAGAGATAAACTTTTAAATAGAACTGTAGCTATAAAGGTTTTAAGACCGGAGTTTGTAGATGATGAAGAGTTTTTAAGTAAATTTAAAAGGGAAGCTGAAGCTGTTGCAAGTCTTTCTCATCCTAATATAGTTAATGTATATGATGTTGGCGAAGATGGAAAAGTTCACTATATAGTTATGGAACTTATAGAAGGACAAAATTTAAAAGATATTATAAAAAATGAGGGAACTCTAGATGAATATACTGCACTAGACATAACTAAACAAATTGCTAAAGCATTAGGAGCAGCTCATAAAAAAGGCATTATACATAGAGATATAAAACCTCACAATATACTTATTTCTAATGAAGGTAGAATTGTCAAAGTTGCTGATTTTGGAATAGCAAAAGCTGTTTCAAGCTCAACTATGACAAGTACGGGAAGTGTAATTGGATCAGTTCATTATTTTTCTCCAGAACAAGCTAAAGGAAAATTTGTAGGAAAGACTACAGATTTATATTCTTTAGGTATAGTATTGTATGAAATGATAATAGGGAGAGTACCTTTTAGAGGCGATAGTCCTATATCTATAGCGCTTCAACATATCAATGATGAAATAGAATTTACTCAAGAAGAAAAGGTAGCAATACCTCAAAGTGTTAGAAATATAATAAAGAAATTAACTTCAAAAGCTAGTGCTGATAGATATCAAGGTGCAGATGAGCTTATAGAAGATATAGAGTATATAGAAAAAAATATAGATTTAGACTTTATCAAAGAATATGATAATTATGCAACTCAAAAAATAGATGAAAAGGAATTAAATAAAGCACTAAAACTTGGAGATACAAATCCAAAGATTAAATATGACGAAGAAGATTTAGAAGAAGCTGAAGAAGAAAGAAAGATTCCTAAAAAAAGTAAAAAAAGAAATAAAAAGTCAGATAATCCTAAGAGTAAAAGAAGATGGAAAATTGCAGCTGTTATATTATCATTAATATTAATCGCTCAAATAATATTTATAGGTAAAATTGCGTTAGGATTTAAGGGTAATAAAGTTGAACAAGGAACAGCACCAGAGCTTATAAATAAAACTTTAGATGAGGCTCAGGATATGGCTAAAGAGTTAGGTGTAAATATAAGGGTAAGTGTAGAAGAATATAATGATAAAATTGATAAGAATCATATAATTTCTCAAGCTCCAAATGCAGGAAGTGCTATAAAAGCTGGGGATACTATTACAGTTGTTGTAAGTAAAGGGAAAAATCAGGTATCAGCACCTAGTGTAGTTGGACTTACTTTATCTGACGCTGAAAATTCAATAAAAGAAAAAGGATTTGTTTTAGGTACTATAAATTATGAATATAGTGACTCTCATGATAAAGATGTAGTGATATCTCAATCTCCTAATGGAGGAAGTTTAAAGCCAGGAGATAAAATAAATGTAGTTGTCAGCAGAGGTCCAAAGCCGGTTGAACAAAAACCTGTTACACCAGAGCCACCAAAGGAGCCAGAACAACCAGCGGATCCAAATAAACCAACAAATGGAAATGGTAATGGTGGTGGAAGTACTCCTACTCCTGAAGATGGATCATCAGGAGGTCAAAACCCAGGAGGAACAACTGATGGAAGTGGTGGAGCACTTCCAGGATCTGGAGGATCAGAATCACCAGAATCTGGAAGTGGAATACAACCAGGAGGAGATACTGGAGTAACTAACCCACAACCAAATCCTAGTGGCCATCAACAATAAAAAATAATAAAAACTAAGATAATTGTAATTAAAGTCCAATGATTAAATAATTATTGGACTTTTTTATAATAACTATAAATAATAAATGAAATTTAAGGAGGTTTTGAATGCTAGAAGGAATTATTATAAAAGGCATTGGAGGATTTTATTATATAGACACAGATAAAGGTGTTTATGAATGTAGGGCAAGAGGAATATTTAGAAAAGATAAAATAACACCTTTAGTAGGTGATCATGTAAAAATGAGTATAGTAGATGAAGAAAATAAAAAAGGAGTATTAGAGGAGATAGAAAAAAGAGATACAGAATTAGTAAGACCTCCTATAGCTAATGTAAATAAAGCTATAATTGTATTTGCTATAAAAAATCCAAATCCTAATTTATCTTTACTAGATAGATTTATAGTTTTAGCAGAAAGAGAATATTTAGAAATAGTTATAGTATTGACTAAATCTGATTTAGCTACGGATGAAGAGTTAGAAAAGTTAAAAGATATATATGAAGTTAGTGGATATAAAGTTATACCTGTAAGTAATAATAAAGAATTAAATATAGATAAAGTTAAAGAAGAGTTAAAAGGTAATATAGTTGTATTTGCGGGACCATCTGGTGTAGGTAAATCTACTCTTTTAAATAATATAGATAGTAAATTTCAACTGCAAACAGGTGAAGTTAGTGATAAAATAAAAAGAGGAAAACACACAACAAGACATGCAGAGTTATTAAAGCTTGAGTGTGGAGGAATGGTAGCTGATACTCCAGGATTTAGTTCATTGACTTTAGATGATATAGAAGAAAATGAGCTTAAAGATTATTTTATAGAATTTGAGAACTTTTCCGATGAATGTAAATTTGGAGGAAGATGTATGCATGAAAATGAACCATCTTGTGGAGTAAAAAATGCAGTTAAAGAAAATAAAATATCAAAAGAAAGATATGAAAGCTACCTACAATTACTAAATGAAAAGAGACAAGGGAAGAGGAGGTACTAATAATGATAAAAATGGCACCGTCGATTTTATCAGCAGATTTTGCAAGATTATTAGAAGATGTTAAAAAGGTTGAAAATGCAGGGTGTGAATACCTACATATAGACGTTATGGATGGACACTTTGTACCAAACATAACTTTAGGGCCAGCTATAGTAAAGTCTTTAAGAAATGATGTAAATATGGTGTTTGATGCACATTTAATGATAGAAAACCCAGATAATTACATAAAAGATTTTGCTGATGCAGGATGTGATATTATAGTTGTCCATGAGGAAGCTTGTACTCATTTACATAGAACTATACAAAATATAAAATCACACAATGTAAAAGCAGGAGTAGCTTTAAATCCAGCTACACCAATTGAAAATATTAAGTATGTATTAAAAGATGTAGATATGGTACTTATAATGACTGTAAATCCTGGATTTGGGGGACAATCATTTATAGATGGCATGATTGATAAAATTAAAGAATTAAAATTATTAATAGATGAACAGGGATTAGAAGTTGATATACAAGTTGATGGGGGAATAAAACCTTCTAATGTAGATAAAGTTGTAAAGGCTGGAGCTAATGTAATAGTAGCTGGTTCAGCAATATTTAATAGTGATGATATAGACGCTACTGTTAAGGAATTTAGATTAAACGCATCTAAATAAATAATCAGATGAGAGCTTGTATTATATTAAATGGAGAAATAAAAAGTAAGGATTTTTTACAAGATACTATATCATCTAACGGTTATGAATATATAATATGTGCAGATGGAGGAGCTAAATATTTATATGAATTAGATATAATTCCACATTATATATTAGGAGATTTAGATTCTTTAGAAGAACATATTATTGAATTTTATAAAAGAAAAAAGGTTGAATTTAAAAAGTTTCCATCAAGAAAAAATGAAACGGATACCCAATTATGTGTACACTTAGCTGATGAATTAGGTGTAGAGGAATTACATCTTTTAGGAGCCTTAGGCGGTCGTGTAGACCATACTTTAGCAAATATCAATTTAATGTATTACATAAAAGAACTAGGAATAAAACCTATAATCAAAAGTGAAAATGAAGATATCTATATTATAGAGAATGAAAATATAACTATTTGCGGACAAAAAGGAAATACAGTTTCTATAATACCCTTAAAAGGCGATTTAAAAGGTATCACTCTTAAAAACCTAGAATATCCTTTAAATGATGCTAATATTAAATTTGGAGATCCTATAGGTTTGTCAAATGTAATGACTGAGGATAGTTTTAATGTTAACTTAGACAAGGGAAGTATACTTATAATTTTAAATAAAAAAGCAGTATAGCATATGCTATACTGCTTTTTTATTTAAAATTATCAATATAGCTTGGTTTATTTAATTTAAATTGTATTAAAGAAAGTTTAATATGAATAGTATATTCTATGAAGGTATTTATAGGGGGGAATGATTTGAGGAATCAATATAGAAGTTTACTTGGTATTTTATGTTTAGCTACAGGTATAACTGTTATATTAGCTTTAATACTTCCAAGTTGGATTTGGAGTATATTATTAGCTATTGTACTTATTGGGTGTGGAGTTATGTTATTTATGTAAAAATAAATATTTATATTCTAAGGGGGATGGAATTATGAAAGTAATAACTATTAAATGTCCTAAATTTTTATCAAAAATAATAACTTTTTTTATGAGAAAAAAATAAAAAAAGAGAAAAAATAAAAGCCTACAGTAGTAGGCTTTTTTTATAAAAACTAAGCTCTCTCAACTTTTCCAGAACGTAAACATCTAGTACAAACTTTTATTCTCTTTGGAGTACCATCTATTATCGCTCTAACGTTTCTTAAGTTAGCAGACCAAGTTCTTCTGCTATGTTTATTTGAGTGGCTGACTTGGTTTCCTGAAACCTTACCTTTACCACATACGTTACATACCTTTGCCATTTTTCGTACACCTCCTTAAATGATAACTATAACACTGAAAACACAGTTTATGTTAACATAAATCTCTAAAAAATGCAATAGAAATATATATTTGTCTTACATATATTGAAGAAATTCTTGTTATCATATAAAATTATATATATAATTCTATATAAAGTAAATATTAAAGTTAAAAATAAAACTAAAAATAATTTTAGGGGGTCAAACCATGAGCGCTAAAATAAATAACGAATTTGGAACTATAGAAATAGACAAGCAAGTAATAGCACAAATAGCATATCAATCGGCTATGGAAAGTTATGGACTAGTTGGTTTAGCACATAAAAGTAAAGGCATTGTTGAATTACTAAAAGGTGAAAATGCAACTAAAGGTGTTAGTGTGCAAGAATTAGAGGATGGGACAATAGCTATAGAGCTTTACGTTATAATGCAATATGGAACAAATATTTCAACTGTTGCAAACAACATAATAGATAAAGTAAAATATACACTTGAGAAAATGACAGCAATAAAAGTAAGTAAAATAGATGTTAATGTTCAAGGAATAAGAGTTAAGTAATACTAGGAGGAAAAATATGATTCAATATATTGATGGGAAAAATTTAAGAGATATGATGGTCTCTGGGGCTAACAATCTTCAAAACAACAAAGACTTAGTTGATAAACTGAACGTATTCCCAGTTCCAGATGGAGACACGGGTACTAATATGTCTCTTACAATATCTTATGCAATAAAAGAACTATCGAAGGTTAGTGATGACGACATAACTAATATAGGTAAGTCTTTAGCTAAAGGATCTTTAATGGGAGCAAGAGGAAATTCAGGAGTTATATTATCTCAGATAATAAGAGGATTTACTAAATCAATAGAAGGTAAAGAAAAATTAACTACTATTGATTTTGCACAAGCATTAAAAAATGGATCTGATACGGCATATAAAGCAGTTATAAAACCAATAGAGGGAACTATATTAACAGTGGTTAGAGAAAGTGGAGAGTATGCAATAAAAGCAGCTAAGAAAGAATCTGATATAATTAAATTCTTAGAACTAGTTATAAAAGAAGCAAATGCATCATTAGAAAGAACACCGGAATTACTTAAAAATCTAAAAGATGCAGGAGTTGTAGACTCTGGAGGAAAAGGACTTGTACTTATATATGAAGGAATGTGTGAAGCGTTAAAAGGAAATCCTATAAATGCAGATGGAAAGAGTAGTGCAAATACATCATCTTCAGAACCTGCTCAAGGAGAAATAAATACAGAAGATATTAAGTTTGCTTACTGTACTGAGTTTATACTTGAGAGCGACAAAGTAACTTATGACAAAATTAAAGATATAATGTTAGACTATGGAGATAGTTTAGCTGTAGTTGGAGATGACGGATTAATAAAAGTTCATGTACATACAAATGAACCAGGAACAGTTCTTCAAGAAGCATTAAAATATGGTCAATTAGTAACTATAAAAATTGAAAATATGAAAGTACAACATGAAAATATATTAATTGAAAATCAAACGGCAGTATCTGAAGAACCTATGAAGGAATATGGATTTATAGCTACATCTATGGGTGATGGATTAGCTGATATATTCAGAGATTTTGGAGTTGACTACATAATAGAAGGTGGTCAAACTATGAATCCAAGTACAGAAGATTTCATGAAAGCTATAGATTCTATAAATGCTGAAAATATAATTATACTTCCTAATAATAGCAATATAATTATGGCAGCAAATCAAGCTAAAGCTTTAAGTGAAAAGAATATAATAGTAATACCAAGTAAGACTGTACCTCAAGGATTTGCATCATTAGTAAGCTTTAATGCAGATGCATCAGTTGAGGAGAATGAAGCTACTATGGCAGAAGCATTAACGATAGTTAAGTCTGGTCAAGTAACTTATGCAGTTAGAGATACGGTTATGAATGATATAGAAGTAAAAGAAGGAAACTTTATAGGTATAGGCGAAAGTAAACTTTTATCAGCAGGAGAAAGCAAAGAAGAAATAACTTTAAAATTAATTGAAAGTCTTGTTGATGAAGATAGTGCAATTATAACTTTATTCTACGGAGAAGATGTAACAGAAGAAGAAGCTAATAGCTTTAAAGAAATATTAGAAGAAAAATATGAAGATATAGATATTGAACTTTATTATGGAGGTCAACCTATATATTATTATTTAATATCTGTTGAATAGTATTAAATAAATCCTGTATAATCTTACTATTAGGTAAATTATACAGGTTTTTTTATGCAAAATTTAGGGTAAATTAAGCTTTTAATTAGAATAAATAAAGTTTAAATACTATTTTAAGGTGATAAAATGAATAACTTAAATAAAGAAATTAAGTATGTAAAAGGTATCGGACCAAAGAGAGCTAATAAGCTAAGCAAATTAGGAATATTTACATTATTAGATTTGATATTTTATTTTCCTAGACAGTATGAAGATAGAAATAAATTAAAAAAAATATTTGAATTACAAAATGAAGAGAAAGCAACTGTAAGAGCAATTGTAAGTAGTATAGATACATCTAATGTAAGAAAAGGGCTTACTATAACAAAAGTTGGAGTAAGAGACGAAACTGGATTTGCTAAACTTGCATTTTTCAATCAAGATTACATATCTACTACATTAAAAAAAGGCGATACAATCTTGGTGTTTGGGAAAGTTAAAAAAAGTATACATGGAATTGAGCTAAGTTCTTGTGAAGTAGAAAAAATGTCTAATAATCCCAAGAGTACATGTGGAATAATGCCTATATATCCATTAACTTATGGATTAACTAATAAGGAACTTATAAATATAATAAAAACTGCTTTCACTAATGAACAAATACATATAAAAGAATATCTGCCTAGAAGAATTATAGAAAAGTATAAATTATGTAGCATAGATTATGCAGTTAAGAACATACACATGCCTGCTAACAAGGAAAGTTTAAAAATAGCTTTATATAGGTTGGTATTTGAAGAGTTCTTAATGCTACAATTAGGTTTATTTTTATTTAAAAATGGAGTTACAGAAAAATCTGGGATTAACTTTGAAAAAAATAAGGATTTAAGTAAGGTTTTAAACTCACTCCCATTTAAATTAACAAATGCACAAAATAGAGCGTTAAATGAAATTTTAGAAGATATGAACTGTAAAAAAGTAATGAATCGATTAGTTCAAGGAGATGTAGGAAGTGGAAAAACTGTAGTAGCTCTTTTATCCTTAGCTAATGGGGTTTTAAATGGATACCAGGGAGCTTTAATGGCACCTACAGAAATATTAGCTGAACAACATTATATTTCTTTAAATGAAACGTTATCTCCGTTTGGTATAAAAGTTGGGTTGTTAGTAGGTAGTTTAACTAAAAAACAAAAAGAAAATATTTTAGAAAAAGTTAAAAATAATGAGGTAGATATATTAATTGGAACTCACGCGCTTATAGAAGATAAAGTAGAGTTTAACAATTTAGGGATTGTTATAACAGATGAGCAACATAGATTTGGAGTAAGACAAAGAAATAAATTATCTGAAAAAGGGTATAATCCAGATATATTAGTAATGACTGCAACCCCTATACCAAGAACTTTAGCACTTATATTATATGGAGATTTAGATATATCTATTATTGATGAACTACCACCAGGTAGACAACCAATTGAAACTATAGCAGTATATAAAGATAGAAGAGAAAAAGCTTATAATAAATTAGTAAGAAGCGAGGTTGAAAAAGGAAGACAAGTATACATAGTATGTCCTTTAGTAGAAGAAAGCGAGGCTATAGAAGCTAAAGCTGCTGTAGACTTAGTAGAAGAGTTAAAGTGTGAATACTTTAGTGACTTGAGATTAGGCCTTTTGCATGGTAAAATGAAACCTAGTGAAAAAGATGATATAATGAAAAAGTTCAAAAATAAAGAACTTGATATTTTGGTTTCAACAACTGTAATTGAAGTTGGAGTCAATGTTCCAAATGCAACTCTTATGATAATTGAAAATGCAGAAAGATTTGGATTAGCACAGCTACATCAGTTAAGAGGTAGAGTTGGAAGGGGAAGCCATAAATCCTACTGTATATTGATTTACTCGTCAAAATCAGAAGTTTGCTCTCAGAGAATGGGAATAATGGAGGAAACCACAGATGGATTTAAAATCTCAGAAAAAGACTTAGAAATAAGAGGTCCTGGAGAGTTTTTTGGAACCAGACAACATGGACTACCAGAACTTAAAGTAGCTAATATATTTAAGCATATGAAAATACTAAAATTAGCACAACAAGAAGCTAGATATATAATAAGTGAAGACCCAAAACTTAATAGTTATGAAAACAAAAACTTAAAAGCTGAAGTTTTAAAAAAGTTTGAGAATAGATTGCAAGAAATATCATTAAATTAAAAGGTAATTATGCTAAAATAATATGGAAGGAGAAATTATATTGAGAGTAATTTCAGGAAAAGCTAGAGGCTTAAAATTAAATGCACCTAAAAATGAAGATGTAAGACCAACTACAGATAGAGTTAAAGAATCATTATTTAATATAATTAGTGAATACATAATAGATGGAGATGTTTTAGATTTATTTGCAGGAACAGGATCTTTAGGTATAGAGTGCTTATCTAGAGGAGCGAATAAAAGTGTATTTGTAGATTTAAAAAGAAGTAGTATTGATATAGTTAAATCTAATATAAAAAAAGCCAGAGTAGAAGAAAATAGTGAAGTTTTAAATTTAGATTATAAATTAGCTATCGATAAACTAAAAGCTAAGTCATATAAGTTTGATATGATTTTTATGGATCCTCCATATTATGAAAATCTGTTTATCGATGCGTTAAAAAAAATAGATGAGTCAAATATTCTTAAAGAAGATGGAATAATTATAGTTGAACATGATACAAAAGAAGAGTTTCCTGAAAATATAGGAAAATTAACAAAAGAAAGAAGTAAAAAGTATGGAAATACTACGCTTACATTTTATGGCATGGAGGACTAGTAATGGAAAACAATGTAAGAAAAGCTATATTTGCAGGGAGTTTTGATCCTATAACTAATGGTCATTTAGACATAATTGAAAGAGCTTCAAAATTATTTGATGAATTGCAAATAGGAGTATTATATAACCCAAATAAAAAAGGTTTATTTACATTTGAAGAAAGAGTAAGATTAATAAAAGAATGTACAAAGCATATTGAAAATATAAAAGTAGTAAGTTTTGATGGGTTATTAGTTAATTACTGTGAAGAACATGGTATAAAAACTCTAGTAAGAGGTATAAGAAATGGTGCAGATGTAGAGTATGAACTTCAAATGGCACATATGAATAGAGAGTTAAATCCAAGTATAGAAACTGTAATACTTCCAACTACAACAAAATATTCATATATAAGTTCATCTCTTATAAAAGAGGTATTAAATTTTGATGTTAATATAGAAAATTTAGTTCCTAAAGTCATTATAGAAGAATTAAAACGAAAAACTAATAGGGGGAGATAAAATGAATATAGACTTAGAAATAATGGAATTAATTGAGGAATTAGAAAATAGTATAAACAATGCAAGCTCAATTCCTTTTTCTCATAAATCGGGGATAGATAAAGAAGAAGTTTTAAGTATTATAGCTGACATAAAAACTATACTTCCAGAAGAAGTAAAACAAGCTGTATGGATAAACAAAGAAAGACAAAAAATACTAAGTAATGCAAATCAAGATGCTGAGCTTTTAATAGAGCAAGCTAATAAAGAAGCTAAGCAAATTATTGAAAAGGCAATGAAAGAAACTGAAGATATGAAAAAAAATTCAGAAGATATAATAAAATCATATATTGATTCTGATGGACTAGTTGTAGAAGCTGAAGAAAAAGCTAAAACTATAATAGAGAAAGCTGAGTATACAGCTAGAGAAATAAAAATAGGATCTATAAGATATGCAGATGATGTTTTAGAAGGATTACAATACAATCTTCAAAATATTATGGATGAAATATCTATAAATAGAAGAGAATTAAGTGAATAAAAAGTAGCTATCATTTGATAGCTACTTTTTAATTATTTCTTGCACTTGATTTTTTAATTAAAACAAATGTAGAAAGTATATAAATGAAAATTAATATTGGAAAAATAATTTTATAATTATTTATATAATAAGTCCATAATGAGTTATTCGTAAATATATTTGATAAGTTTGAAATTAAAGGTATTGAATTTGCAATAGGATAAAATGCAAATGTAAATATTGATGCAAATAGTCCATGTAAAAACTTTGAAAAAATATAAGTGCTAGTTTTTATATCAGTTTGAGCTAAAAAACTACAACATTGAGCTAATATAGATAATCCACTAAAAGCAATCAAGAAGCTACATAAAGAAGCTCTTAAAATTTCAGGAGAATTTAATACACTAGAAACTTGGCTACATCCTATAGTTATCTCAAATAAACCGCTTATAAATGCATTACAGAGTTCTCTTGAAAAGCCAAGTAAAGATAGAGGAATATGTAGTATATATGAAGATAATTCAATTATGTTAAATATAGATAGTATTTTAAATACAACGGAAAATACTATTACAAATCCACCTACCATTAAAATTGTGTTGACTCCACTAAACACAGCATCTCCAAATAAAACGAAAAAACCTTTATTTTCATTTCTTCTTTTTGAAATAATTTTATTAACCTCAAAGTTAAAATTCGTTTTATCGCAAATTATAGTTTCTCTACCATAGTTTTTAAATAAAAAGCCAACTGTAAGAGCTGATAAATAATGACATATTAAAATTAAGTATCCTAAAGGTGGATTATTGAACATTCCAACGGAAACTGCTCCTACTATAAAGAGTGGGCCTGAGGTTGAACAAAACGAAACTAATCTTTGCGCTTCAAATTTAGATATTTCATTGTTTTGACGAAGTTCAGAAGCTAACTTAGCTCCTACAGGATATCCAGAAACGGTTGAAATAGCAAAAACAAGTGAACTTTTGCCCGAAACATTGAAAAGTTTTCTCGTAATAGGATTAATTATTAAGCCAATTACATCTATAAATTTTAATTTAACTATTAAGTTAGCTGCTATTATAAATGGAAGCAAAGAAGGAATTAGAGTATCTGTCCATATCTTATAACCATTTTTAGCTGCATTTATAGAATCACTTGGGAATAGTATTATTCCTAAAATTAATAACATTACTATAAGAGATGGAATTAAAAAAACTATAAATTTATTTTTTCTCACTTTGTCACCTACTTTTAATATTTTCTATGATAATTATATTAAAAGTAGGTACAAACTATGATAATTAAGTTAAACAAAAGTCTTATTTTACATATATTGGAGAGATATAATAATCCATTGGACCTTTTAATAGTTTTGAATTGCTTTTATAATAAAGTAAATTATATATATTGGTAGATTTTATATCATATTTAATTAATGTTTCAAATATAGGATCATTGTTAAAGTTTATATTCGAAAATTTATTTATTATGCTTATGTCTGAGTTTAGTTTGATTTTTTTTAGAATTTCACGACCTTTATCATTAAAAGCGAGAACTCTAATGTAAGGCAATTTATTTATATCTTTTACCATATTCATATCTTCTTTCGTAATTCCTAGCAATATGTTATTTAACATTCTTTTTACTTTTGTAAGAGTATACCTTTTAGACTTAATAGATTGTTGAAGTTCAGATAGATTAGATGTTAAAAATATAGATTTATATATTTTATTTTCAATGCCTTCACTAATATCAAAATAATCACTTAACTTGTCAAAGTCTCTAGCTACTAACTCTCTTATTACATCAAAATAAAATTCATCAAACATTGGATTGAAACCATTATCTATATGTTTAGAAATTAAATTTAGAGTCTCTAGAGGTACAACAGATGAAATTTCGCTTAAGCTATTTCCCCTTCTTAAGGATTCTCTTATTGCTGTAGCAGAACAAATATTACTAGAAATTGTATGCGAATTATAAGATGACTGTATACGATTAATAGTGTAAGGAGCTATGCTACTTTTCTGTTTTAATAAACTTTTTATATATTCAATACCTAAAATATTATTTGAAGAACTTAAAATATCATGAAGTTTTTCTTCTTTTAAATTTAATATATTATTTCTTGATATATACTCATAAAGAGCAGTGCTTCTAGCAGTTGCAAATAAAATACCTTCATCTAGCTTTTCTTTTAAAATAGATTTGAACTCATAAGGCTCATTAATTAATATTTTAGAAATTTCTAATAATAAGTCTATATTTCCCTCTTCACTTCCAAAGCAAATAGAGTCAATGCAATTTAATGAGTCAAGCAAAGAAACGGCACCATGAGCAAAAAACTCTGCACTTTGGCAAGCAAACAGCGTAGGTAACTCTACAACTAAATCTACTCCATTAGATACTGCTATTTCAGCTCTTTTAAATTTATCAAATAATGCAGGTTCACCTCTTTGTAAAAAATTACCGCTCATCACAGCAATTGAGTGGGTAGCATTAGTTAATTCCATAGATTTTTTTAAATGGTGTAAATGTCCATTATGAAATGGATTATACTCAACAACTAAACCAGTTATCTTCATGAAAATCTCCTTTTCGCTAAAAATTTTAAAAAATATATCAAAAACAAAGGAATTATTGTTTAAATATAGAATTATATTATAAAAAATAATTATATCTATTATAATATTAAACAAAAATGAGAACAATAATTCTTGAGTTAATTATAGTTATATAAAAAAGAAAAAATATTATAAAGTATGTACTTTTATGTGAAAAAATGATATAGTAATAATGAATAAATTTGTTTAATGTATACAAGTGATATTAGTCAATTGTTAAAAATTGAAAATAAAAATTTACATAATTATTGGTAAAGATTTAAGGAGGTATACTAATGAAAGTATTAGTATTAAACTGTGGTAGTTCTTCATTAAAATATCAATTAATAGATATGGCAAATGAAGAAGTTTTATGTATAGGATTAGTTGAAAGAATAGGAATAGAAGGTTCTATATTAAAGCAAGAGAAAGATGGAGTAGAAGGTAAGCTTGTAGTTGAGCAACCAATGAAAAACCATCAAGATGCTATAAAATTAGTATTAGAAGGTGTAGTTCACCCAGAGTTCGGTGGAGTTAAAGAAATAAGCGAAGTAGAAGCTGTTGGACACAGAGTAGTTCACGGTGGAGAGAAATTTGCTAAATCAGTTAAGATAAATGGTGAAGTTATGGCTGCATTAGAAGAGTGTGTTGAATTAGCACCACTTCATAACCCAGCTAACATAATGGGAATAGAAGCTTGTGAAGCTATACTTCCAGGAGTACCAATGGTTGCTGTATTTGATACTGCATTCCATCAAACTATGCCTAAGAAGTCTTACTTATATGGATTACCTCATGAGTTATATACTAAATACGGTGTAAGAAGATACGGATTCCACGGAACTTCTCACAAATATGTATCTCAAAGAGCTGCTGATATGTTAGGAAAGAACATAGAAGACGTAAAAATAATAACTTGTCACTTAGGAAACGGAGCTTCTATAGCTGCTGTTGATGGTGGTAAATGTGTAGATACTTCAATGGGATTCACTCCATTAGAAGGTTTAATAATGGGAACTAGATGTGGAGATATAGATGCTGCTATATTACCATTCTTAATGGAAAAAGAAGGATTAACTGCTGCTGGTTTATCTGACTTAATGAACAAACAATCTGGAGTATACGGAATGACTGGTATATCAAGTGACTTCAGAGATATAGAAGGAGCTGCTTCAAAAGGAGATGAAAAAGCTCAAGTTGCATTAGATGCTTATGTACAAAGAGTTCAAAAATACATAGGAGCTTATGCTGCAGAAATGAACGGAGTAGACGCTGTTGTATTTACTGCTGGTGTTGGTGAAAATGGTATAGAAATAAGAGAATCTATAGCTTCAAATATGGAATTCTTAGGAATGAAATTAGATAAAGAAGCTAACAAAGTTAGAGGTAAAGAAAGAGTAATATCTACAGAAGATTCTAAAGTTAAGATGTTATTAATACCAACTAACGAAGAGTTAATGATAGCAAGAGATACAGTTGCATTAGTAAAATAATTGTAAGTGGATATAATACTATTAAGGTAGGTTAAAACCTACCTTAATTTTTGCCAATATAAGAGTTAAGTATCAAGTAAAAATACTTGACAAACATAGCTTATATTTGTATAATAAATTTGGCAATAAATTGAGGTGAACTTAATGAAAATTAGTTTAGATAAGATAATAAGAAGAGAAACTGATAATTTACACTTGAATTTTTGCGAAAAAATTGATAGTATTAATTATTGTGATGATACTTATAAACTAGCTTCTCCAATTAATTTAAATGGTAAAATAAGCAATGCGAATAAAGGCTTATTTCTAGATTGTAATGTTGATTTTAAAATAATCGATAACTGTGCTAGATGTTTAAATGAAGTGGAAGTAGAGTTAAGTTATCCTATTCAAGGATTTTTAGTAAAAAAAGAAGTTGACGAAAATGAAGTAGAAGAATTTGATGTTTATACTTATAAAGATGATGAAGTAGACTTCATAGATTTAATAGAACAAACATTAGATTTCAATTTACCTCAAAGAGTTCTTTGTAGTGAAGATTGCAAAGGTCTTTGTTCAACTTGCGGAGCAAACTTAAATGATGGAGTTTGTTCTTGTAATGAAGTCGCGAACGACGAGGATACAATAGATCCCCGTTTTGCTAAATTAAAAGAAATGTTTAAAAATGACTAAGGAGGTGGCGTAAATGGCAGTACCAAAGCGTAAAACATCTAAATCAAATACAAAAATGAGAAGAGCAGCTAACTCAAAAATGGTAGCAACTGGATTCGTAAGTTGCCCACAATGTCATGAGCCAAAGTTACCACATAGAGTATGTCCAGACTGTGGATATTATAAAGGTAAAGAAGTTGTAGCTAAGTAATACTTCTAAAAAACATGTAGAATACTCTACATGTTTTTTTTTGCTTAATTACGGTAAAACTTATGATAATATTTAATTATACCTAAAAATTATAAATAAAAAATAAATAAGTGGTTGATTATTTATAATTAATATTATATACTACTATTAGTAGTTGGTACTAATTCCAACTATAAAAACTTGGAGGTAATATGAAAAAGAAGAGCAAAGCAGAAAGACAACACGAACTTGTCGAAATGCTGAAAAATGATCCTTTTTATACAGACGAAGAATTAGCCAGTGTATTTGATGTAAGTATACAAACTATAAGACTAGATAGACTTACGTTAAATATACCAGAATTAAGAGAAAGAGTTAAACAAATTGCTGAGACTGAAACATCTAAAGTTAAGACTTTAGGTATAAAAGAGATAACAGGAGAGATAATTGACTTATCAGTAGGTCAATTAGGCATATCTATGTTAGATATTACCGAAGATATGATTTACTCCAAAACAGGTACTCTTAAAGATGAATATATATTTTCATTAGCAAATTCATTGGCTATGGCCATTATAGACGCACCACAAGTAATTATGAGATTTGCTAATATAAAAACGCTTAAACATATACAACAAAAAGATAGGCTTATAGCTAAAGCCGAAATATACAAAAATGTTGATAAAAAACATTATGTAAAAGTTGTAGTTAATAATAAAGCGCAAGAACAAATTTTTAGAGGAAAATTTATATTTGAAGAGTTGGTTTAGGAGGAGAAGGATATGAAAATTGTAATTGATGGAATGGGTGGAGACAACGCACCAAAATCGAATGTAGAAGGTGTTGTTAACGCAATAAATGAATATGGTGTAGATGTAATAATAACTGGAGATAAATCTACATTAGAAAATGAATTTTCGAAGTATGAATTTGATAAAAGTAAATTAGAAATAGTTCATACAACTGAAATAATAGAAAATGAAGATAAACCTGTAAAAGCAATAAGATCTAAAAAAGATTCATCTATGGTTGTTGCTTTAAGAATGGTTAAAGAAGGTAAAGCTGATGCAATAGTATCTGCAGGAAATACTGGAGCATTATTGGCAGGAGGATTATTTGTCGTAGGAAGAATTAAAGGTATTGATAGACCTTGTTTATGCCCAGCTATACCAAATGTAAAAGGTGGAATGACTATTATAGCAGATGGTGGAGCAAATGCAGATTGCAAGCCAATAAACTTAGTTGAATTTGCAGGTATGAGTAATATATATGCTAAAAAAGTATTAGGACTTCAAAATCCAAGAGTTGCACTTGCAAATGTTGGAATAGAAGAAGGAAAAGGAAATGATTTAGTTAAAAAAACTTATGAAGAACTTAAAAAGTTAGATTTAAACTTTATTGGAAATATAGAAGCAAGAGAACTTATAAACTCATATACAGATATAGTTGTATGTGATGGATTTACTGGAAATATATTATTAAAATCAGCAGAAGGTATAGCTATGTCTATACTAGGATTATTAAAAGAGACTTTCTTATCTAGTACAAAAGGAAAACTAGGAGCACTACTTTTAAAGGATGATTTAAAAAAGTTAAAAAGTATGATGGATTATGCTGAATATGGAGGAGCACCTTTATTAGGTGTTAACGGAGGCGTTATCAAAGCACATGGAAGCTCTGATGCAAAAGCAATAAAAAATGCTATAAATCAAGCTATTAAATTTGCAAATGGTAATGTAGTTGAAGATATAAAAGGATTTATACAATCCTTGGAAGAAGATAAGAAAGAAGAATAAGAAAATACCACTTGGAGGTTAAATTATGAATACAAAGGCTGGTATAGTCGGAGTTGGGAGTTATGTTCCTAAAAATATAATTTCAAATTTCGATCTTGAAAAGATAATGGATACATCAGATGAATGGATAAAAACTAGAACTGGAATAAGGGAAAGAAGAATAGTAGATGAAAATGAAGCAACATCAGATCTTGCAACTAAAGCAGCATTAAATGCTATAAAAGATGCAAATTTAACTCCAGAAGATATAGACTTGATAATTGTAGCTACAATAACTCCTGATATGATATTCCCATCTACAGCATGCCTAGTTCAAGCTAATATTAAAGCTACTAAGGCAGCATGTTTTGATTTAGAGGCAGCATGCTCAGGATTTATATATGGAATTACAGTAGCTAAACAATTTATAGAATCTGATACATATAAACATGTTTTAGTTATCGGAGCGGAAGCTTTATCTAGAATATTAGATTATGAAGATAGATCGACTGCTATACTTTTTGGAGATGGAGCAGGGGCTGTAGTTATGGGACCTGTTATTGAAGGTGGAGTATTATCTACTAGCTTAGGTTCTGATGGAAATGGTAAAGATTATCTTAATATACCAGCTGGAGGTTCAAAAACTCCAGCAAGTGAAGACAGTATAAAAAATAAATTGCATTATATAAAAATGGCAGGAAATGATGTTTTTAAATTTGCAGTTAGAATAATGCAGGATGCATCAGTTGAATGTATTGAAAGTGCAAATCTTGAAATACAAGATATAGATTACCTTATACCACACCAAGCTAATATAAGAATAATAGAAGCTTCAGCAAAAAGACTTAAATTAAGTATGGATAAAGTTTATGTTAACCTAGATAAATATGGAAATATGTCAGCAGCATCAATTCCGGTAGCATTAGATGAAGCTTATAGAGAAGGTAAGATAAAAAAAGGCGATAATATAGTGTTAGTAGGATTTGGAGGCGGTCTAACTTGGGGAGCTTCTGTAGTTAGATGGAGTATATAAGGAGGAAACTTATGAATAGATTATGTGAAATTTTAAATATAAAATACCCAATAATTCAAGGTGGAATGGCTTGGGTTGCTACTGCAGAATTAGCTGCAGGAGTATCAAATGCAGGAGGCCTAGGGTTAATAGCAGCTGGTAATGCACCAAAAGAAGTTATAAGAGAGCAAATAAGAAAATGTAGAGAATTAACAGATAAAACATTTGGTGTTAATGTAATGTTATTATCACCATTTGCAGATGAGATAATTGATTTAGTAATAGAAGAAAAAGTAGAAGTTATAACTACTGGAGCTGGAAATCCAGCTAAGTATATGGATAGATTAAAAGAAGTGAATACAAAGGTTATACCAGTAGTTCCAACTATAGCACTAGCAAAAAGAATGGAAAAATATGGAGCAGATGCTGTTATAGTTGAAGGAACAGAAGCAGGTGGACATATAGGAGAATTAACTACGATGGTTTTAACTCCACAAGTTGTAAGTAATGTAAATATACCGGTTATTGCAGCTGGAGGGATAGCTGATGGGAAAGGTTTGGCAGCAGTGTTATGCTTAGGAGCTAGCGGAGCTCAAATTGGAACAAGATTTATATGTAGTGATGAATGTATAGTACATGAAAATTATAAGCAACTTATTTTAAAATCTAAGGATAGAGATGCAATTGTAACAGGTAGAACTACAGGGCATCCAGTAAGAACTTTAAAAAATAAGCTAGCTAAAGATATATTAAATATGGAAAAAGAAGGAGTAGATCCTTTAGATATAGATAAAAAAGGTATAGGGTCATTAAGAATGGCTGTTATAGAAGGTGATTTAGATAATGGTTCTTTTATGGCTGGACAGATAGCATCTTATATAAATGACATAAAGCCTTGTAAAGAAATAATTGAAGATATAATGAAAGAAGCTAAGTCTATAGTATCAAAAATTGATATAAACTTGGAGGTATCACATGGGTAAAATAGCATTAGTGTTTCCAGGTCAGGGAGCTCAATATGTAGGAATGGCAAATGATATATACAATAATGATGATATAGCAAGAAAAGTTATAGATGAAGCTGAAAAATCAATTGGAGTAGAGCTAAAAAGAATAATGTTTGAAGGCAGTGATGAGGAACTATCTAAAACAGAAAATACTCAACCAGCTATAGTTACACATAGTATAGCATTATTTAAAAGTTTAAAAGATAAAGTTAATTTAAAATATGATGCATGCCTAGGACTATCACTAGGAGAGTATAGTGCTTTAGTAGCTGCTGATGCAATAGAATTTCAAGATGCAGTTTCTGTAGTTAAAAAAAGAGGTAAATACATGCAAGAAAGTGTTCCTTTAGGAAAAGGAGCTATGGCTGCTATTTTAGGACTAGATAGAGATAAAGTTAAAAAGGTTATAGATGAAGTGAATGATGGTATAGTAGAAGTTGCTAATTATAATTCACCAGGTCAAATTGTCATTTCAGGAGAAGTAGATGCTATAAAAAATAGTATAAATATCTTTAAAGAAAATGGTGCTAAGAGAGCTGTTTTATTAAATGTAAGTGCACCTTTCCACTCGTCTATGTTAGAGCCAGCTGGTGTAAAATTGAAAAAAGAATTAGATTCTATAAAATTAAAAAAATGTAATGTATCTGTAGTTTCTAATGTTAATGCAAGATTCTATAAAGAAAACTATAAGGATTTGTTAATAGAACAAGTTAGTTCGTCTGTTTTATGGGAAGATTCTATAGAAAAATTAATAGATGAAGGCTTTGATACTTTCATAGAAATTGGACCAGGAAAAACTCTAAAAGGGTTCATAAAAAAAATATCGAGTAGGAAAAAGTCTGAAACAAACGTTTACAATATAGAAAATATGGAATCTATGAATGAATTTATAGAGATTTATAAAAGAGGTGAGATATAATGATGGACTTAAATGGAAAAGTAGCTCTTATAACTGGAGGATCAAGAGGTATCGGTAAAGCTATAGCTATAAAGTTAGCATCTTATAAGGCTAATATAGTTATAAACTATACTTCAAATAAAGAACATGCATTAAAAGTTAAAGAAGAGATAGAAAGCTATGGAGTTAAAAGTATAGCTATAAAATGTGATGTATCAAAGTCAGATGAAGTTAACAATATGATAGAAGAAGTAGTTAAAGAATTTGGGCAAATTGATATATTAGTAAATAATGCAGGAATAACTAGAGATGGACTTTTAATGAGAATGAAAGAAGAAGATTTTGATTCTGTAATAGATATAAACTTAAAAGGTGTTTTTAACTGTACAAAATCAGCAACAAAATATATGATGAAAAAAAGATATGGGAAAATAATAAACATATCATCTGTAGTAGGCCTTATAGGAAATGCAGGGCAAGCAAATTATTGTGCATCTAAAGCAGGAGTTATAGGTCTTACAAAATCTAGCGCCAGAGAACTTGCATCAAGAAATATAAATGTAAATGCAATAGCACCTGGATTTATCGATACAGATATGACTAGTGTTTTAAATGAAAACTTAAAAGAAACTATGTTAAAAAATATTCCACAAAATAGATTTGGAAGTCCAGAGGATGTAGCAAATTTAGTTTTATTTTTAGCAAGCGATATGTCCAGCTATATAACTGGTCAAATCATTAATGTAGATGGTGGAATGGTTATGCAATAAATTTAAAAATTAAAATTATAAAATAAAATCTAGGAGGAAACAAATATGTTTGAAAAAGTTGTAGAAATAATAAAGGATCAATTAGGAATAGAGGATAAAGAAATAACTATGGAGACTTCATTAATGAAAGATTTAGAAGCAGATTCACTAGATGCAGTTGAAATAATGATGGCACTTGAAGATGAGTTTTCAATAGAAATTCCAGATACAGAAGCAGAAAAGTTTGTATGTATAGGAGATATAGTTAAATATATAGAAGCTAACAAATAGTGGAGGATAAGTTATGAAAAAAAGAGTTGTTATAACTGGATTAGGTTGTGTAACTCCAGTTGGTATAGGAAAAGAACAGTTTTGGGCCAACATAAAAGATGGAGTTTGTGGTATAGATACAATAACTAGATTTGACGCATCCTCTTTTCAAACACAAGTAGCTGGGGAAGTTAAAGATTTTAACCCAGAAGAATATATAAATAAAAAAGAATTAAAGAGAATGGATAGATTTACTCACTTTGCAATAGCATCTGCTGATATGGCTGTAAAAGATGCAAATATTGATTTAGAAAAAATAGATAGAGATAAAATGGGTGTTATAATAGGTTCAGGAATAGGTGGAGTTGAAACTATTGAAGAACAACATAAGATAATGTTAGAAAAAGGAAATAGAAGGGTAAGTCCATTCTTTGTACCTATGATGATAGCTAATATGGCTGCTGGCCAAGTTTCAATTTTACTAGGAGCTAAAGGACCTAACACAAATGTAACAACTGCATGTGCATCTGGATCTCATGCAATAGGAGATGCTTTTAAGGTTATCCAAAGAGGAGATGCAGATATTATGGTAACTGGAGGTAGCGAAGCTGGAGTTACACCATTAGCATTTGCAGGATTTTGTAATATGAAGGCTATGTCAACTAGAAATGATGATCCAAAAACTGCATCAAGACCATTTGATAAAGACAGAGATGGGTTTGTAATGGGAGAAGGATCAGGAATAATAGTATTAGAAGAGTTAGAACATGCTTTAAAAAGAGGAGCTAAAATTTATGCTGAATTAGTAGGGTATGGAGCTACGGCTGATGCATACCATATGACAACTCCAGCAGAAAATGGAGAAGGAGCAGCAAGATCAATAAGTATGGCTATAAACGATGGAAACATACCTCTTAATGAAGTTGATTATATAAATGCACATGGTACATCGACTTACTATAATGATAAGTATGAAACTTTAGCTATAAAAGATGTATTTAAAGAACATGCATATGAGCTTTGTGTTTCATCTACAAAATCTATGACAGGGCACTTATTAGGTGCAGCGGGAGCTATAGAAGCTATAGTTTGCGCTATGTCAATTTATGATGGATATGTTCCTCCTACTATAAATTTACAAAATGTAGATGAGGAATTGGATTTAGATTATGTTCCAAATGAAGGAAAAGAAAAAGACGTTAGATATGCATTATCAAATTCTTTAGGGTTTGGTGGTCACAATGCGACTTTAGCATTTAAAAAATATGAATAATAAAAAACTTCTAGTGATTAATTTTGCTAGAAGTTTTTTTTATTGTAATAAAAAGTTTTTGGAATAAAATAAGAAACTTGAAAATATAATTATACAAACAAAGGAGGACAAGAATTATGAAAAAACTCTCAGAGGAAATTTTAAACTCTATAGCACCAAGCATAAAAGAAAAAATAATTAAAATTCAAGATGAGAAAACTATAGAAGAAATAAGACTAAGAGTTAACAAACCTTTAATATTAAATTCAAATAATAAAGATTATTTTTTTAATCAATCAAAAATGATTTTAGATAAAGAAGAGATTAACTCATACATTGTAACAAAAGAAGATATAGAAAGAACATTCCAACTTATGTGTAAATACTCCATACACTCTTTTATGGATGATATAAAAAAAGGATTTATAACATTAAAAGGTGGACATAGAGTTGGTATTGTTGGGAAAGTAGTTATAGAAGATGAGTCTGTAAAAAATATAAAACATATTTCTTCTTTGAATATAAGAGTATCAAGAGAAGTCTTAAATTGCTCAGAAAAAGTTTTAGGGCATATAATTAAAAATTCTAAAGAAGTAAACAATACGTTAATCATTTCTCCGCCACAATGTGGGAAAACCACTTTACTTAGAGATATTGTTAGAAATATTAGTACTGGAAACAAAGCAAGAGGATTTGAAGGAGTTAAAGTTGCTTTAATAGATGAAAGAAATGAAATAGCTGGATCGTATTTAGGAATCCCTCAAATGGATATAGGAATAAGAACAGATGTTATAGAGACATGTCCAAAAGATATAGGTATAATGATGCTTTTAAGAGCCATGTCACCTAAAGTAATTGTTACAGATGAGATAGGAAGTGAAAAAGAAATAAAAGCCTTATATACTGCATTAAATGGAGGGGTTAGTCTAATAACAACGGTACATGGAGATTCCATAGAAGATATAAAAGAAAGAAAAGAGCTAAATAGACTACTAGATAAAGAATTGTTTAAAAAAGTTATAATTTTATCTGCGAAAAACGGTCCTGGAACAATAGAAAAGATATATGACCTAGAAGAAAAGAGGTGGTATTTTGCAAATTAAAATAATAATGATAAGTATACTAGTAGCTTGCAGTTATCTCATAGGAGAATATATATATAAAGCATATACTAAGAGGCATAAACAATTAAATGAACTCATAAGAATATTAGAGATAATGAGAATGGATTTAGCATTTGGACTATACACCCTAGATGAAATGTTTTTTAGAATAGGAGAAAATAAAGAGATGTCTTTTCATATGGTTTTTAAAAACATATGTAAAGATTTAAGAGATGAAAATAACAAAACATTAGAATCAATATTGGATAAAAATTTAAAAGATATGGGGAAAGATACATATTTACAAGACCAAGAGATTGAAGAACTGAAAAATTTAATTTTAACACTTGGAAAGGGAGATATAGAATCACAAGAAAGAATGATAGATTTATCTATTAGTAATTTGAAGAAAATGACAGAAGAAAGCTTAGAGGATATAAATAAAAAGGGGAATGTTTATAAGAAGCTTTCGACTATAATTGGATTGGTTATAGGAATTTTTTTAATGTAGGAGGTTGAATATGGATATAACTTTGATATTTAAGGTAGCAGGTATTGGACTGTTAATTTCAGTACTCAATATGGTGCTTGAAAAAACAGATAGAAAAGATTGGACTACCTTAACTACGCTTGCAGGAGTGATAATTGTTTTGACGATGGTAATAACAGAAATAAACGATTTATTTAATGCTGTAAGAACAATGTTTCAACTGTATTAAGGGGGAGATGCTTTGGATGTAATGAAACTAGTAGGACTTGCACTAGTATCAACGATTTTATGCTTGATTATAAAAAAGGATAGACCTGAGATGGCTATGTTTATTGCCATATTAACAGGAATAATGATTTTATTATCTGTGACATATCAGTTTAATTTCATAATAGAAAGTATAAATGAATTGGCTAATAAGGCTAATATACCTACTATGTATATATCGCTAATAATAAAACTAATTGGTATAGCTTATTTAATGGAGTTTGCAATTCAAATTTGTAAAGATTGCGGAGAGGGGAATATAGCATCTAAGCTTGAATTTGGAGGAAAGATTATAGTCATGACAATGTCATTCCCTATTTTAGTATCTATAATAGATATGATTTTAAATATAATCCCATAGGAGAATGAATACATATGAAAAAAATATTAATTAGTATAACCATGTGCATACTAATTGGATTTACATTTACAAGTATTTCTTTTGCAAACGAAGAAGAAATAAAAGATAGTGTGGATTCATATATAACCAAGCAACTAAATAAAATTAACTTGGAAGATATACAAAAGCATATAAAGGAAGAAAATTTACTTGTAGACGTGGACTTAAAAACTTTTGTAAAAGATTTAATATCAGGTAAAAAAACTATGCTAGATTTATTTAACAAAGAGGGGTTTAAGGTATTTTTATTTGAAGAATTAAAAGCAAGTCTAAAAGTAGCTTCCATAATATTTGTTTTAGCTCTTTTATCATCTATTTTAAAAAGTTTAGACAATTCATTTTCATCTGGAGCAGTAAGTCAAGTGACTACATATATAGTCTTTATAGTCATGGTAACATTAACCTTAGTTGGCTTTAAAGATGTCTTAAATATTTGCAATAATACTATTGATAGTATGATTAGTTTGATGCAGATTGTAATGCCTATTTTAATCACGTTTTTAGTAGTTATGGGATTTCCAATTACATCTACGGTTATGACACCTATATTTATGGGTGGAGTAACATTTATAAATATAGTATTTAAAAACTTTTTATTCATTTCTATTACCATAGGATTTGCAGTATTAGTTATCAATAATATTTCGAGTAGCATAAAACTAAAAAAATTATCATCATTTATAAAGCAAATAAACTTAATAACAATTGGAGCGATATTCACCATATATTTAGGACTTGTTTCTATGCAGGGTATGTATGTAAAAAGTTTAGATGGATTTGCCATAAAGAGCACTAAATTTGCTATAGGAAATTTTATACCTGTTGTAGGGGGGTTTGTTTCAGACTCCTTTGATATAATTCTATCATCTTCACAGTTAATAAAAAATTTATTTGGAGGAGTAGGGCTGATAATTCTTATAGGAATATGCCTTATACCTATAGTAAAAATAATTTCAATAATCTTGGTATATAAAGCATCAGCTATGATTGTAGAGCCAGTTGGAGAAGAAAATATATCTAATTTTTTAAATGAAATCTCAAATTTAATGGCTATAATGTTAGGTTGTATAATCGCTATAACAATAATGTTTTTTGTTACGATAGCAATAGTAATATCTATTAGTGTCGTAGCTCAATAAAGGAGGAACTTGTGTTAGAAAGTGTAAAATCTTGGATAGTCAGCATTTTAATTGCTGCTTTTATAGTTAATATAGTTAATATGGTTTTACCATCCTCTAAAATTAAGTCGTACATAAACTTAGTATTAAATTTTATATTTATATTTATAGTTATAACACCAATAATTAACTTTTTTTCGGATGGAATAAGTCTAGAAGATAGAATTTTAAAAACATATACTAAGTACAATCAAGAATATATAGATAGTATGAATAAGTTATCAAAAGATACTGGTAATGAAAGTTTAAAGTCTGGATATGAAGAGGGTATAAAAAGCATATTACAGCTTAAGCTAGATGAGTATGGATACGAATTAGAAGACGTAGACGTAGATGGAAAGGACATAAATAAAGTAAAAGTAAAAGAAAAAAGTAGTAATGAAGGTAAAACAAAGAATGCACAATCTAGTAATGATGAAGAAGATAAGCAAGTATTTAATGAAGAATCTAATGGAAAATCTAAAACAGAGATGAAAGAGAGTTTAGGAGACATACTTGATATATCAATTGAAAATATAGAAATTGATTGATAGGGGATGAAAAAATGTTTAAAAATTTTAAAGAAGAAGACAAGAAAAAAATATATACATTAGCAGCAGTGTCATTTGCATGTATTATGGGACTTGTTATTTTTTCTAAAAAACCAACTGATAATAAAGAAAAAGAAGCTTTTAAGGAAGAAAAGAACACAAGTGTTAAAAATGTTCAGGTTAAAGAAAAGGATGATCTAGAAAGTAAACTAAAAACAATATTATCAAAAATAGAAGGAGCTGGAGATGTAGATGTCATGATAACATTTGCAGCTAGCGAGCAAATTGAACCTGCATTTAACTCAAATGCAACTAAAGAGGAAACAACAGAAAAAGATGCAAAAGGAGGAGAAAGAACTGTAACAACATCTAGTGAAAATAAGACGATGATAACATCTGGGGAAAATAAACCTGTTGTTATAAAAACCTCAGGACCAGAAATAAAAGGAGTTTTAGTAGTGTCAAGTGGAGCTAAGGATCCTTTAATTAAAGAAAATTTATATTCAGCAGTTCAAACAGCACTTCAAGTCTCTGGACATCAAGTAGAAATATATTCAAAATAAATTAAAAAATAATCATAATAATAAAGCTCGTACATATAAATATTACAAGAGAATAAATTTAAAATTAGGGGGAATACAAATGAAGTTTAATAAGGGGATATTTAAAAGTAGAGGATTTGTCGTTATGGTACTAACACTAATGTTAGTAGTAGTTGGTACAGTAAATTATAACTTAAGCAAAAAGTCTGTATTAGAAGCATCAAAAGAAATGGAAATGTATGAACAAGAACAAGCTAAAAAAAATAATGATAAAAAAGATGTTAAGGTTGTAGATAGCAAAGAAACTGTAGTAAATGAAAAAGTAAAGGAAACAAGTAAAGAAATTGAAAAGCAAATGACTTCAGATAAAAATATGAAAAAGGCATCATATGCAATAGATATGAAAATGAATAGAGAGAAACAAAGAAATGAATTAACTGAGGATTTAAATGAAATAATAAATAATCCATCAACTGCAGAAGAAACAAGAAAGCAAGCTTCAAACATGAAGTTACAATTAGTTAAAGATCAAGAGTTAGAGTTAAAAATAGAAAATTTACTAGGGGCAAAAGGGTTTGAAAATTCACTAGTTTACATAAATAATGAAATAGTAAATGTAGTAGTAAATGAAAAAGAATTAGAACAACAAGAGGCAGCTAAAATATTTGATTTAGTGGCTAATGAAGCTAAAACTAAGCATGAAAATATAAAGGTTATGAGCAACAAAGCAAAATAAGTATAAAAGCCCTAGTTAGACTGGGGCGTTTTTTGTTGCAAAGTAATTTACTATTTGGTATTATTATATAATAAAATAGTTTATATAGGGATGTGATATATGATGGAAAATAATAACTTTGGCCAAGTTAAGATATCAAATGATGTCATTGCTACTATAGCAGGTCTTGCAGCTATAGAAGTAGAAGGAGTAGAAACTACATCGACTTTCACAGATAAATTGCTAAAGAACAATGGAGTTAAGATACAAATAGAGGAAGACGAAGTTGTCTTAGATGTTATGATAATAATTGATTATGGAATATCTATACCTGACATAGCTTTTAAAGTACAGGAAAATGTAAAAAACACAGTTGAAACAATGACTGGTTTAAAAGTTTCTCAAGTTAATATACATGTTCAAGGTATCAACTTTAAAAAAGAAAAAGTTGATAAGGCGGAATCAAAGTAAGCATCTATGATAAATTAATATGACCCTCTGAAAATCAGAGGGTTTTTTTATGAGTAAATATGTATATAATAAATTCAAAGGAGGAAGAATCAAATGAAAAAGGCGAAAATGATAACAACAAGAGAGTATATGATGAAGTTTATATACCAAATAGACATAAATAAAGAGGGCGGAGAAGATATAAACTCACAATTAGAAAATTTCTTAAACGATAACTTTGAATATATAAAAAATAGATATGAGGAACTTAAATTACAATTTTCAGATGAAGCAGATGTTGAACTAAATGAAAGTCAATTAGATGAAATAATAGATAGAAAATACTTAAATGAAATGGTTAAGAATTTTGAGTTAAACAAATCTACTATAGATGAATTAATAAGCAAATATGCTAAAAACTGGACAATAAATAGAATGGCCAAAGTTGATCTAGCAATCCTTAGACTTGCAGTGTGCGAAATTTTATATGTTCCAAATATACCTACAAAAGTTTCAATAAATGAAGCTATAGAATTAGCTAAACTTTATTGTGATGATAAATCTCCTAAATTTATAAATGGAATATTAGGTAGTGTTGTAAATGAAATCGGAGAAAAGTAAAAAAATAATAATAGGAATTGATACTAGCTGCTATACGACTTCGATAGCAGCTATATCTTTAGAAAACAATGTAATATTCAATAAAAAAATAATGTTAGAAGTAGGAGATAAAGCAAAAGGATTAAGACAAAGTGAGATGGTTTTTCAGCACGTGAACAATTTAGGAAAACTAAGTGAAAGTTTAAATGATTTAATGAAGGAGTATGATGTAGTTGGAGTTTGTGCATCTAAGAAACCTAGACCGGTAACTGATTCTTATATGCCAGCATTTACGGTAGGATACAATTTTGCAAAATTACTAAGCAGTATGAATTCTATAAACTTATACACTACAACGCATCAAGAAAATCATATCTATGCTAGTTTAATAAATAATAAGTTGAAAAGGCAAAAAAAATTTATTTCTGTACATATGTCAGGTGGAACAACAGAAATATTATTAGTTAAAAATATTGTAAATGGGTTAGAGATAGAAATAATTGGTGGAAGTCGAGATATAAGTTTTGGACAATTAATAGATAGGTTAGGTGTGAAATTAGGATATAAGTTTCCTTGTGGAAAATATATTGATAAAAATGCCATAGAGTGCAATGAAAAAATTGAAGTAGGTATAAAAACATCTGTTAAAAATGGATATATGAATTTATCAGGAATAGAAAATCAATTGGATAAGTTAATTAATACTTGTAGCGATAAATTTATATCTAAACTGCTAATGGATGCAATTGTTAGAAATTTAGGTAAAACACTTATTTATTTATGTGAAGAAAATAATATTTATGAAGTTGTATTTGTAGGAGGGGTATCATCTAGTGAATATATAAAAAATAACTTGGTTAAAAAGTTAAGAAAGGATAAAATAAACTGCTATTTTACTAAAAGTGAGTATAGTACAGATAATGCTGTGGGATGTGCTAAAATAGGTCTGGATAAATTTATAGGAGAATAATCATGAAATTAAGAGCTTTAGAAGTTAGTGAGGTCAATTCATATATTAAAAGAATTTTAAGTAATGATGCTATTTTATACAATTTAAAAATAAAGGGAGAAATTTCAAACTTTAAAGTTCATAGTAGTAAAAATGTTTATCTTACTCTAAAAGATCAATCATCTAAAATTAGCTGTGTAATATTTAAAAGTAATTATGATGATAGTTTGGGACTAGAAGATGGAACAAAGGTTATTGCAACTGGATATATATCTGTGTACGAAAGAGATGGGTCATATCAATTATATATAGAATCTATAGAGATAGATGGAGTTGGAAGTTTGTATTTAGAGTTTAATAAGCTTAAAGAAAAGTTAAGCAAAGAGGGTTTGTTTGACATAAAGTACAAAAAAGCTATACCAATTATGCCTAAGAATATAGGGGTGGTTACATCTGAAACAGGAGCTGTAATTAGAGATATAATAAATGTTATAAAAAGAAGATATCCAAAAGTAGGAATAAAACTATATCCAGTATCTGTTCAAGGGAGAAATTCATCTCAAGAAATATGTAAAGGGATTAGTTTTTTTAATAATGTTAATAATGTAGATACAATAATAATAGGTCGTGGCGGTGGATCTATAGAGGAATTATGGTCTTTTAATGAAGAAGATGTAGCTAGGGAAATTTTCAATTCAAAAATACCTATAATATCTGCAGTTGGACATGAGACAGATTTTACAATAGCAGATTTTGTATCAGATATGAGAGCACCTACTCCATCTGCAGCTGCTGAAATTGCTACTCCAAATATAGAAGATTTAATATATAAATTAGAAAATATAAAATCTAGAATTAATAAAGCTTTAATTAATCAATCAAACTTAGATAAAAATAAGTTAGAAAATATAATTGATAAAATTAATACTATTGTTAAGTCTTATATAATAAGAGATAAAATTATACAAATAGATCTAATATATGATAAAATAACTAATGAGATAAAAGATACAATTGATTTAAAAAAGAATGACTTAAAATCATCAGGTGCTATATTGCATAGTTTAAGTCCTTTATCAACTCTAGATAGAGGGTATAGTATAGCACAAAAAGATGGAACTATAATAAATAGAGTAAATCAAGTAAATATAGACGATAGTATAGAACTTAAACTTAAAGATGGAGATTTAAATTGTAAAGTTGAAAAAATAAACGTTAAAGAGGTATAGAAATGAACTTATCTTATGAAGAGGCTTATAAAGAGCTAGAAGATATATTAATTAAACTAGAAAGTGGTACAACTAGTTTAGATGAATCTCTTAACTTATACGAAGAAGGCATAAAGCTTTACAGGCATTGTAATAAATTATTAGATAATGCCAACCTAACAATTAACAAATTCGATAAAGACGGTAAAGAAATACCTTTTAGTATAAAGGAGGAGTAGATATGAACTTTAATTGTGAATTAAAAAATAGAGTTAATAAAATTGAACAGATATTAAATGAATATATGCCAAAAGAAGAAGGGTATCAAAAAAAAATTTTTGAATCTATGAATTACAGTTTAAAAGCTGGAGGAAAAAGATTAAGACCAATACTTACATTAGAAGCATGTAAAATAGTTGGAGGAGAAGAGGAAGATGCTATTGCATTTGCAGTAGCAATTGAAATGATACATACATATTCTTTAATACATGATGATCTTCCAGCTCTTGATAATGATGATTTAAGAAGAGGTAGAAAAACAAATCATAAGGTATATGGAGAAGCTATGGCAATCCTTGCTGGAGATGGTCTTTTAAACTATGCTTATGAAATTATGTTAAAAGAATCGATAGGGAAAAACGATCCAGAAAAATACTTAAAAGCTATAAATGAGATTGCAAAATCAGCTGGTATATATGGTATGATAGGTGGACAAGTTGTCGATATTGAAAGCGAAGGCAAAAAGATAGATATGGATAAACTAGACTTTATACATATGAATAAAACAGCAGCTATAATTATTGGGTGTATGAGAGCTGGAGCGATAATAGGTAATGCTACAGATAAACAACTAGAAGATATAACTAAATATGCAAAAAATATAGGATTATCATTCCAAATAGTAGATGATATATTAGATATTGTTGGAGATGAAGCAAAATTAGGTAAGAACGTCGGAAGTGATATAGATAATGAAAAATCTACTTATCCATCTTTAATTGGACTTGAAAAATCTAAAGAAGTTGCAAATCAATTAATAAAAGAAGCTAAAGCTAGCATAAATCAAATAAGTAAAGACAATGCATTTTTAAATGGATTAGCAGAGTATATAGTAGATAGAGAGTATTAAGGAGGAAAAATGAGTTTTATTTCGGATATTTTTAGCAACAAAGTGTTAGGAATAAGTATGCTTGCATGTTTTCTAGCACAGTTATTTAAAGTTTTTACTGGGGACGAAAAGCGAATTCAAATTTCTAGAATTTTTACTTCTGGAGGAATGCCAAGTTCTCACAGTTCATTTGTAACTTCTCTATCTACATTAGTTGGAATAGATTGTGGGTTTTCATCAACCGAATTTGCTGTAGTTGCTGTTTTTTCGATGATAATAATGTATGATGCATCAGGCGTTAGACGTTCAGTTGGAAAACAAGCAGTTATATTAAATCAAATAGTAGATGACCTTCAACATAGAAAGCATATAGAACATAAGAAGTTGAAAGAATTAGTAGGACATACTCCTATAGAAGTTTTTTTTGGAGCTATTTTGGGAATAATTACAGCCTTAGTATTTAAATAAAATGCTAAGGCAAAACTACTTAGATAAAAAGGTGAGAAAATATGTATAATTATTTAGATAATGTGAATTCTCCTGATGATATAAAAAATATGGACACAAAAGAATTAGATTTACTAGCTAAGGACATAAGAAAATTTTTAGTAAGATCAGTATCAGATACTGGTGGGCACTTAGCATCTAATTTAGGAGTTGTAGAACTTACTTTAGCTTTACATAAAGTGTTTAACAGTCCAAAAGATAAATTTATATGGGATGTAGGACATCAATCTTATGTTCATAAAATATTAACAGGAAGAAAAGATAAATTTGATACGCTAAGAAAATTCAATGGATTAAGTGGATTTCCAAAAGAATGTGAAAGTGAGCATGATATATTTGATACTGGCCATAGTAGTACATCTATATCTGTTGGAGCAGGGCTTGCTTGTGCTAGAGATATAAATGGAGAAGATTATTCTGTTATATCTATAATTGGAGATGGATCTATAACAGGAGGTATGGCCCTAGAGGCTTTAAATCATTTAGGAGAGATAAAACCTAATATGATTGTTATTTTAAATGACAATGAAATGTCTATAGATGAGAATGTAGGAGGAATGTCTAAACATTTATCTTCTATAATTAAAACTTCGACTATGAATAAAATGAAAGATGAAGTTGAGAAAATACTAAATGTTACTCCAGCAGGAAATATGATATCAAAAACAGCTAGTAAAGTAAAAGATAGTATAAAAAGTAAATTTGCTTTACAAGACTGTGCTTTTTTTGATTCATTAGGCATAGATTACCTAGGGCCTATAGATGGGCATGATATAGATGAAATAACAAGGGCTTTAAAGAAAGCTAAAAGAAAAAATGGACCAACATTAATACATGTAATAACAAAAAAAGGTAAAGGATATAAATTTGCAGAGGAGCAACCTCATAAATATCATGGAGTATCTAAGTTTGATATAAAAACAGGTTTAAATCCATCATCAACAAAAAGTATATCTAAAGCTGTAGGAGATAAATTGATTCAATTAGCAAGTAAAGATGAAAAAATAGTTGCAATAACAGCTGCTATGCCTTCAGGTACGGGATTGATTGATTTTGGGAAAAAATTCCCTAAAAGATACTATGATGTTGGGATAGCTGAGCAACATGCCGTAACATTTAGTTGTGGCCTTGCTAAGGCAGGTATGAAACCATACTTTGCTGTATACTCATCTTTTTTACAAAGAGGGTATGATCAGATAATTCATGATATGGCTATAACTAATAAAAATGTAAAACTATTAATTGATAGAGCTGGTCTTGTAGGAAATGATGGAGAAACTCATCATGGAATATTTGACTTAAGTTATTTAAACAATGTGCCGAATATAGTTGTGATGGCACCTAAAGATACTAAAGAACTTGAATTAATGATGGACTTATCACTTGAAATAGATGGGCCTATGGCTATTAGATATCCTAGAGGAAATAGTTACTATATAGATAAAGGTAGTTATGAACCTATAAAGCTTGGTAAATATGAAATTATTAATCAAGGAAAAGATGTATTAATATTAGCTATTGGAAATATGGTTAAACAATCAATAGAAGCAATAGATATATTGAATAATGTTGGTATAAATCCTACACTTGTAAATGCTAGATTTTTAAAGCCGATAGATGAAAATATGATAACAGAATTAGCTAAAAATCATAAGTATATAGTTACTGTAGAAGATAATGTAATTACTGGCGGATTTGGAAGTAGAATAAACAAATTTATAATAGACAATAAGCTTGAGAATGAAATTATAAATATAGGGATAAAAGATGAATTTGTTCCTCATGGAGATGTAAACTCTTTATATGAAAGTTGTGGAATCTCACCAAGATGTATAGCAAGCGAAATTGAGGGTTTATTAAAATAGAAAGGTAGTATTTATGAAAAAAAGAATAGACATATTACTTGTAGAGCAAGGATTTTTTGACAGTAGAGAAAGAGCAAAAAAAGCAATAATGGCTGGATTGGTTTTCGTAGATAACCAAAGATGTGACAAGGCTGGTTTTGAGGTTAAAGAAGATAGTAAAATAGAGGTAAAAGGAAATCCAATACCATACGTTAGTAGAGGCGGATTAAAGCTAGAAAAAGCTATGAAAAATTTTGATATATCTTTAGAGAACAAGATATGTTTAGATATAGGAGCCTCAACTGGAGGATTTACAGATTGCATGCTTCAAAATGGTGCGATTAAAGTCTTTTCAATTGATGTTGGATATGGACAATTAGCATGGAAACTTAGACAAGATGAAAGAGTTGTATGTATGGAAAGAACTAATATAAGACATGTAACTATAGAAGATACTAAAGAATTTGGACAATTTGCATCTATTGATGTATCTTTTATATCACTTAAATTAGTTTTACCAAAAGCTAAAGAACTTTTAGAATCTAGTGGACAGATAGTAGCTTTAATAAAACCTCAATTTGAAGCGGGAAGAGAAAAAGTAGGTAAAAAAGGTGTAGTTAGAGAAAAGTCTACACATATAGAGGTTATAGAAAAAATATCTGATTTTGCTGTAGAGGCAGGATTTGAAATACTTGGACTTGACTATTCTCCTATTAAAGGACCAGAAGGAAATATTGAATATTTAATTCACTTAAAAAATTCAAATGATGGATATGAGTTTAATAAAGAAGAGTTTAAACAAGTGATAAATAGAGTTGTAGATAATTCTCATAATTTAATGTAGTAAAGAGGGGGATTTAAATTGATCCTTGAATTATATATGAAAAACTGTGCCTTAATAGATGAATTAAGGTTAAATTTAGATAAAAACTTAAACATATTAACTGGAGAAACTGGGTCAGGTAAGTCGATTATTATAGGAGCGCTTGGGTTATGTTTAGGCGGTAAATATGACAGATCTTTTCTGAGAAAAGGAACAAATAAAGGTTTAGTAGAAGCCTTATTTGATGTAAATAATTCAAAATTAAAGGTGAAGTTATTAGAAAATGGCATAGATATAGATGAAGATAGTCAAATAATAATAAGCAGAGAAATTTTTGATGATGGAAAGAGTATATCTAGAATAAATGGAAGAAATGTAAAGGTATCTTTTTTAAAAGAAATATCAACTTATTTAATAGATATACATGGACAACACCAAAATCAAGTTTTATTTAATAAAGATACACATATAGATTTTTTAGATTTATTTGGAGAGGAAAAACTATATAATTCTAAAATCGATTATGAAAATATTTATCATGAATACAATGAAGTAAAAAAAGCATTAAATATATTAACTGAAAATAAAGATGATATGCAAATTCAAAGAGAAATAGATTTAATTCAGTTTCAAATAAATGAAATAGAATCTGCAAATTTAAATTCTAATGAATATGAAGACTTATTAAAACAAAGAGAAGTATATAGAAATGGAGAAAAAATATACAAAAACCTAAATAATGCATATATAAATTTATATGATGGAAGCATAAACTCTGTTGACCTTATTTCTAAATCTTTAGGAGATTTAGGATCAATATCTCAATATGATGACAAACTGAGTGAGTACAATGAAACTATAGAAAGAATAATGTATGAATTGCAAGATATATCTAGGGATATAAGAGGATATAAAGAAAGTATAGATTTTTCTCCATATGAGTTGGAACAAATAGAACAAAGAGTTGATGAAATTAATACTCTAAGAAGAAAATATGGCGATACAATAGAAGAAATTTTAGAGTATAAAGAGAAAGTTGCAAATAGATTAGATGAGATTTTAAATAGAGATGAAAAAGTTGAAGAATTAAAATCTAAATTGAAAAGCATAGAAGTTATGCTAAAAGTTAAGGCGGATAAATTAACTGAAGATAGAAAGCTTATAGCAAAAGATCTTCAAGAAAAATTATTATATGAACTTAAAAGCTTAAATATGAAAAATGTTGTATTTGAGGTTTCATTTGATGAGATATCATTTAATTCAAAAGGACAAGACGACATTGAATTTATGATATCATTTAACTTAGGTGAGGATATAAAGCCAATTTACAAAGTTGCATCAGGCGGAGAAATGTCTAGATTTATGCTTGCTTTTAAAACGATATTAGCAGATATAGATGAAATAGATACTTTAGTTTTTGATGAGATAGATACTGGAATAAGTGGAATAGCTGCACAAATTGTAGGCGAGAAGTTATCTGTTATAGCAAAGAAAAAACAAATTCTTTGTATAACTCATTTACCTCAAATAGCAGCTAATGCAGATACTCACTATTGTATAGAGAAAAAAACATCTACAGATAGAACATTTACAGTAATTAGTAAGTTAAATGATGAAGAAAGAAAAGATGAAATAGCTAGATTAATAGCAGGAAGCAATATAACTGAAAAAACTATGGAACATGCAAGTGAAATAATAGAATTGGCAAAGAAGGTACCTAATTAGGTGCCTTCTTATTTTTTACAATAGAAATGGATAAAATTTAGATAAATTGGAATTATATGTACATAAGTTTATTTAGAAAGGGCTGTAAAAAATAAATGAAAAAAAGATATATTATTTTAGTAGCATCTATAATTCTATTTATACTAGGGATTTCAAATAATATTAATAGTAGTGAAAAAGAGAAGAAATATTTGGTCCCTATGGGTAATATTATTGGGATAAGTGCTAATACTGAAGGTGTTTTGATATTAGATAGTGAAGAATACATAGGTGGAATAAGATCTGGAGATAGCATAGTAAGTATAGAAGGTATAAATGTAAATAGTAATCAAGATGTAAAAAAAATTTTAAATAAATGTAAAAAAAATTATGTAGATGCTGTTATAAACAGAGATGGAGGATATTTTAATAAAAAGCTAAAAGTAAATAAAATAAATGGAGAATACAAATTAGGTATATGGATAAGAGATAAAATTTCTGGAATTGGAACTATGACATTTTATGATCCTAAAAGTAGTAATTTTGGGGCATTAGGACATGCAATAAAAGACAAAGATATTAATGAACTAATAAAAGTAAAAAGTGGAAAAATATATAATGCTAAAGATACTAAAATTTTGAAGGGGAAAGATGGATACGTAGGACATATCAAAGCAGATTTTAGTGACGAGAAACATATTGGATATTTCGATAAAAATAACAAATTTGGTATAAATGGAAAATTAACGACATATGATAATAGCAGAAAATATAATATGATAGAAGTAGGCAATAAAAAAGAAATACAAACTGGTAAGGCTAATATTTTGTTTCAAAATGAAAGTGGAGAAGTAGAAAAATACGATGTGAATATTAAAAAAGTAAATTATACCAATAAAAATGATGGAAAAGATATGGTTATTGAAGTTACTGATGAAAGGTTAATTAATTATACTGGAGGAATAGTGCAAGGTATGAGTGGAGCGCCTATAATACAAAATAATAAAATAATCGGTGCACTAACTCATGTTTTTCTAGATAACTCTAAAATAGGATATGGAATTTTTATAGATAAGATGATAATATAAATATATGTATAAAAACAAAATAAACAGAAGGAATATATTTACTAAATGTCGAATAAGTTAATTAGAGAAAAAAATAATATTTAAATAAATTTATAAATTCTATGGGGGGAAATTTAATGAACGAAAAAATAAAAATAGTTTTAGCTGATGATAACAGGGATTTTTGTCAAGTGTTAAGAGAATATCTATCGAATGAGGACGATATAGAAATATTAGGAATTGCTAAGGATGGAATAGAAGCATTAGATTTAGTGTCTAGAACACAACCAGATGTATTAGTTTTAGATGTTATTATGCCACATCTTGATGGGTTAGGGGTAATAGAAAAGTTAAACTCTATGAATCTAGCAAAAATGCCAAAAATAATAGTTTTATCTGCTGTAGGTCAAGATAAAATAACTCAAAGTGCAATAAACTTAGGTGCTGATTATTATATCGTTAAACCTTTTGATTTTGTTATATTTATAAATAGAATAAGAGGTTTAGTTTCAAATAAAAATACAGTTGTTGAGTCAAAATCTAGGGGTAGTATGGATATAAAAATGACTAAGACTGATTTCGTTAAAAATGTGGGTAATATAGAAACAGAAATAACTAACATAATACATGAAATAGGGGTTCCAGCACATATTAAAGGCTATTTATATTTAAGAGAAGCGATAAAAATGGTTATTGATAATGTAGAGTTATTAGGAGCTGTTACAAAAGAGTTATATCCAAGTATAGCTAAGAAATTTAACACAACTCCAAGTAGAGTTGAAAGAGCAATAAGACATGCTATAGAAGTAGCTTGGAGTAGAGGTAAAGTAGATACTATAAATCAATTGTTTGGGTACACAGTTCATAATACTAAAGGAAAACCAACAAACTCAGAATTTATTGCAATGATAGCAGATAAATTAAGATTAGAACATAGTATGGTAAAATAGATACAAAATAAAGCCTTCATAAAATGAAGGCTTTATTTTTTTGCAAATGAGTAAACTATAAATACTTAATTATAGAGGTGAAAAAATGAAAATTAAAATACCAAAAGATGTAGAAGAATTAATAGAAGAAATTTACAATAATGGATATGAAGCATTTATAGTTGGAGGATGTGTTAGAGATTCTGTAATAGGATTAGTTCCAAATGATTATGATATTACAACTAATGCAAATCCAAATGAAATCATAGATATATTTAAAAACTATAAAGTGATAGAAACTGGAATTAAACATGGAACTGTTACAATTATAAAAAATAAGTCTGAATATGAAATTACTACATATAGGATTGATGGAGAATATAAAGATAATAGAAGACCTGATAAGGTAGAGTTTACAAGTAATATAAAAAAAGACCTAGAGAGAAGAGACTTTACTATAAATGCAATGGCATATAATTCTAAAGTAGGATTAGTGGATGAATTTGAAGGAATACGAGATATAAACAAGAAATTAATAAAGACAGTAGGAAGTCCTGAGAAGAGATTTAAAGAAGATGGGCTTAGAATTATAAGAGCTGTAAGGTTTAGTGCAAAACTAGCATTTGAAATAGAGAAAAATACTATGGAGGCTATTTATAAAAATATAAATTTAATTTCTAGTGTAAGCTATGAAAGGATTCAAGAAGAAATTAACAAAATATTGTTAAGTGATAATCCAGAGAAGATATATATACTATATGATGCAGGAATATTTGATGTATTAGATCTTGATGATATCAAAATAGAAGAAAATAAACTTAATAAGATTAAAGTTTCTCATAAGGACTTAATCTTAAGATTAAGTATATTTGCATATTTAATGGGAGACACATATAAAGGTAAGCAATTTTTAAAACTTCTAAAATATTCAAATAATATTAGAATTCAATGTGAAAAAATTATAGAAAATATAGATATAGATTTAAAAAAGTCTAAAAAAGATGTGAAAAAATATTTAAATAAATTCGGTAAAATTAATTTTATGTATATATTAAAAATCAATGAAATTTTAAATGGGAACGATAATACTAAAATATATGAAATAATAGAAGAAGTAGAAAAAAATAATGAATGCTATGAACTTAAATCATTATCTGTAAATGGTAATGATTTAAAGGCTTTAGGATATAAGGGTAAAGATATTGGAATTAAGCTAAATGCTTTATTAGAGCTAGTTATTGAAGATTCTGAACTTAATGACAAATTAAAGCTAATTGAAATGTTAAATGATACGCCAATTTAGATGACAATTTTAATTATTTAAATTGTTTTAAAATAATGCTATAATGTAATGTGATTTCAAAAACGAAAGATGGAGGTTTTAAGTATGAGAGTCGAAGCCCCTATTAAGGTAGACAGAAAAACTAAAAGGCTTGCAAAGCGACTTACTGGCGGAGAAATAGCGGTCATAAATCATAAAGATATAGATGAAGTTGCTGCAAATTCATTAGTAGAGGGAAAGATAAAACTCGTTATAAATGCATCTCAGTCTATAAGTGGAAGATATCCGAATAAAGGCCCGGGGATACTTGTAGATAAAAATATACTTATTGTAGATAATATAGGAGAAGGATTATTTAACGATTTAGAAGAAGGCCAAGTTATAGAAGTTGTAGATGGTAAAATTTACAGAGATGGAAAGCTTCTAGGACAAGGAGAAATATTAGATAAAAATGCTGTAGATAACAAGATTAAATTAGCATATGAAAACTTATCTGTAGAGTTAGACAGATTTATAGATAATACAATAGATTATGCTAAAAAAGAAAAAGGTTTTATTCTTGGTGAAGTAGAAATACCAAAAGTAAACACTGATTATAAAAATAGACATGTACTAATTGTCGTAAGAGGGCAAGACTACAAACAAGATTTAAGCACTATAATATCATATATAGAAGAAATGAAACCTATATTGGTAGGAGTAGATGGTGGAGCTGATGCTCTTTTAGAGTTTGGATATACACCTGATGTAATTGTTGGAGATATGGATAGTGTAAGTGATGAAGCTTTAAAGAAGGCTAAAGAAATAGTTGTACATGCGTATACAGATGGAAGAGCTCCAGGATTAAAGAGGGTACAGGATTTAGGGTTAGATGCCATAGTTTTTCCAGCACCAGGTACAAGCGAAGATATAGCCATGCTTACAGCTTACGAATATAAGGCTGAATTAATAGTAGCTGTAGGTACCCACTCAAATATGATAGACTTTCTTGAAAAAGGTAGACCAGGAATGGCAAGTACATTCTTAGTCAGATTAAAAATAGGATCAAAACTTATAGATGCAAAAGGTGTAAACTTACTTTATAGAAGCAAATTAAAATTAAAGTATATATGGGCATTAATAGCTACTGCATTATTCCCTGTTTTCATACTTGCTTCGTTTTCACCAAGTGTTCAACAATTTATGCATCTTATGCAATTAAAAATTAGATTATTATTACAGATGTAACAATTTAAGGAGGATTACCATGCATATAAATATGAAGTACTATATAGTAACCATTGGAGCTATATTTATTGCATTAGGAATAGGTATGTTAGTTGGTTTTAATTTAAATTATGACCAAGAACTTAGTAAGCAACAAGCTTCGATAATTAATGATTTAGATAATAAGTTTGAAGAGATTAAAAATACTAATAACGATTTAGAAAAGAAATTAGATACAAAAAATGAAGAATATAATAAATTAGTGGAATATGTAAATGACAATTATGTAAAATTAATAAAAGATGAGTTGCAAGATAAAAATATAGGAATAATTACTACTACAGAAAACTATGATTATATACAAGATGTATCTAATACTATAACAGATGCTAATGGTTCAATAGCATTTAATATTGTAATAAAAGATAATATAAATAATAAAGATAAAATAAAAGAACTTTCAAGTATAACTAATTCAAGCTTAAAAACTAGTAAAGACGTAATAAGTTATATGGTAGACTGTTTAAAAGAAGAAAATGCTATTTCTAAATTACAAGCACTTGAAAAATTAGATATGATAAAAATCAATTCTATATCAGAAAACTATATAGATTACACTCAAGTCGTTTTAGCTTCTGGAAATACTAATGACTCTTCGAATAAATATGAAAGTATTGATAAAAACTTAATTAATAAGTTCAAAGGTCAAGATAAATACATAGTAATGACTCAAAAAAGCGATGTTAAATTCTCAGATATTGAAAAATATAAAAAAGATAAAGTACCAACTATAAATAATTCAGAACAAGGATTAGGGAAAATAGCACTAGTTTATTCTCTTAGAGATTCTGTAGATAAAGGTAACTTTGGTGCTGGAGAAAAAGTTGACTCTGTGATACCATTTAAGTAAAAATAAAGGAGATGTAACTATGAATCCTTATGTTAGTATAATAATACCTGCATATAATGAAGAAGCTAGAATAAAAGATACACTTCTAGGTATAGTAGGTATTAGCGAAATTAATGAAATAATAGTTGTAGATGATGGGTCAAGTGATAATACTGAACAAATTGCAAAATCTATAACAAATGATAAAATTAAATTTTTTAGATTAGATAGAAATAGAGGTAAAGGATATGCATTGAACTATGGTTTAAAAATAGCTATGGAAAATGCTAATGTTATAGGTTTTTTAGATGGAGACTTGGGAAGTTCTTCAAGTGAAATTATAAAACTTATAAAACCTGTACTAAATAATGAAGTAGATGTGACAATAGCTAAATTCCCTCCAGCAAAGAAAAAAGGTGGAATGGGATTTGTAAAAAGATTAGCAAAAGACTCTGTTTTTGAAATGACAGGTGTAGAACTAGATGCAACAATATCAGGTCAGAGAATATTCAAAAGAGAAGTGTTAGAGAAGTTTGATGAAATACCTTATGGGTATGGAGTAGAAGTTGGTATGACAATAGATATTCTTAAACATGGATTTACAATAAAAGAAGTATTAGTAAATATGACCCACAATGAAACTGGAAGAGATTTAAAAGGTTTTATACACAGAGGCAAGCAATTTTATCATATTAAAAAAATTGCTAATAAGAAAAGAAAAGAATGGAGGTAGTGTTATTGAATTCAAAGATAATATATATAATAATGCTACTGGTTGGTATGTTAGTTACATACGTTGTTATGCCATTTTTTAGAAATATGTTAATAGACAGCAATGTCATAAGACCAAATTACAAAAAAGATATGATTCCTGTAAGTATGGGACTGGTATTTTTGCCAACAATAGTTATAAATGCCATAATATTAATATATTTCACCAAGAATTTTAATGATTTAGTATATGTGTTTTTATACATATTTGGATTAATGTCTATGTGTCTAGTTGGTATACTAGATGACATTATCGGAAATAGGGATGTAAGCGGCTTAAAAGGACACTTTAAAAGCTTACTTAAAGGAACACTAACTACAGGTGGATTTAAAGCTTTATTTGGAGGATTTGTAGGGTTAACAATATCAGTAGCTATATCTAAAGATATTGTAGACATAGTAATAAATACTTTAATAATAGCATTATCTACAAACTTAATGAATTTATTAGATTTAAGACCAGGAAGGGCTATAAAAGTATATTTACTTATAGCAATTATTTTACTTTTAACATTATCAGGGTATCCTAAAGGATTACTATTTATTTTATTACCAAGTGTATTAATATACTTTAGAGACGATTTAAAGGCAAAAGCTATGATGGGAGATACAGGATCTAATGTGTTAGGTATTTCAATAGGTATTTTAGTAGCTATAGGATATACTCAACCTATAAGATTAGGTTGGTTAGCATTTTTGGTATTTATACATATACTAACTGAAAAATATTCTTTAACAAAAATAATAGAAAATAATAAGGTTCTAAACTTTATTGACAGATTAGGAAGGTAATCTTATGATAAGTAAAAAAATTGGTTTAGTAGAATCTATAAAAAGTAAATCAGAAAACTTAGAAGAGATAATTGTAATTATAAATGGAGAAAAAGCTAAAGCATATAATTACCCTAAAATGACGGGAAGTATAAGTGTAGGAGATGAAGTTTTACTAAATACTACTGCAGTAGAACTAAGCCTAGGCACAGGTGGATATCATTTTGTTATAATGAACTTAACTAAGCCTGAGTCTGAGATGACCCCAGGTGGACATATAATGAAATTAAGATATACTCCTATACAGGTAAAGGTTGATTCTGTAGAAGAACAAGATAGTGAACTACATGATAAAATCAATAATTTTAAGAGCTTAGAAAATCTTCCTGTAGTTGTAGGAACACTACATAGTATGCTTACACCATTTGCAGCATCTTTTAAAAGATACAATCCAGATAAAAAACTTGTTTATATAATGACTGATGGAGCTGCTCTTCCTATATATTTAAGTAAAAATGTAGAAAGTTTAAAAGCTAAAAACATAATAGATGAGACTATAACTATAGGAAATGCATTTGGAGGAGACTACGAATGTATAAATATTTATTCTGCACTTATAACTGCTAAAGAGGTATTAAATGCAGATGCAGTGTTTGTAAGCATGGGGCCTGGAATTGCAGGAACTGGAACTAAATATGGTTTTACAGGGGTAGAACAAGGTCCAATATTAGATGCAGTTAAAAAGTTAGGAGGGTATCCTATAGCTATACCAAGAATAAGTTTTGCAGATAAAAGGGATAGACATGTAGGAATAAGCCATCATAGTTTAACTGTATTAGATGAAATTGTTAATGTAGGGGTAAATATCCCTATAGGAATAGAAGACGAAGATAAATTAAGTTATGTAAATAGACAAATTAATGAAAATAATTTAAATCAAAAGCATAATATAGTATATATAAAGCCGGCAAATACTTTTGAAGATTTAAGTTATTATGGACTTAAGGTTAGAAGTATGGGAAGAAATTATGAGCAAGATAGCGAATTTTTCGATGCTGCTAGTAATGCGGCATATTACTTAATGGAGGTTTGTTATGATAATAGAAGAACAAACAGTAAGTAGTGATAGGATATATACTGGAAAAGTTATAAGTTTAAAAGTAGATACTGTAGAAGTACCAAAAAAAGGGTATCAAAAAAGAGAAATAATTGAACATCCAGGTGCTGTTGGTATAGTAGCTGTAACAAATGATAAGAAAGTTGTTTTAGTTAAGCAATATAGAAAAGCTATAGAAAAAGCTATATGGGAAATACCAGCAGGCAAATTAGAACAAGGAGAAAATCCAAAAGATTGTGCACTTAGAGAGTTAAAGGAAGAAACTGGATATACTGCTAATAATATAAGGTTGATTCATAAATTCTACACATCTGCTGGGTTTTCAAATCAAAAGGTATATGTTTATTTAGCAACTGAATTAGAAGAAGGAGAAGCGAACTTAGAAGATGGTGAATTTCTCGATGTTCATGAAGTTGAACTAAATGAAGCATATGAAATGATTAATAAAAATGATATAGAAGATGCTAAAACATCTATAGGTCTTTTGCTTGCAAAAGAACTTTTATAAACTAAGAATAACCTCCTCTTATGTTGCATAGAAATTATGTAAGAACAAAAGAGGGGGTTGTAATTTTTGAGAAGAATAAGCAAAAGAAATATTTTAGAAAAAATTAATAAGGAAATAATCTTTATAGCAAGTCTTTTTATAGTATGCGTGACTATAGGATCTTTACTAAATAAAATTTTTCCAGATTATATGGAGTTAGTAAGTGACAATATCACCACTACTGCAAATTTTTATAATTCTAATATCAATTTAAAAGATACAATTTTTTCAAATTTAAAAATGGACTTGTTTTTCTTAGGTGGAATTAGTTTAGCAACAATTAGTGTAATATTTTTTCCGATAGGATTAATTCTTTTTGCAGTAAAAGGAATATCAATTGGATATACTATAAATAGTTTTATATTGGCTATGAAGTTTGGTTCAATTAAAATTTTATTAATAACTTTAGTTAAAATTTTAATTGTACTTCCGGGGATGTTAATATTATCACTTATATCGATTAAATATTTAGGACAATTTATACAAGAGAGTAAAAGAAAAAACAAAGCAAATTTCCAATATATTATAAAAAGGTATTTAATAAATTCATCAATTATAGTTTCTGTAACTATATTAGCTCAAACTATTTTAAATACTATATCAATTACAATACTAAAAATATTTTAGATTTGAAGGATTAAGATATGCAAATACTAGACGAATATATAAGATACATACAATCAGTAAGAAAATTAACTGAAAATACAGTTAACTCTTACTTAATAGATTTAAAAAAATATTTAACATATATAAAAAATAAAAATATTGACTTATTTGATTCGACAGAAAATGATATAATAAGTTATATAATCGAACTTGAAAAGACAGATGTGTCTACAGCTACTATTTCTAGGAGCATATCATCTATAAAATCTTTTTATGAATATTTATTTTTAAATAGGTATACAAAATCGAATGTATCTAAAAATATTAAAAAGCCTAAAATAGAAAAAAAAGAAATAGATATTTTATCAGAAGAAGAAGTCGAAGCGCTATTAAGTTTTCCTGATCTTAAAAATATAAAGAATATAAGAGATAAAGCTATATTTGAAGTTTTATATGGGACAGGAATTAAAGTAACTGAATTAATAGAATTAGACGTTGATGATGTAAGTTTAGAGTTTGGTTATATTTGTTGTAAAATAGGTAAAAACCCAAGGGTTATACCGTTAACTAAAATTAGTAGCAAATATATTGAAAAATATTTGAAAGAATCTAGAAATGAGATTTTAAAAACTAACTATGAGGAAAAGGCTTTATTTATAAATTCTAATGGGTCTAGATTTACACGACAAGGGCTATGGAAGCTTATAAAAAAGCATGCAAATAGGGTAAATATAAATAAAAATATTAATCCTACGATACTTAGAAATTCATTTGCGATTCACTTGCTTAATAAGGGTGCTAACATAGCTGTAGTTAGCAAAATATTAGGGAGTACAAATTTATCTAGTTTACAACACTATTTAGACTGTATGGATAAAAATTTAAGACAAGAATTAAAAGAAAAGCATCCTAGAAAATAAACTAATACTTAGGAGGAAATTTTATGAGCAGAGTTATATGGATGGTAATTGACAGTGTGGGAATAGGAGCTCTTCCTGATTCTGAAAAATTTGGAGATGTAAATGTAAATACTTTAGGAAATATAGTTAAAGCGTATGAAGATATACAATTACCTAATATGATAAAATTAGGATTAAGTAATATAGATGGAATTGATAGTTTAGACAGCATAGATAATCCTATAGGTTCTTTTGGACGAGCTAGTGAAGTATCTAAGGGAAAAGATACAACAACAGGGCATTGGGAAATGACAGGAGTATTAGTAGAAACTCCTTTTAAAACATATGAAAATGGATTCCCAAAAGAAATAATAGATGAATTTGAAAGAAAAACAAATAGAAAAGTTATAGGAAATAAGCCTGCATCTGGAACAGCTATATTGGATGAACTAGGAGAACAACAAATGAAAACTGGAGAAGTTATAGTATATACTTCAGCAGATAGTGTATTCCAAATTGCAGCACATGAAGAAATTATACCATTAGAAGAACTTTATAAAATGTGTGAAATTGCAAGGGAAATAATGATGGGAGAAAATGCTGTAGCAAGAATAATAGCTAGACCATTTGTAGGTAAACCAGGTGCGTTTGAAAGAACTTCAAATAGAAGAGATTACTCATTAAGCCCATTTGAAGATACTGTTCTAGATACAATAAAAAAATCTAACTTAGATGTAATTGGAGTTGGAAAGATAGAAGATATATTCAATAAACAAGGTATAACAGAAGCTATCCACACTAAGGATAATATGGATGGGGTAGATCAAACTATAAATTATATGAAAAAAGAAAACAAAGGGCTTATATTTACTAACTTAGTAGATTTTGACTCTAAGTATGGACATAGAAGAGATGTTGAAGGCTATAAAAAAGCACTAGAAGAGTTTGATGCAAGAATTCCTGAAATAATAGATAATATGAAAGATGATGATATATTAATCATAAATGCAGATCATGGAAATGATCCAACATACAAAGGAACAGATCATACAAGAGAGTATATACCGGTACTAGTTTATGGAAAAAATATAAATAAAGGATACAATTTAGGAACTAGAAAAAGTTTTGCAGATATAGGAGCTACTGTAGCAGATATATTAAATGTAGACCTTCCTAAACATGGAGAAAGTTTTAAAAGTGAGATAATGAAATAATTGACTTTACGGAGGATTATGATGAAAAACTTATATGATAAAATACAAGAAAGTAAAAATTATATAGAATCAAAAATAAACACTACTCCAGAAATAGGTCTTATATTAGGATCAGGATTAGGGGTTTTAGGTGATGAAATAGAGAATCCTATAAAAATTAAGTATGATGAAATTCCTAATTTTCCAGTATCGACAGTAGAAGGACATAATGGACAATTAGTTATAGGTAAGTTACAAGGTAAAAATGTAATTGCTATGCAAGGGCGTTTTCATTTTTATGAAGGATACTCTATGGAGTCTGTAACATTTCCTGTTAGAGTAATGAAAGAATTGGGAGTTAAAACTATAATAGTTACAAATGCAGCTGGAGGAGCTAATAAATCATTTAAGCCAGGAGACTTAATGATAATAAAGGATCATATTAACTTTAGTGGGCATCATCCTTTAATAGGGCCTAATGATAGCAGATTAGGAGTTAGATTCCCAGATATGTCGACTGCATATACTCCTAAATATGTAGATTTAGCAAAAGATTGTGCAAAAGAATTAAATATAGATGTAAAAGAAGGTGTTTATACATTCTTTAGTGGACCAACTTATGAAACACCAGCAGAGGTAAGATTAGCTCAAGCTATAGGATCTGATGCTGTTGGAATGTCTACAGTGCCTGAAGTTATAGTTGCAAGACATTCTAGCCTTGATGTTATAGGTATTTCTTGTATAACTAATATGGCAGCTGGTATTTTAAATCAGCCATTAAATCATGAAGAAGTTATAGAGACTACACAGAAGGTAAAATCAGAATTTTTAAGTCTAGTTAAATCTATAGTTAAGAAATTATAAAAAAAGCAAATTAAAAATAATGAAATAAAGGAGAATAGTTATGAGAATTTATGACATTATAAAGAAAAAAAGAGACAATGAAGTTTTAACTAAAGAGGAAATAAACTTTTTTGTAGATAAATACTCAAAAGGTGAAATACCTGACTATCAAGCATCTGCACTTTTAATGGCTATATACTTAAATAAAATGAACAAACAAGAAACGGCATATTTAACAGAGGCTATGATGAATTCTGGAGAGGTTATAGACTTGTCTGAAATAAATGGTATAAAAGTTGATAAACATAGTACTGGAGGAGTAGGAGATAAAACTACAATAGCATTAGCTCCACTAGTAGCAGCGTGTAAGGCTCCTGTTGCAAAAATGTCTGGAAGAGGGCTAGGACATACAGGAGGTACATTAGATAAGTTAGAATCTATACCTGGGTTTTCTATAGAAATGGAACCAAGTAAATTTATAGAATCTGTTAATAAGCATAATATAGCTGTATGTGGTCAAACGGCGTCAATAGCTGTTGCTGATAAAAAGATGTATGCATTAAGAGATGTTACTGCTACAGTTGATAATATATCATTAATAGCAAGTAGTATAATGTGTAAAAAACTTGCATCAGGAGCAGATGCTATAGTTTTAGATGTGAAAACTGGAGACGGGGCTTTCATGAAAACTATAGATGATTCATTTGCATTAGCAAAAGAAATGGTAGATATAGGGGATAATATGAATAGAGAGACTGTAGCTCTTATAACTGATATGGATGAACCTTTAGGATTTGCTGTTGGAAATTCATTAGAGGTAATAGAAGCTATAGAAACTTTAAAAGGTAGAGGGCCAAAAGATTTTGTTACGTTATGTGAGACTCTAGGAGCATATATGTTAGTTTTAGCTAAAGTTGCAAAAGATTTCGAAGAAGGCAAAACTAAAATAAAAGAAGCTATATATAGTGGAAGTGCACTTGAAAAACTAAGAGAGTTTATAGAAAATCAAGGCGGAAATAGTGCTATAGTTGATGATTATACATTATTACCTCAAGCTAAGGAAATAATGGAAATAAAAGCTCCAAAAACAGGATATATTAAAAAAATAGAAGCTGAAGAAGTTGGAGTTTCAGCTATGATGTTAGGAGCTGGAAGAGAAACTAAAGATGACGAATTAGATTTATCGGCAGGAATAGTTTTAACTAAGAAAGTTTCTGATTTTGTAAATGAAGGAGATACAATAGCTTATATGCACTATAATAAGCTTGATAAAATAGATTCAGCAAAAGAAAGATTCTTAAATGCATATATAATATCTGATGAAAAAGTTGAAGAAGGTAAGTTAGTTTATGGTGTCGTTACAAAAGACAAAATAACAAAATTTTAAAGATATGATTAAAAAAAGCCTAACGTGTGAAAAATAACGTTAGGCTTTTTATTTACTTTCGACAATTTTATTGAAAATTTTTAAGCTTAGATTTATAATATAAAGGATATAAATATGCATAAGGAGTAGATAACCCTATGAATCATAGAAAGGTAAGTATAAAAGTTATAGCAATTATAACTATAGCAATACTAGCAATAATCGGAGGATATATATATATTCAGATCGGGCCATATGATAGACAAAGCAAAAAAGAAGTTGTAGTAGAGATACCTAGTGGAGCAACACTAACAAATGTTACTGATATTTTAAAAGATAATAAACTTATAAAAAATAAAGCTTTATTTAAAGTAGTAGCTAAAATAAGTCCAGAAAAGAGCGGAGTAAAAGCTGGTAAATACTTATTAAAGCAAAACTATTCAAACTCAAAAATATTAGATATATTAACAAGTGGAAAGTTTCATAATGATGGTATAAAAGTTACTATACCAGAAGGATTAACTTATAAAGAAGTAATAAAATATTTAACGGATAAAGGTATCGGTAAAAAAGAAGTATACGAACAATTAATAAATAATCCTAAAGAGTTTTATGATAAATTTAAATTTTTAAATGAGCCAGATATAAAAAGTTTAGAAGGATTTTTATATCCAGATACTTATTACTTCAATAAAACAGATAACGAAAAAGAAGTTTTATCAGATATGTTAGAAAGATTTAACAAGATTTATACAAATAAATTTAAAGAAGAGCAAAAAGCACGTGGATTAACTCTTCAACAGGTTGTTAACTTAGCATCTATAATAGAAAAAGAAGCTGTATTAGATGAAGATAGACCTATGATTGCAAGTGTATTTTACAATAGGTTAAAAATAGGAATGCCTCTACAATCAGATGCTACTATACAATATATATTTGAAGAAAGAAAAGAAAGAGTAATGTATAAGGATTTAAAAATAGACTCTCCATATAACTCATATATAAATAAAGGATTGCCACCTACACCTATAGCAAATCCAGGAGTTAAATCAATTGAAGCTGTTTTAAATCCATCACAAAGTGATTATTTATACTTTGTTGCGACTGTTGATGGTAAAAACAATTACAGTAAAACTTATGACGAACACTTAAAACATGTAGAAAACTATAAACAAGAGAGAGATAAATTAAATCAAGAAAAATCTAAAAAGTAAATAAAACATTTGTCCATAAAGGCAAAGGATTATCGCAAAACTTAATAAAGTATAAATGCGAAACTTTTGCCTTTTTTTAGGGCAACTCAAGGAGTTGAAAGTATGAGCAATATAGTTGATGGTTTAGTAGAAGATTATATAAGAAACACATTAAAAGATAAAGAAGGTTTATTAAAGGAATTAGAAGAATATGCAAAAGAAAATAATGTTCCAATAATTCATAAGGAAGTTTCAGATTTTTTAAAGGTAATATTAAAAATGCAAAAACCTAAGAGAATATTAGAAGTAGGTTGTGCTATAGGTTATTCATCTATTTTTTTTGCAACTGTTCTTGATAAAAATGTAGAGATAGTAACTGTTGAAAGAAATGAAAAGATGATTGAAAAAGCAAAAGAAAATATAAAAAGAGCAGGGATGGAAAATAATATAACTATATTAGAAGGTGATGCAGAAGAACTTCTAAGTCAAGTTGAAGGTGAATTTGACATGATTTTCTTAGATGCTGCAAAAGGTCAATATAAGTTATTTTATGATTTAGTAATAGATAAATTAAAAGTAGATGGATTACTTATATCTGATAATATATTATACAAGGGTATGGTAGCTCATGATAGTTATGTTATAAGAAGAAAGAAGACAATAGTTAAGAGAATGAGAAGCTATTTAGATTATATATGTAATTGTAATTATTTAGATACATCGATAATTCCTATAGGAGATGGAGTTACACTTAGTTACAAAAATAAAATAAGGGGTGATATAGATGCATAATGTTGAACTTTTAGCTTCAGCTAAAGATTTAAGTAGTTTAAAAATAGCACTAGAAAATGGAGCTGATGCTGTATACATAGGTGGAGATTCTTTTGGAATAGATGCTATAAATGAAAGTTTTTCTAGTGAAGATCTAGAAAATGGAGTAAAGTTTGCTCATGAAAGAGGAAAAAAAGTTTATGTAGCTGTAAATGTTATGCCTCATAATGAAGATTTTCAAAATTTAAAAGATTATTTATTAAATTTACAAAAGTTAAATATAGATGGAATAATAGTTTCTGACCCAGGTGTACTAAGTATAGTAAAAGAAACTGTTCCAAGTATAAATATACATATGGGACAACAAGCTAATGTAACTAACTTTAACAGTGCTAATTTTTGGTATGAGCAAGGTGTAAAGAGAATAATTATAACAAGTGAACTATCTATAGAGGAGATAAGTACTATTAGAGCTAAAACTCCACTGGATATGGAAATAGAAGCTTTTGTACATGGTCCAATATGCATATCTTACTCAGGTAGAAAACTTATAAGTAGTTATTTAAATGGAAAAGATAATACAACATATGAAAAAGATTGCAAGAGATATAATTTATTAGAAGAAAAAAGACCAGGCGAATACTATCCTGTTTATGAAGATGAAAAAGGAACGTTCTTCTTTAACTCAAAAGATTTATGTATGTTAAGATACATACCGGATTTTGTTAAATCTGGAGTGACAAGTTTAAAAATTGATGGAAGATTACAAAGTGAAGAATATTTACAAACTGTAATAAAAATTTATAGAGAAGCATTAGATGAATTTTATAAAAATCCAGAAACATGGGAATTTAATGAAAAATGGTTAGAAGAAATAAAGGCTAAAAGTCATAGACCTCTTACCAATGGATTCTATACAGGACAAGCCATGCCTGAGGATTTTGAATAAAAACTTATAAACTATACATCAAAGTTAATAGTATAAATAAAAACTTTTAAGGAGAGAAGACAAATGGAAAAAGAAAAAAAGACACTTATAATAGGAATTACAGGTGGTACAGGATCAGGTAAAAGTACAGTGTGTAAATCTATAAAAGAGAGTATACCAGAAGAAAATATAGCTATTTTAGAGCAAGATGCATACTACAAGGATCAATCCCATTTATCATTTGAAGAAAGATTAAAAACAAACTATGACCATCCTTTATCTTTTGATAATAAACTTTTAATAAAACACTTAGATATGTTATGCAATGGAGAAACTATAGAAAAACCTATATATGACTATGAACTTCATACTAGAAATTTAGAGGAAACTGTTACAACTGAGCCTAAAGATATAGTAATAGTTGAAGGAATAATGATACTAGAAGATGAAGAATTAAGAAATAAATTAGATATAAAAATATATGTTGATACAGAAGATGATTTAAGAATTTTAAGAAGAATACAAAGAGATATAAAAGAAAGAGGAAGAACAGTTGACTCTGTAATAGAACAATATTTAGCAACTGTAAAGCCCGCACATGATCAATTTATAGAGCCATATAAAAAATATGCAGATATAATAATACCAGAAGGTGGACAAAACGAAGTAGCTATTGATATGGTAATAGCAAGAATAAAAACACAATTACATTAATAATTAGTATTAACCCCTTATTAATTGTCAAGAATTACAATTGATAAGGGGTGATTTTATGTCTAGGAAAAAAGGTGCAATAGATTATAATATAAAAAATAGAATATACTTTTTATTCATTTTATGTTTATTAATATATGGAGTCTTGATTTATAGATTAGTAGACATACAAATAATCAATGCAAAATTTTATGAAAAACGTGCAAAAGAACAGAGTAGTACAGTTTTAGATCTAGGATCAGGTAGAGGAACTATTTATGATAGAAATAATAAAAAATTAACTGACAATAAATCTAAAGATATAATAATAATTCAAAAGGATCAGATCAGTGCTAAAAGTGGTTATATAGACTTAATTAAAGAAGTTACAGAATTAGAAAATTATGAAATTTATAATAAAGCACAAGAAGAACCTCAATCTCCTATTTTAGAATTGGAAATAAAGAATATAAATGATGATTTAAGAAAAAAATTAAAAAAAGAAAATATACTTATTGAGAAAAAAACATATAGATATTCAGATGAAAACTTACTTACACATACAATTGGATACTTAGATAAAGATAATAATGCTATAAGTGGAATAGAGAAAAGCCAAGATAAGATTTTAAAAAATAAAAATTTAGACTATGTAGAAGTTTTTAAAGCAGGAACATCAGGAAATTCAGGTAAAAATAAAAAAATAGGAATTTTAAATGGGAGTTTTAAAGTTAATGAAAATAGCAATGAAGATAGACATTTACGCCTAACTATAGACTCAAATATACAAAGAAAATTAGAAAAACTAGTTGATAAAGAAGAAAATCCTAGTGCAGTTGTCATATCAGACGTTAAAAGTGGAGAAGTTTTAGCTATGACATCTAGACCTAACTACAATCAATATTCTGTTGAAGAGTTTTTAAAGGCTTCAAATGGAGAGTTACAAAATAGAGCGATAAGATATATGTATGCTCCAGGATCTGTATTTAAAATAGTTGTATTATACGCAGCTCTAGAAAATAAGATAATAGATGAAAATTATGAACATACATGTACTGGATCTAAAGAATTCAATGGAAGAATATTAAACTGTAATAAACTAGATGGTCATGGTAAATTGACTTTGGAACAAGCTTTTGCAAATTCTTGTAATACTGCATTTTTAGATATAGCCTTAAAAGTTGGTAAAGATAAAATTATAAAAGCAGCAGAAGACTTACATCTAACTAAAGAAGTGGGAATTGATATTGAAGGAGAAAAGACAGGAAGTTTAAATAAAGATATAGATATAGTTAACTTATGTATAGGACAAGGGGAAATGATGTTTACACCTCTTCAAGTAAATCAAATGACACAAGTTATAGCGAATAATGGAACCTATAAGCCCTTACGTATTTATGATAGCATCATAGATAACAATAAAAAAATTATTAAGAGTTTTGATAAATATAAAGATGAAGAAATGCTATCACCATATATTATAACGAAGATAAAAAATATGATGAAATCAGTAGCTAAAGATGGTACAGCAAAAGAATTATCAGATTTAGAAAAAGGAAGTGGAGTAAAAACAGGAACGACACAAGCTATAATTAATGTTGAAAATGCTGATAAAACTATAAAAAAAGAAAAAATTTCTCATGGATGGGTAACAGGATTTTATCCTGAAGATAATCCAAAATATTGTATAACAATAATAATTGAGGGCACTAAAGAATCTAGTAAATCAGCAGTACCTTTATATAAAGACATATGCACTAATATATTAAAATAAATTTTTTGATACAAGCAATTTTATCATGCCACCTTCATATAATTTAAAATGACATGGAAGGAAGAAAAAGGGGTGGCATGATTGACTATATTAAAATCTTTTGAAAAACCCTTAACTCCTGAAGAAGAGTACAATTATTTAACTAAATTAAAAATAGAAAAAGATGAATCAGCAAAGGAAGTTTTAATTGAAAGAAACATGAGATTAGTAGCACATATAGCGAAGAAATATAACAATGCAAATGAAGACCAAGATGACCTTATATCAATAGGAACTATAGGGCTTATAAAAGCTATAGAAACATACAACGTAGATAAAGGAACTAGATTAGCAACATATGCATCTAAGTGCATAGAAAATGAGATACTAATGAATATAAGAACAAATAAAAAAAATAAAGTTCAAGTTTCTCTACAAGACCCAATAGGAACGGACAAAGAAGGTAACGAAATTAGTTTAATAGATGTTTTAGGAACTGATATAGACCATATATTAGATCAGGTCGAACTTAAAGTGCAAATCAGTAAGCTATATGAAAAGTTAGAAAGTATACTAACACCTAGAGAACGTGAGATAGTTCAGTTAAGATATGGATTAACTCCATATGGATATAAAACACAAAGAGAAATTGCACAAAAGTTAGACATATCTAGATCTTATGTTTCTAGAATTGAAAAAAGAGCTTTAAAAAAATTAAGAAAAGAATTAAAATCTGAAAAAAGTCTCAATTGAGACTTTTTTTTTTGACTACTCAAGAAATGACAAAAAATTCAAAATGCATGTGCTAATATTATTGTAAAAGTGAATTATAAATAGAAGGTGGTAGGATATGATTATTTTAAGTGAAAATATGGGACTGTTTTTTATCGCAAATTTAATCATTATAGTATCTAACATGATAAATAGTATATATAAGATATTTTTTGAAAAAAGTAGAGATATTAAATACGTTATATTTTTATATTTAGTGGAATTTACTCTATTTTTATCGATATTTAATAAAAGTAACGACATTATTAATATATATAAATACACAATATATATATATGCTATATTTAAACTATTTTATATAAATAAAAACAGGTCAAAATTGAAATTGAAAAACTTAAATTATATTATTTTAGTATCTATAAACATATTTAGTTTTATATGTGCGATATTTAATATAAGTATGTATTTAATTTTAAATATTGTGGGAAACTTACTAATTATAAAATTTACGATTATAGATGATGTAAAGCTAAAGTTAAGTAAGTTAGATTATAGTATTAGAAAGTCGAAAAGACTTAATGAAAATATAAGTAAAATTAGCAATAAAATAGGAAAAGAACAAATACGACAAAGTGAACTAGAGGAGGACTTGATAAATATACAAGAACAAATAAAAAAAGCTGTTAATGAATCTGAGATGCCAGTTATGAAAATTGATGAAAGTGAAAAAGTCATATACTGTAATAAAAGCTCATGGATAGATATAAATTTCAATAAAGCTAATGAAATAAAATTTATTGAAAAAAGATTTACCAATGGAGGAGAGTGTATAAAATTAATAAGAAATACTAAATTAGATGAATATAATTCTATGAATTTATACACTAAAGAAGATCAGGTGTATAGGTTTATATGTAGTTGTGAATTGAGTGGCAATAATATTATAAAAACCTTAATTTTCAATGATATAACCCAAAGTACTTTAATTCAAAATCAATTAAAAGAAAGTGAAGAAAAATATAAGAAACTGATGGATCTTTTAATTGATGGAGTTATAATACATGATTTAGAAAATATAGAATATATTAATGATGCAGCATTAGAAATGCTTAACATTCCAAAAGATATTAAAGATATTAGATTTATAAATATCAAAGAAAAATTAAATGATAAATATCTTAAAGAGTTTAATGATAGCCTAAATTTGATTTTAAAAGGGAAAGTAAATAAAATTATAAATAAATTCAAAACTATAAATAATAAATATATAGAAATAATAACTACAAAAATGGAGTACAACAATTCATTTATGATATTAAGTATAATTGTAGATATAAATGAAACTGAAATAGCATTAAGAAAGTTGGATGGAAGCAAAAAAACTTATCAAGCATTAGTCCAAAATTTACCTGATGGAATAATTGTAATGGATAAGTTTAAAAAGAATATTATTTATCAAAATAAATCAATGATAAGGATATTAAAAAGTATTAAAATTGAATCTATAAATAAGTTTATAGATGATTATATAAGTAAAGAATTTTATGGACAAGTCAAAAAATATGAAATCGATAAAGCTGAAAATAGTTCCTTGGCACTTACTATAATTGATATGAAAGAAGAAAATCAATTTTTAGTTTTAATTAGATTGCTAGATAATGAAGAAAGAGTTTTAGAGGCTATAAAAGAACTGGATTTAGTAAATAATCAACATCATGTCAAAAACGAATTTTTAATAAACACATCTAAGTGCTTGAAAGACCCGATAGAAAACATAAGCAAAATTAATGATAAATTAGAAAAAAATAAACACAAGTATAATTCAAATCACATCAATAATTACACTAAGCTTGTAAAAAGAAATTGCTATAGAATACAAAGATTAATAAATAATATGAAAGAAATTGCAGATACCGAAAATGGAGTATCATCAGAAAACTTTGTAGGCTATGATATTGTAAAACTAACTAAAAATATAGTAGAGATCATAGAAAAAAATTACTCTAATAAAGGAATAAATATAAAATTTAAATCCAACATAAACTCTTATAATATGATTATAGATGTTGATAAAATGGAAAGAGCCATTTTAAATTTAATATCAAATTCAATTAAATTTAGTGAAATGGGTAGTTACATAGAAGTAAATATAACACGTGAGAATAAGGAAATAAAAATAAGTGTAAAAGATGAAGGGGTTGGAATACCAAAGGATAGGATGAATTTTATTTTTACTAAATTTGGACAGATTGATAGAACCTTATCTAGAAATACAGAAGGATGTGGAGTTGGATTAGCTTTAGTAAAAGAAATTGTCAATCTTCATAAAGGTCAAATACATGTGCAAAGTGAGGAAGGAGTAGGAAGTACATTTACAATAATTTTACAAGAAAATATAGGATTTATAGATAAAAAAACTTTCGAAAGAGAAGAGTACAAATCTATAGAAGAAAAAATAAACGTAGAATTTGCAGATATATACTTTTAAAAACCATAAATCTATAGGGGGAAAGGTTATGGCTGATAAATTAATATACATAATGAATTTGTCATTTTTAATAGCTAGCATATTTTGCATAATTAGTTTTAATATTAAATATATATATAAAGATTTATTTTATATTATATGTATATTTATGATAAATGTAGTAAATATACACAATTCAACAGTATTTTATTTTATATCTATAGCTTTAAGTTTTTTACTTTTTATAAAAACTTTAAGTGAAAATAGCATAAACGATAATAAAGTTAAAAAAATTATTTTTTTAATAATTACAATAACTGCTTGTACAATTTTAAAGTTAAAAATAGAGTATATAAATTTAATTTTTATTGTAGTAAGTAATTTTAATATGATGATTAAATATATAAAAAATAACTCTTTAAAAAATGAAGAGAAAAATAGAAAACTATCTAAAGATATAAATAGTTTGAAGTTAAAAGAGAATAGTGGAATGAAGCTTTTGAAATCAAGCAAAGAAACTAATAAAAAAACTTTAAATATAATAGAGAGAAAAAAAGAGTTATTGAATATAATTTTAGAACAAAATAATAAGTGTGTAATTATAATCGATAAATATGGCTATATATCCAATAAAGATAGTAATTTTCATAAAACATGGAAATATTATGAGCTTTGTAATTACAATATTAAGTTTTCTAATTTTATAAATAGCAATTTTACAGATAGTATTGAAATTTTACTAGATGTCCAAAAAGTATACGAACTAGGCCGAGAGATAAATACAGAATTGTTAAGTAAAGATAATAAATACTTTGAATGCAAATATACTCCTTTTATAGTTAATGGGGAAACTATGGGGGTTATATGTATAATGACAGATATAACATATAAAAAATATTCTCAAAAAATTATTGATTATAATAAAATTAAATATAAAAAAACAATAGAAACAATTCCTCATACTATTGTTGTTACAAAGGATAGAAAGATTATATATAGTAATGATAAAAATTTTGACATTGATATACACAATGAAAAAGTTAAAAGCTTTATATTTGATACTGAAAAATATGGTGACTTTGAAGGTGAAATTGAAAAAGGAAATAAAAAATATTTGAACATAAGGAAGACAAATTTCGAAGAAAACAATATAAATAAAGAAATAGCTGTTTTAAGAGATATAACAGATTATAAATTGCTTATAGAAGATATAAAAAAACAATCAAATAAGCATAGTTCATTAGTTAATTCTATACCACAAGGTATATATATATATGACTTTGAAGAGAAAAAGACTGTATATATAAATGATGTACTTTTAAAGATGTCAGGATATAAAAATCTTAATGAATTTAATCATAGTCATATAGTAAAAGATGTTGCTTGGGTTTTAGATAAATTTGGACAAGATACTAAGTTTATAAGACATAAGATAAAAAATAGTTTAGGAACGTATATTGATGTAGAACTTGGGGGAATTACCCTGGAAATAAATAATAAAATGAAGTGTATAGGGATTATGAATGATATAAGTGAAAAAGTAAGGGCTGAAAAACTAGAAAAAGAAGTTGCAAAGAAAAAAATGGAGTATAAACAAAAAAATCACTTTTTTATGAATATGTCACATGAATTAAAAACTCCACTTAATTTGATAATGTCAACAAATCAACTTATACAGTCAATATTTAAAAATGAAATAGAGAAAAATCCATCTAGCCAAATATCAAGCACTACTAAAATAGTTGAAAATCAGAGTTACTTATCATTACAGATTATAGAAAATATAATGACATTAGCCAAAGTAGATGCTGATTTTTACAGACCAGAAGTTGGATGTTATGACATTGTAAGTATAGTGGAGGATATAATAACTGAAATTAATAGATACTCAAAAAATAATCAAATTGAATTTATTTTTGATACTAATATGGAGGAAAAGTTGGTCTATATAGATCCTTATGATATAGAAAGAATCATACTATTAATTTTAAGTAAAGTTATTAAGCAATCTGAAGCTAAAAGTACAGTATATGTAGATTTTGTTGATAAGGATTCAGAAGTTGAAATTTTTATAAAAAATAAAGGTGGATATAATAAAGATTTAAGCTTAGAAAATTTATCAAAAGAAAATATACAAATGAATTTAGAAGTTGCTAGCTCTATTATAAAAATGTATAATGGAAAAATTTATATTAAAGAGAATCTGAACTATTTGGAGATAATTATAAAAATGAAACTTGAAGAAAATTATAATTATGAAGATAAAAAGGAATCTATCATAAATAGAGAGTCTATATATAGTCAATATTCTATGATAAAGGCATTATAAAAGAACTGCGCATAAGTTAGATAATTTATGCGCAGTTTTTATTTTACGATTTTGAAAAAATAGAAATTAAATTGTATAATAAATTAAATGATTGGAAATAAAACACAATAGGAGGTTGAAATGGATATAAATTCAAAAACTAAAACTATATGCTTAATAGGTAATCCTGTTGAACATAGTTTATCACCAAATATACATAACTATTTATTTGAAAAGTATGATATAAATATGAAATATTTATGTTTTAAGGTTGAAAACACAAATTTGAAAGAAGCTATACAAGGAGCAAAATCTCTTGGTATAAAAGGGTGTAATATAACGATACCCCATAAAGTTGAGGTAATGAAGTTTTTAGATGATATAGATAAAAATGCAAAGCTTATAGGAGCAGTAAATACTATAGAAAATAAAAATGGAAAATTAATAGGCTATAATACAGATGGAATTGGGTTTGTAAAATCTATTCTAGATAAGGGTTATAAAATAAAAGATAAGAACATAATGATTCTAGGGGCTGGAGGAGCATGTAGAAGCATAGCTGTTGAACTTGCATCTAAAGGAGCTAGGAAGATGGAGATACGAAATAGAAGCTTAGAGAGTGCTAAGAAAATAAAAACTATTATCAAAGATAATTTCGATACAGAAATATGTATATCTTCAGAAAAAATAGAAAGGGAAGATTTAGAACAAATAGATATAATCATAAATACAACACCTATAGGTATGGATAAAGATAGAGAAAATTGTCCTATAGATGAAGATATATATGTAAGTAAAGATTTATTAGTTTGTGACATAGTTTATAAACCACATGAAACTAAGTTTTTAAAGTGGGCTAAAAAAAATAATTTAGATATTGTACATGGCATTGATATGTTAGTAAATCAAGCTATATATGGATTTTACATATGGACAAAAATAAAACCTCTAGAAGAGGAAAATATAAAAAAAATATTGAGAGGAATATAACTTGAAAAATAAGAAAAAAGGATTTCTTATATTAGAAAACATAATATCATTAAGTTTAATAGCTATAATATCATCACTAGTTGTAAGTGTTTTTTCAACTAGTATTTTTTGTTTATCTAAATCTAACAAAAAGGTTGAAATGGCAAATTTAGCTAATAAAGAAATATGTAAACTTCAACAAATGTTAGATGACAATGAATTGGGAACAGAAAATATTTTAAAAAATAAAACTTTAAATGAATTTGATATAAAATATAGTATAAATAAAATAGAAGATTTTCTTGATTGCTATAAAATAAGTGTTATTGTAAAAAATGAAAATGCAAGAATAAATTTAAATAGTTATGTGGTGAAAAATTGAAGAAAAGAAACGGTTCAGTAGTAGTTACATCATTGCTATGTTTTTCCATATTAAGTTGTATATTTATAGGATGTTTAGAGATTATAAATTCAAATTTAGAGATTGTAAATACTTATGAAATTGCATTAAAGTTAAGACACGATGTGAAAAGTGGAATAAATTTAGGATATAGTAAAATTTTAGAAGAGGTAAATAAAGCCATAATAATAGCTAAAGAATACGAAAACCAAAATGAAAAATATAAAGAATATTTTCTAGGAAGTAATAAGATTGAATTTATAAAAGCTATTGAAGATATTAATATAGATGAAATAAGCTTAGATATAGTAAATAATAAGGTTTATATAGAGGACAATTACATAAGATTAGATATTGTTTCAAAACAAACAGAAGGAGAACTGGAGAAAGGAGCTAGATGTTCATTTAAAATTAATTTGGATTTTAATCAAGAAAATATAAAAAACATAGTTGAAAAATATGACTATAAGGAGATATAAAATATGAAAAGAGAAGGAATGTGACAACACTAGAACTTGTCATAGGCATAGGTTTAATACTTATAATTATATATATAAGTTTTCCTAAGTTAGAAAGTAATAAGTATGAATTAGATTCATTTGCAAGACAGTTAGTAGCTGATATTAGATATGTAAGAAATATGAATATAAATGGAAATAAAGATTGTTATATAGAAAATATTAAAGGTCCTGATAAAATAAGGTACATAGTTAAAGACAATTCAAAGACGATAAAAACAGTATATCTTCCCAAAAATTCAAATCTGTCGTCTCCATTATCAATAATAAAGTTCAAATCTGATGGTTCATTAAGCTCTAAGGGAGAAACTATAAATATAAATTCAAATAAAAGAAGCATAGAAATAACGATTGTACCTTTTAGTGGAAGGGTTTTGCTTAAAGAAGGTAAATATGAAAGTTAAAAAAGGATATTTAATGCTAGAAGTGTGTATATCAATGGGAACAATGTTTATAATTATATCTATAATTTATTGGATATTTTTTTCATCATTAAGTATATATAAAAGAATTAATAGTAGTGTAGAAATTCAGCAGCAAGGAATAGAGATACAAGGTCATGTAGAAAAAGAATTATGTGATGGAATAGAGATAATAAGTGTAAAAACTAGAGAAAATAATATAATAAATTCAAGAGATTTTGACATTACCGATGTGATATCTATAAAATATAAACCTATAAATAGAGATGCTAGTTTAGGATTGGATGAGCTTTATTTAAATACGAGGTCAAATAAGATATTTATAAAAAGAAGAAATGCTGCATCTGGATATGAAATAGGGGATTACCTAGACAATATATACATTTCGAAGAAGAAAGATGGTAAAATTGTAAATATAGAGTTAAAGTTATCAAAAAATACACAAAAATATTTTAATAAGTTTACAATGTATCAAAATCAAAAAATGTAGGTGAACATATGAGTAATATAATATTAATTGGATTTATGGGAAGTGGAAAAACTACTATAGGTGAAAAACTATCATTAATGAAAAAAATGAGGTTTATTGACTTGGATTTGGAAGTTGAAAAGTTAGAAAAGAAAACTATAAATGATATATTCACTGAAAAAGGAGAACAATACTTTAGAAATATTGAATCTAAATTACTTGAAAAATATTGTTATTTAGATGATGTGGTGATATCTACAGGCGGAGGTATTGTTGAAAGTAACGATAATATAGAGATACTAAAAAATAAAAAAAATGTAATATGGCTAGATGGAAATATAGATACTATATTAAACCATTTAAGAAATGAAACACATAAAAGGCCGAAATTAAAAGATGAAAAAAATCTTGAAGAATACATAAAAAAGCTTTTGGACTATAGAAAAGATAAATATAATAAAGCATCAAATATAAAAATAGATATTAATGGTAAAAATATAGAACAAGTAATTAGTGAGATACTTGTTTATATTTAGCAAAATATGTTATTATATTAATGTGAAAAACTATATCAGAAAAAGGGCGGTGATGGTAATGAAGATACTAATAATTAATGGCCCAAATTTAAATATGCTAGGAAAAAGAGAACCTGATATATATGGAGAAGACACCTTAGAAAATTTAGAATGTATGATAAAAAATGCATTTAAAGATTCTATAGAATTTGAATTTTTTCAAAGCAACCATGAAGGTTACATAATAGATAAAATACATGAAGCCAATGAAAATTTTGATGGTATTGTTATAAACCCAGGTGCATTCACACACTACAGTTATGCAATAGCAGATGCAATAAAATCTATAAAAACTAAAGTAGTAGAAGTGCATATTTCAAATATACATAAACGCGAGGAATTTAGACAAAAAAGTGTAACAGCAAGTTCATGTATAGGACAAATATCTGGATTTGGATTTTACAGCTACATTTTAGGTGTAAGTGCAGTGCTAAATTGTTAGGTGGAATAGGTGGAAAACCGAGTATTTAAATTAAGAGAAAAAATGAAAGAATTAAATTTAGATGCAGTTTTAATAGAAGACTCTAATAATAAAAGATATATATCTGGATTTACAGGTACTGCTGGATCTATATTAATTACTAAAAATAAATGTATACTTTTTACCGACTTTAGATATACACAACAATCTAAATATCAGGCAACAAATTTTGAAATAGTTGAAATATCTAGAACTAATCCTATAACAAATTTTCTAAAAGAAATAAAAATAAATAGACTAGGATTTGAAGATGATAAAATGAGTTTTTCAACATATTCAAATTATAAAGAAGCTTTAAATGATGTAGAGATGGTTCCTTTAAAGGGATTAATGTTAACATTAAGAGCAGTAAAAGATAAAAAAGAATTAGAGACAATAAGACACGCTGCTAAAATTGCAGATAGTGGATTTATGCATATAATAGAGTTTATTAAGCCAGGAATGAAAGAAAATGAAGTAGCTTTAGAACTTGAATATTTTATGAGAAAACAAGGTGCAACAGGAGCATCGTTTGATTTTATAGTAGCTTCAGGAAAAAGATCGTCTATGCCACATGGAGTTGCTAGTGATAAAGTAATAGAAGTTGGAGATTTTGTTACAATTGACTTTGGATGTGTATATAATGGATATTGTTCAGACATGACTAGAACTATAGTTGTAGGAAAAGCAAATGAAAAACAAAAGGAAATATACAATATAGTACTAGAAGCTCAACTTAAGGTTATAGAATACGCTAAAGCTAATATGACTGGAATAGAACTTGACAATATCGCAAGACAATATATAATTGAAAAAGGATATGGTGATAAATTTGGTCATGGCTTAGGACACGGAATAGGGCTTGATGTACATGAACTTCCTAATGTTAATGCATTAGGAGTAAATGAACTAAAGCCTAATATGGTTATAAGTGATGAGCCAGGTATATACATAGAAGATTTTGGTGGTGTAAGAATTGAAGATTTACTTATAATAACAGAAGATGGTTGTGAAGTAATAAATTCATCGCCAAAAGAATTAATAGAATTAGAATTTTAAAAAACGTATAATTATGGAGGGACAAATATGGTAACAGCAGGTGATTTTAGAAAAGGTGTAACATTTGAAAAGGATGGACAACCATGTTTAATAGTTGACTTCCAACATGTTAAGCCAGGAAAAGGTGCAGCATTTGTTAGAACTAAGTACAAAAACTTAAAAACAGGAGCTATAAGAGAAGAAGCTTTCAACCCAAGTGATAAATTCCCAAAAGCTCATATAGATACTAGACAAATGCAATATTTATACAATGATGGTGAGTTATACTACTTCATGGATAACGAAACATTTGAACAAATACCACTAGACTATGAAAAAGTTGAAGATGCAATAAAATTCTTAAAAGAGAATGAAACTGCAACAATAAGATTCTATCAAGGTCAACCATTCCAAGTTGAAGCTCCAAACTTTGCTGAACTTGAAATAGTTGAAACTGAGCCAGGAATAAAAGGAGATACTGCAAGTAACGTTACTAAGTCAGCTACAGTTGAAACTGGTGCAGTAGTTCAAGTACCTTTATTTATAAATACAGGAGATAGAATAAAGATAGATACAAGAACTGGAGAATATTTATCAAGAGTTTAATAATCGTATGTATATAAAAGCTTATATATCTAATAATAGATATGTGGGCTTTTAAATTTATATAAATAAACTTATGGAGGGGTATCGATGAAACATTTATACGAAGAAGTTGCATACTTAAAAGGTCTTGCAGAAGGTTTAGAGATAAGTAATGACACTAAAGAAGGAAAAATAATACATAAAATAGTAGATGTTTTAGAAAGTTTTGCAGATGCTATTGTAGAATTAGAAGAAGAGCAAATAGAACTTATTGAATATGTCGAATCTATAGATGAAGATTTAGCTGATGTAGAAGATGATATATACGAAGAAGATGATGAAGATGACGAAGAGGAATTAAACTTTATTGAAATGGAATGTCCAAATTGTAATGATTTCGTAGAGATAGATGAAGACTTACTATATGACGAAGATGTAGATATTGTTTGCCCAAATTGTAACGCAGTAATATTAGCATCTGATGATGAGTGTAGTTGCGATGGAAACTGTGACTGTGATTGCTATGATGAAAAATAAAACTTTATAATGTAAGAATTTATAGAGCCTATGAAGTTATATAAGTTTCATAGGCTTTTCTTGTTTTTATGTTTTGCAATAATTTTAGAAAAATAGTACACTATAGTCTAGAGAGATTTAACCGGAGGTAAGTAGATGAAAATAAAATCAAGCATATTAAATAATATATCTAAATTTGAAGAAATTATAAACTATAAATTTAAGAATAAAGCATACATACTAGAAGCATTGACACATAGTTCTTATTCTAATGAAAATAAATCATACGCATTTAATGAAAGGTTAGAATTCTTAGGCGATTCTGTTTTAGGAATAGTAGTAAGTGATTTTTTATTTAAGAATGAAACAGAGCTTCCGGAAGGAGAATTAACAAAATTAAGAGCCAATATAGTTTGTGAAGAGTCTTTAAGTGATGTAGCCAAACATTTAAATTTAGGCAAGCATATTCTTTTAGGTAGAGGAGAAGAAGCTACAGGAGGAAGAGACAGAGTATCTATATTAGCAGATGCTTTTGAAGCTGTTATAGCAGCTATATACCTAGATGGAGGAATAGAACCTGCAAAAACATTTGTATTAAAAAATATGGAAGAAATAATAGAAGACTCTATAAAAGGAAGAATTTTCAGAGACTATAAGACTCATCTTCAAGAGGTTGTACAAAGCCAAGGGGAAAGCAATATAGTTTATAATTTAGTAGAAGAAATAGGACCTGACCATAATAAAAGATTCGTTATGGAAGTTAGATTAAATGACGAATCTTTAGGAAAAGGAGAAGGTAAAAGTAAAAAGGAAGCAGAACAATCAGCTGCAAAACAAGCACTAAGAAGGATGATATAATATGAAAAAAAGAATAATACCTATATTTGTTCCTCATAGAGGTTGTCCTCATGATTGTATATTTTGTAATCAAAAAAAAATCACTGGAGTAAGCACAGATATAACAAGTGATGATGTTAGGAATATAATAGAAGAATATTTAAAAACTATAGATAAGGATGCTAGTGTAGAAGTGGCTTTCTTTGGTGGTAGTTTTACAGCTATAGATATAGATATTCAAAGAAATTTACTTTCTGTAGCTAAAGAATATGTAGATAAAAATATCATTGATGATATAAGAATGTCTACAAGACCAGATTGTATAAATGATGAAATACTTACTATGTTAAAAGAATACAAAGTAAGTATAATAGAACTAGGAGTTCAATCACTAGATGATAAAGTTTTAATTGATAGTGTAAGAGGACATAGTGATAAAGATGTATTTGAAAGTGCAGAACTTATAAAAAAATATGGAATAAATCTTGGACTTCAAATGATGATTGGACTTCCTTCAGACACAGAAGAAAAATGTATATATACTGCTAAAAAGTTTATAGATTTAAAACCAGACTGTGTAAGGGTTTATCCAACATTAGTAGTAAAAGAGACAGGTTTAGAAAAGTTATTACAAGAGAACAAATATAATCCATTTTCTTTAGAAGAAAGTATAGATATAGTTAAAAAAGTTTTAGTATTATTTTATATAAATAATGTAAATGTAATAAGGGTGGGGTTACAAGCAACTGAGGATATAGCTATAGGTAAAGAAGTATTAGCTGGACCTTATCACCCTGCATACAGAGAATTAGTAGAAAGTAAAATGTATGGAGATTATATTGAGCATTTAATAAAAAAATATAATGCTAAAAAGAATATTGACGTATTAGTTAACAAAAAAAATGTATCTAGAATATTAGGAAATAAAAAATCAAATGTAAAAAATTTAAAAGAGAAGTATGGAGTTTTATTAAAAACTAAGGAATCGGAAATTAGTATAAATGAGTTAGCATTTATTATAGATGATAAAGAAACTTTAAATATAAATATTTATGAAATATATAATGTTTTAAAGGATATATATAACCTTTAGTTTTAATATTGGAGGGAGAGAAAGGTAGTGTATTTAAAAAGATTAGAACTTAAAGGATTTAAATCCTTTCCTACTAAGACAGATGTACTTTTTAATGAAGGTATAACTGCAATAGTTGGTCCAAATGGAAGTGGGAAAAGTAATATATCTGATGCTGTAAGATGGGTATTAGGTGAACAAAGCATAAAAAGCCTAAGAGGAGATAAATTAGAAGATGTAGTTTTTGCAGGAACAGATACTAAAAAAGCTATGAATTACTGTGAAGTTGCCTTAACTATTGATAATAGTGACAAAAAACTTGATTTAGAATATAGTGAAATAACTATAAAAAGAAGAGCTTATAGAAGTGGAGAAAGTGAATTTTTCTTAAATAATAAATCATGTAGATTAAAAGATATCAAAGAACTTTTACTAGATACTGGTATAGGAAAAGATGGATATTCTATAATAGAACAAGGAAAAGTTGATGAAATATTAAGCAATAATCCTGTAAATAGAAGAAAAGTATTTGATGAGGCTTGTAACATATCTAAGTATAGATATAAAAAGCAAGAATCTGAAAGAAATTTAAAACATACCAAGGAAAACTTAAGTAGAATAGAAGATATTTATATAGAGATAGAGAATCAATTAAAACCTTTAGAAGGACAACAAAAAAAAGCAATAAAATATTTAGAATTAAAAGATAAATTAAAGGTTTTAGAAGTAAATAGTTATATTAATGAAATAGAAGAACTTAATAGACAAGTTGAAGAATCGCTAAAACATGATAAATTGCTAGATGAACAATCTAATGATTTAAAAAAACAAAAAGAAACTCTAGAAGAAACTTTAGCCAAAACTAGTGAAGAAGCTGAAGGTATAGAAAGCAAAATAAATAAGACTATAGAATACACTAATACCATAAAAGGTGTAATAAATAAAAAGTATTCTGAACTTAGTGTTTTAAAAGAAAAAATTATAAATTCTGATAGTGATATAAAAAGATATAATGAAGAAATTGCAAATACAAATGAAAAGTTAAAGAATAACAAATTAGAATTAGATGAACTAGAGAAAAAGAAAGAAGAAGTATTTGATAATTTATCATGTATGAAAAAGCAAATAAATGAAGTTGATGTTAAAAATAAAAATAAAAAATCTAGTATAAGTGAATTGGCTGAGAATGTTGAAAATTTAAAAGATGAAATAATAACTTTACTAGATTTAAAGCAAAATAGTGCAAATAAACTATCTACATTTACTGCAAATATAGAAAATATAGAAAAAAGAACTGAAACTATAAATTTAGATGCTGAAATTGTAAAAAAGAATATAGAAAGTAAAAAAAATGAAATAAAATCTCACCAATTAAATAAAGAAGAAAAAATAAAATTTATTGAAGAGTTAAGACTAAGACATGAAAATATAAACAAAAATATAGATATGTTAAAGTCAAACTCTAAAAATATAGATAATAATATCCAGGTTTCAAAGCTTAAACTAAATGAGTATAAGTCAAAACTTAATATATATATTGATATGGAAAAACACTATGAAGGATTTAATAGAGGTGTTAAAGAAGTATTAAAAAATAAAAGTTTGACAGGAATTTATGGGGCTTTAGGACAAGTTATATCATCATCTCAAGAATATGAAAAGGCTCTAGAAGCATCTTTAGGAAGTTATATGCAAAATATAATAACAAAGGATGAAAATAGTGCAAAAACAGCTATAAACTATTTAAAGAAAAATAATTTAGGTAGAGTAACATTTTTACCTTTAAATATAATTAAGTCAAATAAAATAGATAAAAAGATGATAAAAAGCACTACTAATTATATAGGAATAGCTAGTGACTTAGTTAAAGTAGATGAAAAGTATAAAAATATAATAGAAAATATATTAGGAAGAACTATTGTTATAAAGAACATGGATGAAGCTATAAAATTTGCTAGAGAGACTAACCATAGATACAAAGTTGTAACTTTAGATGGAGAGATACTTAATCCAGGAGGATCTTTAACAGGAGGAACAATAAGAACCAATGGTAACATACTTTCTAGAAAAAGACTTATAGAAGAATTTGAAGAAAAATTAGTAGTTGAAAAATCTGAACTTGAATCTCTTGAAAATAAAAAATTAGATTTAAGTAATGATATTAATGAAGAAGTTAAAAAGTTAGAAATAGTAGACTTAGAATTAAGCGAAAATGATAAAAGCTTAGTATATATAAACACAACTATAAAAAGTTTAAATGATGAAGTTTTAAATTTAGAAAATAGTTTACAAAAACTAATTAATGAAAAAATAGGATTAGGTGAAAATCTAGAATATACACTAAATAAAGCTAAGTCTTTAAAAGAAGAAATAAAAGATTTAGAAGAAAAGCATTTAAATAATAAAGTGAAAATAAATCAACTTAATGTACAATTAAAAGAATTTAATAACGTATATGAAGTTGAAAAAAATAAATTTGATGACTTAAATATAGAGTATGCTAGATTAAATCAAGCTTATGAAAGTATACTTAAGGATATAGAAAGAATAGCAAAAGAAAGTGAACTTCAAGAATCAACATTAAAAAATATAGAAAAACAACTTGAAGAAGGTAAATTAAATAAAGTTAAAATCGAAGAACAGATCAAAATAGAGACATCTGAAAAAGAAAACTTAGAAAATCAACTTATAGATGAAAATAAGAAATTAGCTTTACAAAAAGAACAGAAAGAGTCTATAAAGAGTAAGAGTGACAGTATATTATCAGACCTTAAAAATATAGATAGAAAATATATAGAGGTAAAGGAAAGTTTATTTAAAATTGAAAGTAAGATAGATAGAGTCAAATCTGCTAAGGAAAATTACATAGCTAAATTATCAGAAGAGTATGAATTAACTTTAGAGGAAGCTGAAAATCTAAAAGATGAATCTATAATTATTGACAAAAAGGAACTAGAATCTTTAAAAAGAGAATTAAAAGGTTTAGGTAATGTTAATTTAGATTCAATAAAAGAATATGAAGAGATAAAAGAACGATATGATTTTTATAGTGAACAGAAAAAAGATTTAGAAGAATCCATAGAAGTTATATATAAACTTATACAAGAACTTGAAGAAAATATGAAAAAAGAATTTAATGAAAAGTTTACACTTATAAATGAGAATTTTAAGTTTGTATATAAAAAATTATTTGGTGGAGGAAATGGAGAACTTAAAATAGTAGATAAGGCAAATATTTTAGATAGTGATATTGAAATTGTTGCACAGCCACCAGGTAAGAAAATGAAAAATTTAAATCTTTTATCTGGAGGAGAAAAAGCTCTGACTGCTATAAGTATATTATTTGCGATATTATTAGCAAAACCAACACCGTTTTGTATACTAGATGAGATTGAAGCACCACTTGATGATGCAAATATATATAGATTTGGAGAGTTTTTAAAAGAATTATCAAAAGAAACTCAATTTATATCTATAACACATAGAAGAGGAACTATGGAAGTTGCAGATTACATATATGGTGTAACTATGCAAGAAAAAGCAATTTCAAAAGTTATAAGTCTTAAATTACAAGAAGCTAAAGAATTAACAGAAGATATAATTTAAGGAGGTAGCTATGTTTAAAAAGCTATTTAATTTTGGTAAGAAAAAAGAAGAAGATATATTAAAAGAAGAACAAAACAGAGAAGATAATGAAGAAGTAGTTGAAGCTGTTGAGTTTAAAATAGAGGAATCAAAACCAGAAGAAATAATAGAAGAAATAGTTGAAAAAGAAGAAATTATAAATGAAAATATTCCAGAAGCAGAAGCAGAAGCAGAAGCAGAAGCAGAAGCAGAAGCAGAAGCAGAAGCAGAAGCAGAAGCAGAAGCAGAAGCAGAAGCAGAAGGTACTGGTTTATTTGCAAGACTTAAAGCTGGTCTTACAAAAGCAAAACAAGGTATAACAGACAAAATAGATGCAGTTTTAAATTCATACACTACTATTGATGAAGACTTATTAGAAGAACTTGAAGAGATATTAATAACTGCAGATGTTGGTGTAAACACAACAATGGAAATGATTGATAGATTAAGGGATGCTATAAAATCTAAAGGTTTAACTGATCCGTTATCAGTAAGAGATGAATTAAAGACTATAATTTCAGATATGCTAGGAGAAGAAGACTCAAAATTAGATGTAGAACAAGGCCCAAGTATAATACTTATGGTAGGAGTTAATGGTGTTGGAAAAACTACAACTATAGGAAAGCTTGCAAATAGATATACTAAAGAAGGCAAAAGAGTAATACTTGCAGCAGGAGATACATTTAGAGCTGCGGCAATAGAGCAATTAGAGGTATGGGCAAATAGAAGTAATGTTGATATAATTAAACATCAAGAGGGTGCTGATCCTGGAGCTGTAATATTTGATGCTGTAAAAGCTGCTAAAGCTAGAAAAGCAGATATATTAATTTGTGATACAGCAGGAAGACTTCATAATAAGACAAACTTAATGAATGAGTTAGGAAAAGTATTTAAAATCGTAGATAGGGAATATCCAGAAGCTAAAAAAGAAGTTTTATTAGTTGTAGATGCCACTACTGGTCAAAATGCAGTTTCTCAAGCTAAGACATTTAAAGAAGTTGCAGATATTACAGGCATAGTATTAACTAAACTAGACGGTACTGCCAAAGGTGGAGTAGTTTTAGCTGTAAAATCTGAAGTTGACGTTCCAGTAAAACTTATAGGTGTTGGAGAGCAAGTACAAGACTTACAAGATTTTAATTCAAAAGCATTTATAGATGCATTATTTGGGAACTAATTAGCTTTTTAAAATAAATGTTGACAACTTTATTAGTATGATATAAAATACAATGTGTAAAGGAAATGACCTTTACAGTAAAGTAATTGGGAAGTGTAATTATGAATTTAGAAAAATTAGTAGAGATTGGGTTGTTATTTGAACAATACAAGATGCTTCTAACTGATAAACAAAGAGAAATAGTATCTCTTTATTATAATGAAGATTACTCTCTTGGTGAAATCAGTGAAAATTTAAATGTATCTAGACAAGGTATATATGATACACTTAAACGTTCTGAAAAAATATTAAAAGATTATGAAGATAAATTAGGCTTAGTTAAAAAGTCAAAAGAACGTGAAAATATTACACAAGACATATATGATAAAGTTGTTGACATTAAACAAGATTTATTGCAAAATAGAGATTGTGCTAATTTAATCCCTAAGTTAGAAAATATAGAAGATTTATGTAGGGAGATGTTAAAATGATATTTGAAGGATTAGCAGATAAACTACAGGGCGCTTTAGGTAAATTAAAATCTAAAGGTAAGCTTACTGAAAAAGATGTTAAAGAGGCTATGAGAGAAGTTAAACTTGCTTTATTAGAAGCAGATGTTAACTTTAAAGTAGTTAAAGACTTTGTTAAAAAAGTTCAAGAAAGAGCTGTAGGTCAAGAAGTTATGGAAAGCTTGACACCAGCACAACATGTTATAAAGATTGTTAATGAAGAACTTACAAGTTTAATGGGTGACGTTCAAAGTAAAATAATGATATCACCAAAACCACCAACAGTTATAATGATGGTAGGTCTTCAAGGTGCAGGTAAAACAACTACATCTGGTAAACTTGGAGGATACTTTAAAAAGCAAGGTAAGAAGCCTTTATTAGTGGCTTGTGATATATATAGACCTGCAGCGATTAAACAATTACAAGTTGTAGGAGAGAAATTAGATATACCAGTATTTAGTATGGGAGATAAAGAGAGTCCTGTAAATATTGCTAAGGCTGGATATAATCATGCATTAAAAAATAATAACGATTTAGTTATAATAGATACAGCTGGTAGACTTCATATAGACGAGACTTTAATGGATGAGTTAAAAAATATTAAATCAGAAATTAAACCTCATGAAATATTATTAGTTGTTGACTCTATGACAGGACAAGATGCAGTAAATGTTGCAGAAAGCTTTAATGAAGCTCTTGGAGTAGATGGAGTTGTATTAACAAAACTAGATGGTGATACAAGAGGTGGGGCAGCACTTTCAATAAGAGCTGTAACACAAAAACCTATAAAATTTATAGGTATGGGAGAAAAGCTAGATGACTTAGAGCCTTTCCATCCAGATAGAATGGCATCTAGAATATTAGGTATGGGAGATATCCTAAGCTTAATAGAAAAGGCTCAAGAAAATATAGATTTAGAAAAAGCTAAGGAATTAGAAAGCAAAATCAAAAAGCAAGAACTTGATTTTGAAGATTTCTTAGAACAAATGGAACAAATTCAAAAAATGGGTCCTCTTAATAAAGTTCTTGAAATGATACCAGGTATGGGTCAAGTAAAAGATCAACTTGGGGACATAGATATGAATAATAAAGAAATTGTTAAGACTAAGGCAATAGTTCAGTCAATGACAATAGAAGAAAGAAGAAATCCTAGTATACTAAATGCGTCTAGAAAGAAAAGAATAGCAAGAGGTAGTGGTACTAGTGTTCAAGATGTAAACAGACTTATAAAGCAGTTTGGTGAAATGAAAAAGATGATGAAGATGTTTACAGGAACTCAAAAAAGCATGAAGAAAAGGGGAGGCTTTGCCGGTTTACCTTTCTTTAAATAATAGAAAACAAAAAGATAAATTTTTTCGGAGGTGTCGATATGGCAGTTAAAATAAGATTAAAAAGAATGGGATCTAACAAAAAACCTTTCTACAGAATAGTAGTAGCAGATTCTAGATCTCCAAGAGATGGAAAATTCATAGAAGAAATAGGATTCTACAATCCAATTTCTCAACCAAAGCAAGTTAAAATAAACGATGAGAAAGCTGTTAAATGGTTAGGATGTGGAGCACAACCAACTGATACAGTTAAGACTTTATTAGTTAACAACGGAGTAATGGAAAAGTTCGAAGCTTCTAAACAAGCTAAGTAATTTTGATTGGAGCGAAGTGATATGAAAGAGCTAGTACTAGATATAGCAAAGGCTCTTGTCGATAATCCAGAGGCAGTTGAAGTAGAGGAAACTTTTAACGGAGATGAAACAATTCTAAAGTTAAAAGTTGCTCAAGATGACATGGGTAAGGTTATCGGTAAGCAGGGTAGAATAGCTAAAGCTATAAGAACTGTTATAAAATCTGCTTCAAATAGAGACCACAAAAAGGTTACTCTTGAAATAATATAAAGGATTAGGTATTAACCTAATCCTTTTTGTATATACTTTGTATGTACTACGATAAGATAAAGCATAATTTTTAAAGAAGGTGAGATTATGGAAAGTAAATTAACTCATTTTAAAATAGGACAAATAGTAAAAACACAAGGACTTAAAGGTGAAGTAAGAGTTTACTCAACAACTGATGATATATATAGATTTGATGATTTAAATACATTTTATATAGGAAAAGACTTTAATACTGAGTATAAAGCTGAAAGAGTTAGATACAAAGGTAATCTAGTTATAATGAAAATAAAAGGTATTGATTCAGTTGAAATAGCTGAGAAGTTAAAAGGAAAAAATATATATGTATCTAGAGAAGAATCTAGAGAACTTGAAGAAGATGAATTCTTTATAGCTGACATGATAGGAATGGAAGTTTATACAGTAGATAATAAATATGTAGGGACTTTAGAAGATGTATTACAATATTCAGCAAATGATGTATATGTTATAAAAGGTGAAGGCGATAAAGAATACCTTATACCTGCTGTTATGAAATTTGTACCTGAAATAGATATGGAAGAAAGAAAAATGGTAATAGACCCAATAAAGGGAATGTTAGACTAAATTTAAGGTGATATTATGAGATTTCATATAATGACTTTATTCCCAGAAATATTTAACTCATATATGAGCGAAAGTATAATGAAAAGAGCTGTAGAAAAGGGAATTATAGAAGTGAATATTTATAATATAAGAGATTTTTCTACAAATAAGCATAAAAAGGTAGATGATTACCCTTTTGGAGGGGGAGCAGGAATGGTTATGACTCCTCAACCTATATATGATACATATAAGTATATAGTAGATAAGTTTAATATAGAAGAACCTAGAGTTATATATTTAACACCTAAAGGAAAGGTACATAATCAAGAAATAGCTACAGAAATGTCAAGTTATGAAGATATAATACTTTTATGTGGACACTATGAAGGTATTGATCAAAGAATAATTGATTCTATAGTAACAGATGAAATTTCTATAGGAGATTATGTACTAACTGGAGGAGAACTTCCAGCTCTTATACTTATAGACTCTATATCAAGGCTTATACCAGGCGTTTTAAATCAAAATGAATCTTTCGAAGAGGAATCCTTCAAAGATAATTTATTAGAATATCCTCATTACACTAGACCTAGAGAGTTTATGGGAATGGAAGTTCCAGAGGTTTTACTATCTGGAAATCATAAGAAAATAGATGAGTGGAGACATGATAAATCTATTGAAATAACTAAAGAAAGACGTCCTGATTTATACAAAAAAGCTTGTAAATAAATAGGACATATAGTATAATAAAATCTGTTGAAAAATAAAAAACGGGCGTTCCTCTGTTTACAAATGGTCAAGTAATTAAGAGCGTCTATGATACCAGGAGGATTAAAATGAACGAAATATTAAGATCATTAGAGCAAGAGCAATTAAAGAACGATGTTCCTAACTTTGGACCTGGGGACACTGTAAAAGTACACGTTAGAATAGTTGAAGGAAAAAGAGAAAGAATACAAATATTCGAAGGTGTTGTATTAAAGAGACAAGGTGGAGGAGCTAGAGAAACTTTCACTGTAAGAAAAATATCTTTCAACGTTGGAGTAGAAAGAACATTCCCTGTTCATTCTCCAAAATTAGAGAAGATAGAAGTAACTAGAAAAGGTAAAGTAAGAAGAGCTAAACTAAACTACTTAAGAGGTAGAGTAGGTAAAGCTGCTAAGATAAAAGAAGCTAGATAATTAAACTTTACTATACAGGGGACTGAAGATTCAGTCTCCTTTTTTTAAATAGTAAAACTTTATTATTAATAAAATTTAAGAAAATTGAAAAATATAAATAAATATAAATTATAAAATTTAATATAAAAAATAGTTTGTGTTTTTAATATTATAAAAAGGAGAATGAATATGAAAATACAAAGAATGACAGATGAATATTTGAGAGATGACAGTTTACATATAAACTGGTATCCAGGACATATGAAAAAAACTAAAGAATTAGTAAAAAATAATTTAAAATTAGTCGATGTTGTAGTAGAGCTTTTAGATGCGAGAATTCCACTTAGTAGTAGAAATCCTGATATTGATAAGTTTGTTGGAGACAAGCCAAGAGTTGTAGTTTTAAATAAAAGTGATATATCAGATCCAAGTAAACTAAATCAATGGGTAGATTATTACAAAAAAAGAGGTATAAAAGCAATACCTGTAGATACTTTAAAAGGTAAGGGTGTTAATAAAATAATAGAAGAATGTAAGAATGAAACTAAAGAAAAGATGGAAGCTTTGGTTAAAAAGGGAAGAATAGAAAGACCTATAAGAATAATGATAGTTGGAATACCAAACGTAGGTAAATCTTCTCTAATAAATAAACTTACAGGAAGAAAAAGTACTCAAACTGGAGATAGACCAGGTGTTACTAAAGGTAAACAATGGGTTAAACTAAGAGGAAACTTAGAGTTACTAGATACGCCAGGTATACTATGGCCTAAATTTGAAGATGAAGAAGTTGCATTAAAGTTAGCTTTTTGTAGAGCTATAAAAGATGAAGTTTTAGATGTAGATACATTAGGTCTTAAATTAATTGAAAAGTTAATGGAAATTGAGCCTGAAAAGTTAAAAGAAAGATATAAGTTAGATCATTTAGGAGAAACTCCTATAGATACAATGGAAATGATTGGAGTTAAAAGAGGATTAATACTTAGAAAGAATGAACTTGATTATACTAGAATCGCTACAACAGTATTAAATGAGTTTAGAGATGGTAAAATAGGAAGAATTACTTTAGAAACTCCTAAAGAAATGATTATAGATTAACAATATTTAAATAAGAGATTATGAGATAAAATTTTGAGAACAGTTTTAAAATACTAAAAAGAAATTGTTTTTAAATAATATCGACATAATCTCTTATTTTTTTACAAAAAAATGAAAAAAATCGATTATACGAAAAATAAATTTTTTATGTAAATTCGTTAAAAATAAAGCAAATTTGGTTAAATTTAATAAAAAACTAAATATTGAGAATATTGCATATATTGTTAAAATTATTGACAGTTAGGAAAATGTGTAATATAATATATTCAGAATATTTAATAAACAAGAAAACTTTTTAGGGGGCTTTAGTATGAACAATACAAACAAAGATATAATTGTAGTAGGATTTGCACTATTCGCGATGTTCTTTGGAGCAGGAAACCTTATATTTCCTCCATTTTTAGGAGTTATATCAGGTGAAAGCTGGATGACAGGTTTCTCAGGATTTATATTAGCAGATGTAGGGTTAGCATTATTAGCAATAGCAGCTGCAGCTAAATGTGGTGGAGATGTCAATAAAATATTAGACAGATCAGGTAATACGTTAGCTAAGATAATTGGAGTTGCCATAATGATATGCCTAGGGCCATTATTAGCAATACCTAGAACAGCAGCTACAACATTTGAGATGGGGGTTCAACCTATAGTTGGAAACTCAATATCTCCAGTGATATTCTCTATAATATTCTTTGCTATAGTATTATTACTTACTATTAGACCTTCTAAGGTTGTTGATATAATAGGTAAAGTATTAACACCAGCACTTTTAATAGCGTTAGCAGTTTTAATAATAAAGGGAGTTGTTACACCATTAGGAGAAATAAGTCCAAAGACTTTAGTTGATAGTGTATTCTCAAATGGGATTTCACAAGGATATCAAACAATGGATGCATTAGGAGCAGTTGCACTTTCAACTATAGTAATAGCATCTCTTCATAATAAAGGATACAAAGAAAATTCAGAGAAGGTTAAATTAACTATAAAAGCTGGTATAGTAGCTGGAGTTGCTCTTTGTTTTGTATACGGAGGACTTACTTACTTAGGAGCTACAATATCTCAAGGATATGCTGGAGTAGATATAAGTACAATATCTCAAACGTCTTTAATAGTTGGTATAACAGAACAATTACTTGGATATCCAGGAAAGGTTATATTAGGTATAATTGTTGCACTAGCTTGTTTAACAACTGCTATAGGATTAACTTCAGCAACAGGACAATACTTTACAAAACTTACTAACAATAAATTAAAATATGAAGTAGTAGTTACAATAGTATGTATATTCAGTGCCATAGTATCTAATTTCGGAGTAAATACTATAATAAAAGTTTCAGCACCTATATTAGATATGGTTTACCCTGTAACGATACTATTAGTAATAACAACTTTATTCTCAAATAAAATTAAAAATACAAATATAGTTAAGGGTGCAGCATATGTAACATTATTGGTTAGTATACTAGGAGTTGTAAATTCACTATCTAGTACTTATGGATTACCAATACACATACCATTCTTAAGTTCATTACCATTTACAAAATTAGGATTTAACTGGATAGTTCCTGCAATAGTAGGAGGTTTACTTGGAAGTCTTGTTAAGACTACTGAATGTAGTGTAAGTCCAGAGTTAGATTAATATAAAGAAGCTAAAAGTCGTTGATATTATATCAACGGCTTTTTATATATATTTTTGTATATAACTTAAATAACTACTATTTTAAAACTAAATAAATAATAACTTTTAAATTTTGAAATATAGGTATAAGGAAAATGAATTTTAGTAGATTAATATATAATAGATGTTTAATTTGTTATTAAAAACGTGTATCTATATAATAAAGCAAAAGGATTTTATTTGGAGGTAGAAATGGAAAAGATTATAAAGAGAGATGGAAGTATAGAAAGATTTAGTAAAGCAAAAATTGAAGATGCAGTGTATAAATCAACTATAAACAGCGAAAACGGTATAGATAAAAAACTTGGAAAAGAAATTGCTAAAAAGGTAGAAGAAATATTTAAAAGTAAGCAAAAAGTATTAACTGTAGAAGAAATACAAGATCTAGTAGAAGTATTACTTATGGAATCGGATAGAAAAGATGTTGCAAAACATTATATATTATATAGAGAAAAAAGAGCTAGTGTAAGAAAAAAACCTTGGGATATGGATGAATTACAAAAATCTATATGGAAAAATAAATACAGATATAATGATGAGAATTTTGATGAATGGATAAATAGAATTTCAGCTAAAAATACAAGAATAGAAAAACTAATAAGACAGAAAAAATTCTTGTTTGCAGGTAGAATTCTTGCAAATAGAGGACTATATAAAGATGGATTAAAAGTTACATACTCAAACTGTTACGTGCTAGAACCTCCTAAAGATAACTTAGAAGATATTTTTGATACAGCAAAAAAACTTGCTAGAACATTTAGTTATGGTGGAGGTGTTGGAATAGATATATCAAAGTTAAGACCAAAGGGCGCTAGAGTAAATAATTCAGCTAAAAATACAACAGGGGCAGTTTCATTTATGGAACTTTACAGTATGACTACTGGATTAATAGGTCAAAGAGGAAGAAGAGGAGCACTGATGATATCTATGGATGTTAGTCATCCGGATATAGAAGATTTTATAGATATAAAAACAGATTTAACTAAGATAACAAAAGCTAATATTTCCATAAAAATAAATGATGAATTTATGGAAGCAGTTGAAAATGATGATTTATACAAATGTGAATTTAAGGTAGAAGCAAATGATGAATATATAGAAAAAGAAATAAGTGCTAGAAAGTTATTTATGAAACTTTGTAAAAATAATTGGGATTATGCAGAACCAGGTTTATTATTTTGGGATAATATAAAAAATAATCATATTATGAGTGAAGATAATACATTTTTACATTCTGGAGTTAATCCATGTGCAGAAGAACCTCTTCCAAGTGGAGGAAGTTGTTTACTTGGGTCTATAAACTTATCTGAGTTTGTTATACAGCCATTTTATGAAAATGCAATGTTTGATATTAATAAGTTTAAAGCATGCGTTAGAGAGGCTGTAATAGCCTTAAATCAGGTTTTAGATGAAGGATTAAAACTACATCCGTTAAAAGAACAACAAGAAAGTGTAGAAAAGTATAGACAAATTGGACTAGGTGTAATGGGAATTGGAGATATGCTTATAAAAATGAACTTAAGATATGGTTCAGATAAGTCTATAGAGTTGTGTAGTTTAATTGCAAAAACAATGCTAAATGAAGCAGTAAAACAGTCTGCATTACTTGCAAAAGAATATGGACCATTTAAAGAGTATAAAGAAGAAGCCATATTTAAGTCAAAATTCTTTAAAGAAAATATTGATGAAAACATAAAAGATTTGGTTAGAGATTATGGGCTTAGAAACTCTCAACTACTTACTATACCACCGACAGGGTCTATATCTACTATGCTTGGCATAAGTGGAGGAATAGAACCTATATTTAATTTATCTTATATAAGAAAAACAGAAAGTTTACATGATGAAGATGTTTATTACAAGGTATATACTCCTATAGTTAAAGAATATATGGATTTAAATGGAATAACAGATGAAAGTGAACTGCCAGACATATTTGTTACAGCTATGAATTTAGATTATAATGAAAGAATAAAAATGCAACAAGCATGGCAAAAATATATTGATGCATCTATTTCTTCTACTATAAACTTACCTAATGAAACAACTGTAGAAGATGTTTATGAAATTTATATGAAAGCATGGAAAGCTAAGTTAAAAGGAATAACTATATACAGAGATGGATGTAGAAGAAGTGGAGTTCTTATAAATGAAAAGCCTGCAAAAGAGAAAGAAAAAGTTAAAGAAGAATTAGCAATTACAATAGAATCAGATGAGAAATTTATATGCCCTGAATGTGGTAATGAGCAAATGGCTAATACTGGAGGATGTAGTATTTGTTTAAAATGTGGCTACAGTGGATGTAATTAAGATAATTTTAATTAAAGTGCTTAAATTTATATTAAGCACTTTAATTTTTTGATAAAATATAATAATAGAAAAAATAAAGGAGAATTATGAATGAAAGAAAAAAGTGTAAAAGAAATAAATTCAATTATAGAAAATATTAGTACAGACGAATATTTAAAGTATATAGATATATTAAAAGATGATGAAAGAAAGTCAGTAAAAAACATAGCTGTAAAATTAGCTAAAAAGTTAGATAAAATGAGAGCTGAAAATGAAAGACTAGAAATGATAAATATATTTGAAAATGAAGGCTATGAAAAAGGATTTACATACATAGGTGGAATAGATGAAGCCGGAAGGGGACCTTTAGCAGGACCAGTTGTAGCGGCTGTTGTAGTATTTAAACCAGGAACTAAAATAGAAGGAATAAATGATTCTAAAAAGTTAAGTGAAGCAAAAAGAGATGAGTTGTTTGAAATAATAAAAGAAGAGGCTCTAGATTATGGCATAGGTATAGTGCAAAAAGATGAGATAGATGAATATAACATATTAAATGCAACTTATATGGCTATGAAAAAGGCTGTAAATTGCTTGAAACAAAAACCAGATTATTTATTAGTAGATGCAGCTCATATTCCAGATGTAGATATAGAACAAAAATCTATCATCAAAGGAGATTCAAAGTCTATATCTATTGCAGCAGCTAGTATATTAGCTAAAGTTACAAGGGATAGCATAATGTATGAATATGATAAAATGTATCCAGAATATGGATTTGCGTCTCATAAAGGGTATGGCACAGACCAACATTATAAAGCAATAAGAGAACATGGAATAACATCGATACATAGAAGAAGTTTTTTAAAGAACATACTGTAAAATTTATCTGAAGTGGTATAATTATACTGTTAAAACAGTATGAAGGGAGAGTTTTAAGTGGAATATAAAGAAATGTTAAAAAATGCAAGAGAGAATTTAAATGGAAGTTGCAGAGTATGTAAGGTCTGTAATGGAGTTGTATGTGCTGGAGAAGTTCCTGGAATGGGTGGTAAAGGAAGTGGAAGTGCATTTATAGATAACTTTAAGAGTTTAGATAGAGTAAAGTTAAATATGAGAGTTATACATAATGTGAAAAATCCAGATACTACTATAGAATTATTCGGAAGAAAAATGAAAGCTCCTATATTTGCAGCTCCACTAACAGGAACAACTTTAAATATGGGTGGGAAATTAACAGAAAGAGAATACATAACTAGTGTTGTTGATGGATGTTTAAAAAATGATATATATCCTATGGTTGGAGATACGGCAGTTGATGAATTTTTAATAGAAAATTTAAGAGTGCTTAAAGAATTTGATGGTAATGGAATTGTATTTATAAAACCTTGGGAAAATTCAGATATAAAAAGAAAAATAAAATTAGCAGAAGAAGCAGGTGCCTTTGCAATAGGTGTAGATATAGATGCCTGTGGATTAGTTACATTATCTATGCACGGAAAAACAGTAGAACCTAAATCTGTTGAAGCTATAAAAGATTTAAAAGCATCTACAAAGTTGCCTTTCATATTAAAAGGTATAATGACTAAAGAAGATGCTTTAATGGCTGTAGAAGCTGGAGTTGACGCTATAGTAGTATCAAATCATGGAGGAAGAGTTCTAGATTATACTCCTGGGGTTTGTGATGTATTAGAAGACATTGCAAAAACTGTTAAAGGTAAACTAATAGTTCTTGCAGATGGAGGGGTTAGAACAGGTGTTGATGTAGTTAAAATGTTAGGGCTTGGAGCAGATGGAGTACTAATAGGTAGACCATTTGTTACAGCTTCATTTGGGGGACTTAGTGAAGGTGTAGATATGTATGTTAAAAAGCTAATAAATGAACTTGAATCTACAATGATACTAACAGGATGTAAAGATATTAAATCTATAAATGATAAAGTAATATTTAAAAGAGACTAAATAAAAATGGGCTATTTCAATAGTCCATTTTTTTATTGTTTCATTTATATAAAAAACTTATTAAAATTAATTTTTTTCTTAATGCTAGATTTATATATAGATACTAATATATTTTTAGTGTGCATTCAACTTAATACTTAAAAATCAATTATTTAAAAAATTTGTATACTACATATAAGTAATGACAATAATGTAGAAAAATTAAAAATGAGGAAATATATATGAATAATATTGAAAAAGGTAGATTAGGTGAAAAAATTGCAACAGAGTACTTAAAGAATAAGGGGATATATATTATAAAAAATAACTACAAAATTAAGCTTGGAGAAATAGACATAATAGCAAAAATAGAAGATTTAATTTTATTTATTGAAGTGAAATCTAGAAATAGCAATAAGTTTGGATATCCAGCAGAAGCTGTTAATTATAAAAAAAGATCAAAAATAACAAATGTTGCAAAATATTATATGGCAGTTAATAATTTAGAAAATGTACAAGTAAGATTTGATGTAATAGAAATATATTTAAAAGATCGAAAAGTTAATCACATTGAAAGTGCTTTTTAAAAAAATAGAAGAGGTATAAATATGTTAAGTATTATAAAATCAAGTACTCTTATAGGAATTGACGGAATTATTGTTAAGGTCGAAGTTGATATATCAAATGGAATTCCTTGTTTTAGCGTTGTTGGACTAGCTGGAGTAGCAATAAAAGAATCAAGGGAAAGGGTAAAATCAGCAATTTTAAACAGTGGATTTAAGTTTCCAAATTCAAGGATAGTTGTTAATTTATCTCCTGCAGATATGAAAAAAGAGGGTTCATACTTTGATTTGCCAATTGCAATAGGAATTTTAAGAAATCTTATAGACCAAGAAGATGAATTTTTAGATGAAAGTATGTTTATAGGCGAACTTTCACTAGATGGGAAGCTTAGGAAGGTTAAAGGGGTCTTATCTTTAGTTATAAATGCAAAAAACAAAGGAATTAAACGAATTTTTTTACCGAAAGAAAATGAAAATGAAGCCTTATTTATAAATGAGATAGATATAATACCAATTGATAACTTATCGGAGTGTATAGATTTTTTAAATAAGAAAATTAATATAGTAAAAAGCAAACCATGTAAGATTTATGAAAAAGAAATTTATGAAGAAGACTTTTGTGATATAAAAGGAAATTACTTTGTCAAAAGAGGAGCAGAAATTGCTGCAGCAGGTAATCATAATTTTTTAATGATAGGGCCTCCCGGTTCAGGAAAAACTATGATAGCAAAAAGAATACGGACTATATTACCAGATATTAATGAAGAAGAAGTTCTTGAAATAAGCAAAATATATAGCTCATCAGGGCTTACAAAAGACAAATCAATAGTAACAAATAGACCATTTAGATCACCACATCATACAGCAACAAAACAAGCTTTAATTGGTGGTGGTATAGATGCTAGACCAGGCGAAGTAGTTCTTGCTCATAAAGGAATATTATTCTTAGATGAAATTGCTGAGTTTGATAGAAGGATTTTAGAAACATTAAGACAACCTATAGAGGATAAATATATTAATGTTTCCAGAATTAAAATGAATTTAAAATATCCGTGCAATACTATGTTTATTGGAGCTATGAATCCATGTCCTTGTGGATTTTATATGTCAGATAAAGTGTGTAAATGTAGAGTTAATGATGTAAATAGATATTTAAATAAATTATCAGGACCATTACTTGATAGGTTTGATATGTTTATAGAGGTAAATTCAATACCATATGATGAATTTAATAGTGAAAAAGTAGAAGAAAAATCAAGGGATATAAAGTTAAGAGTTGAAAATGCCAGAAAAATTCAAAAAAATAGATTTAAAAATGAAAATATCGATTATAACAGTGAAATAAAATCTTCTAAGTTAAATACATACTGTATTTTAAGTAATGATGCAAAAGAAACTATAAAAGTTATATTTAATAAATATAATTTAGGAAATAGAAGTTATACAAAATTAATAAAAACAGCTAGGACTATAGCAGATTTAAATAATAGTGAAACTATAAAGCAAAAACATATATTAGAAGCTTTTTCATTTAGAAAAGCTTACTACAATTATTTTATGGCAGAGTAAATTAAAATTGGAGGTGAAAGATGGATAAAAAAGATATTTATTTATGGTTACTATCCATAGGAGGTATAGGAAATAAAACTATAGAAAAAATAGAAGACAATATTGAAAATATTGAAGATTTAATTGACTATGATGATAAAGATATTTTAAAATTAAAAAATTTAAATTTAAATATTAAAGAGAATATAGTAAAATATAAAAGTCATTCTTATATAGATGAAATTAAAAATAAATTATATAAGTATGATGTAGGGTATATAAGTAAAGTTGATAAATTATATCCAGATAAGTTAAAGCATATATATAACTCACCAAGTATACTTTTTTATAAAGGTAACATAAATCAGTTAAAAAATTTATCATTAGCTATGGTTGGAACAAGAAAGCCGACCTCTTATGGAATATGGTGTGCACAAAATATAAGTGAAAAACTTTCTAATTATGGTATAAATATAGTTAGTGGATTAGCTATGGGAATAGACGAATATTCTCATAAAGGTTGCTTAAAAGGTACGTCTAAAACTATTGCAGTATTGGGCTCAGGTGTGGAAAATCCACTGCCTAAAAGTAATTTAAAATTAGCGGAAAAAATTTTAAGTGAAGATGGTTTACTTATATCAGAATATGGTGTAGAACATAAGGTATCAGCTGGAAACTATCCTGCTAGAAATAGAATCATAAGTGGTATAAGTGATGGAGTTATAGTTGTAGAAGCTGCAAATAAAAGTGGAGCTTTAATAACTGTAGAGCATGCACTTGACCAAGGTAAAAACGTTTTTGCTATGCCAGGAAACATTAACTCGGATATGAGTAAGGGATGTCATAAAATAATAAAAGAAGGTGCAAAGCTAGTTGATAATATAGAAGATATATTAAGTGAATATAATTTAAATAATTTTAATAAAATATCTAGTAATGATGAAAATAAGCCATTAGGAGGTATTCAAAAAAGTATTTTTGACATAATAAAAATAAAAGGAAGCTTGCATATAGATAAGATTTGTGATTATACTAATATGAATATACAAGATATAAATTGCATTTTAAATATTCTTGAAATAGAAGGAATGGTTGTAGAAATGCGAAATAAGATATATAGTGTAAAATAGAATGAAAAATTGTGGGGGTGTGGTTATATGGCAAAAAGCTTAGTCATCGTTGAGTCGCCTGCAAAAGCTAAGACCATAGAAAAATTTTTAGGAAAAAGTCATTATACAGTAAAAGCATCAGTAGGACATATAAGAGATTTACCTAAAAGTAAATTAGGAGTAGATATAGAAAATAATTTCGAACCTCAATATATAAATATAAGAGGTAAAGGGGATGTAATAAAGGAACTAAAAAAAGAAGCAAAGAAATCAAAAAAGGTCTTCTTAGCAACCGACCCCGATAGAGAAGGAGAAGCTATATCTTGGCATCTAGCGCATATTTTAGCACTAGAAGATACTGAAAATTGTAGAATTGAATTCAATGAAATAACTAAAGATGCTATAAAAAAAGCAATAAAAAATCCTAGAAATATTGACATAGATTTAGTAGATGCACAACAGGCACGACGTGTTTTAGATAGATTGTTAGGTTATCAAATAAGTCCTATACTTTGGCAAAAAGTTAGAAAAGGACTAAGCGCAGGTAGAGTTCAGTCTGTTACAACTAAATTAATTTGTGACAGAGAAAAAGAAATAGAAGAGTTTGTACCTAAAGAGTACTGGACTATAGAATTAGATGCAAAGACAAATGAAGGAGAGCCATTAATTTTAAAATTCTATGGTGAAAATGACAAAAAAATAGAACTTGAAAATGAAGAACAAGTTAATGATATTTTAGAAAAAATAAAAAATAAAGATTTAATTGTAAGCAATATAGAATCAAAGTCTAGAAGAAAATCAGCTCCAAAGCCATTTACAACAAGTATGCTTCAACAAGAGGCTGCAAATAAACTTGGATTTACTACTAAAAAGACAATGATGATTGCACAGGAATTATATGAAGGTATAGATATAGATGGTGAAGGAACTGTCGGTCTAATTTCATACATAAGAACAGATTCAAAGAGAATTTCAGATGAAGCTAGAGAAAAAGCTAAGGAATTTATTCTTGAAGAATATAGTGAGAAGTATTATAAATTTGAGGAAAAGAAAAAAGCAAAAGCTGAATCCAAAAAAGTACAAGATGCTCATGAAGCTATAAGACCAACATCTGTAGAAAGAACACCAGATAATATAAAAGCTTCTTTAAGTAAAGACCAATATAAGTTATATGATTTAATCTGGAGAAGATTTGTTGCAAGTCAAATGGAAGATTCAGTGTTCGATACTTTAAATTTAACTTGTAAAGTTGATAATGTTACTTTTAAAGCTACTGGATCAAAATTAAAATTTGATGGATATACTAAAGTTTATAACTTCACAGATAGAGAAGATAAAATACTTCCTCAATTATCAGAAGATGATAAACTTTCAATTGATAGTATAAATCCAAATCAACATTTTACACAGCCACCAGCAAGATATACAGAAGCTAGCTTAGTAAAAACTTTAGAAGAGTTAGGAATAGGTAGACCATCTACTTATGCACCAACTATTGCAACAATATTAAATAGAGAATATGTTGAAAAAAATGGAGCAAGTTTATGCCCAACAGAACTTGGGAAAATAGTTACAACTATATTAGAAGATAACTTCCAAAAGTTTGTAGATGTTGATTTTACCGCTGATATGGAAAACATGTTAGATGGAGTTGAAGAAGGAAATATATATTGGAAAGACGTTGTAGCAGATGTTTATGCTCCATTAAAAGAAGCTATAGAGGAAGCTATTGAGAATATAGAAAAAATAAATATGGATGAAGAAACTGATGAGATCTGTGAAACTTGTGGATCTAATATGGTTATAAAATATGGAAGATTTGGTAAGTTTATAGCTTGTAAAAATTATCCTGAATGTAAGACAACCAAGCCACTTGTAAATAAAATTGGAGTCAAATGTCCAAAATGCAATGAAGGAGATATAATTCTTAGAAAATCTAAAAAAGGCAAGGCTTTTTATGGTTGTTCTAATTATCCTGAATGTGATTTTGTTTCATGGAACAAGCCAACAGGTGAACTATGTAGTGAATGTAATTCTTATTTAGTAGAGAAAGTAAGTAAATCAGGAACGAAAATTGTTTGCTCGAATAAAGATTGTAAAAAAGAAAAAAATTTAGAAAATAATGATAAAAGCAATGAATAATATCAAATAATGTTTTTAAATGAATTAATAGTATTGAAAAACATTTGAAATTGTGATAATATGACAATTGCTAAAGCAAGAACGTTAACAACAATATAATGTATTAAGGGTTAAAAAGTGGCCAAACTTCATGAGGAGATGATTAATAGATGGCGAGTCAAATGCTAGAAAAAACAAGAAAAATAAACAAAACGCTACAAACTAGTGGTGGTAGCAGCGTATCTTTTAGTTTATTAGCCGAGGCATTAGGTGAAGTTTTAGACTCTAATGCTTATGTAGTAAGTACTAAGGGAAAAATATTAGGAGTATATCTTAATGTTGAAAAGGATAGCTCAGTTATAGAAGATGAAGAAACACATAAGAAAATGTTTCCTGAGCCATATACAAAAAGTTTACTTAAGTTAAATGAAACTAAAGAAAACTTAACTGGTGATGAAATGGTTGAGTTATTCCCATACGAGGGAGATAGAAAGAATAAATACTTAACAGTAGTTCCAATATTATCAAGTGGACAAAGATTAGGAACTTTAATACTTTCAAGATATGATGAAAAATTCACTGATGATGATTTAGTAATAGCTGAATACAGTGCAACAGTTATAGGGCTTGAAATATTAAGAGCTATAGGTGAAGAATTAGAGGGAGAAATGAGAAAGAAAGCTGTAGTTCAAATGGCAATCGGAACATTATCTTACTCTGAGTTAGAAGCTGTTGAGCATATATTTGAAGAATTAAATGGAAAAGAAGGCTTACTAGTTGCTAGTAAAATAGCTGATAGAGTAGGTATAACTAGATCTGTAATAGTAAATGCACTTAGAAAATTTGAAAGTGCTGGAGTTATAGAATCAAGATCATTAGGTATGAAAGGTACTCATATAAAAGTACTTAATGACAAGTTAATAGAAGAATTAGATAAGTTAAAATCTAACTAATAACATAAAAAATAAGACATCCTATATAGGATGTCTTATTTTTTTATCATTAAATCCTAAAAAGTTTAATATGTATAAGTATACAAACTTTTAGGGGGGATAAAATGATTAAGTCAATGGTGGCTAAACATGCTATTTGGCCCAAAGAAGAAGATATAATATTTAGTTTATCTGAAAGAGCTCAAAGAGCTGAAAATTTATATAATAAAGAAAATGTAATAAATGCAACGATAGGTGTACTCGTAGATGACAATGGAAAACTTGTTGCTTTTAACTCTGTATATGACGAGTATAAGAGTTTAGATAATACATTAATTGCTCCATATGCTCAAATAGCTGGGCAGAAAAATTATATAGAATCTGTAAAGAAAGCTTGCTTTAAAAATCATATGCCAGAGGGTTATATTAAAGTAGTTGCATCTCCTGGAGGGACAGGTTCTATAAAAATGGCGGTTTTTAATTATACAAATGAACAAGAAAGTATTTTAACTCCGGATTGGTATTGGGGTCCATACAAAGTAATTTCGGAAGAAATAAATAGGAAAATTGTAAATTATGATTTTTTTGATGAAAATGGTAATTTTAACTTTAAATCATTTAAAAATCAATTCATAAACTTATCTGAAGAACAAGAAAGAATATTTACTATATTTAACACACCAGCACATAATCCAACTGGATATACAATTTCTAATAAAGAATGGGACGATATATTAAATCTTTGTAAAGAAATATCAAATAAAAAGAAAATTATATTATTTATAGATATTGCATATATTGACTTTTCAGGTGGTAAAGAAAATGACACTAGGGAATTTTTCGAGAAGTTTTCTAATTTACCGGAAAATATATTAGTTATAGTAGGGTATAGCATGTCAAAAGGTTACACTGCTTATGGAATGAGAAGTGGAGCTTGTATATGTATATCATCGAATAAGGAAATAGCTGATGAATTTTATTATTCTTGTTCTCATTCAGCAAGAGCAAATTGGTCAAACTGCAATAGAGGAGCTATGGAACTTTTATCAACAATAGTAAATAATGATAAAAAATTAAAAGCTTATGAACTTGAAAGAGACAGCTATAAAGAATTATTAAAAGAAAGGGCTAAAGCTTTTGTAGAGGAAGCAAATAATATAAATTTAAACATACTTCCATATAGAGATGGATTTTTTATAAGTATACCTTGTAAAAATCCTATAGAAGTATGTGAAAAAGCAATTGAAAGTAATTTATTTATGATTCCTTTGAAAATGGGAGTAAGGTTTGCGGTATGTGCAGTAAATAAAGAAAAATGTAAAAAGGCACCTAAAATAATAAAAGAAGCTATAGAATTTGTTAATGAACGATAAAATAAATTTGAAATAAATAGGGGGATAATAATGAAAGTATTAATGACTGGAAATGAAGCAATAGCTCGTGGAGCTTATGAAGCAGGAGTCAAATATGCATCTGCATATCCTGGAACTCCAAGTACTGAAATATTAGAAAATGTTGCTACATACAAAGATGATATACTGGCTGAATGGGCTCCAAATGAAAAAGTAGCATTAGAAGCTAGTATAGGAGGATCTATAGCTGGTGCTAGAACTCTTTCATGTATGAAACATGTTGGTGTAAATGTAGCAGCAGATCCACTATTTACCTTTGCATATACGGGAGTAAACGGAGGGATGGTTTTAGTTTCAGCAGATGAACCAGGAATGCATTCATCACAAAATGAGCAAGACAATAGAAACTACGCAAAGTTTTCTAAGATAGCTTTGTTTGAGCCATCAACAAGCCAAGAAGCAAAAGATATGATAAAAGAAGCTTATAGAGTTAGTGAAGAATATGATACTCCTGTTTTATATAGAGTTACAACTAGATTATGTCATTCTAAAGGAATAGTAAAATGTGATGAAAGAAATGAAGTTGGAGTTAAAAAATATGAAAAGAATGTTGAAAAAAGAGTTACTGTTCCAGCACACGCTAGGGATTTAAGAATAAAAGTTGAAGAAAGACTAAATAAATTAAGAGATTATTCTAATTTAACAGAGTTAAACTTTATGGAAATCAACAATGATGAAATAGGAATAATCGCAAGTGGAGTTTGTTATAACTATGCAAAAGAAGTATTTAAAGATAAAGCATCATATTTAAAACTTGGATTTACAAATCCACTACCAGATAAAAAAATAAAAGAATTTTCAGATAAAGTTAAGAAAATATATGTAATAGAAGAAAATGATAAATTTTTAGAAGATCAAATTAAAGCTATGGGAATAGATGTTATCGGAAAAGACATACTTCCATATACAGGTGAAATGACTCCTGATGTAATAAAAGAAGCAATATTAAATGAAAAAGTAGAAACTATAGATTATAAAAAAGATTTAGTTGTAGGAAGACCACCAACATTATGTTCAGGATGTCCGCACAGAGGATTTTTCTATGAAATAGGTAAAAGAAAAAATATAATGATATCAGGTGATATAGGTTGTTATTCACTAGGATTTGCAAGTCCATATAATGCTCTAGATTCTATAGTTTGTATGGGAGCAAGTTTAAGTGTTGGACATGGAGCTCAACAAGTATTTAATATGGATGATGAAAATAAAATGAGAGTTGTTGGAGTATTAGGGGATTCAACATTTTTCCATACAGGAATAAACTCATTAATAGATATAGCCTATAATCAAAGTAATACAATATCTATTATATTAGATAATAGAATAACAGGTATGACAGGACACCAACAAAATCCAGGTACAGGATATACACTACAAGGAAAATCAGTTAAGGAATTAGACTTAGAAAAATTAGTTTTGGCTTGTGGTATAGAAAATGTAAAAACTATAAATCCAAATAATTTAGAGGAAGTAAACAATGTACTAGATTGGGCACTAGAGTTAGAGGGACCATCAGTTATAATAACAAGATGGCCATGTGTTCTTAAAAAATTCTCTAAAGAAGATAAAGAAGAGTTTAAAGATGCATTTATTAAAAAATGCTATGTAGATAAAGACTTATGTATAGGCTGCAAGTTATGTATAAAATCAGGTTGTCCATCAGTTTCTTTTGACAATGAAATTAAAAAGGCTTGTATAGATAAAACTACTTGTGTAGGATGTGAAGTTTGTGGTCAAATATGCCCAAAACATGCTATAAAGGGGGATAAATAATATGGCAAAGAGTATATTATTAGTTGGAGTTGGAGGACAAGGAACTATTTTAGCAAGTAAACTTTTAACTATAGGACTTATGGAGTCTGGATATGATGTTAAGATGAGTGAAATACATGGAATGAGTCAAAGAGGAGGATCTGTATCATCTCAAGTAAGATATGGAGAAAAAGTATATTCACCTGTTATTGAAAAAGGTGGAGCAGATATATTAGTTTCTTTTGAAAAAATGGAAGCTTTAAGATGGCTGGATTATTTGAAAATAGATGGAAAAATTATTACTAACAATTATAAAATTAAATCTATGCCTATAATTACAGGAAAAGCTAAATATTTAGAAGAGGAAATAAATGATGAGTTAAGAAAAGTTGGAGCAAAATTAATAGATGCATCAAAACATGCTATAAATTTAGGAAATCCAAAAACAATGAATATAATACTTCTTGGAAGTTTAGTTAAATCTATGAATCTAGAACATATTGACTGGAATAAAATTATAAGTAATAATGTAAAAAAGGAGTTTGTTGACATAAATATAGAGGCATTTAAGGTAGGAATGAATTTAGTAAAAGGGGAGTAATTTATGGTGTATAAAATATTGGCAATAAATCCAGGTTCAACATCTACTAAAATTGCAGTATATGAAGATGAACAAATGATTTTTTCAAAAGCAATAAATCATAGTTCAAAGGAATTAGAAGCTTATAAAAATGTAACAGACCAGTTTGAAATGAGAAAAGAACAGATTTTAAATAGTTTCAAAGAAAACGATTTCAAAAAAGAAAACTTAGATGCAATCGTAGGAAGAGGGGGAATACTACCACCTGTAAAATCAGGAGCATACTTAGTTAATGATATTATGATAGAGCGATTAAAAAATAACCCAATAGTAGAACATGCATCTAATTTAGGAGCTCTTATATCTTATGAAATCGCAAAAGAATTAGGATTAAACGCATATATATACGATAGTGTTTCCGTAGATGAATTAGACGATGTGGCTAGGGTACTAGGGTTTTGCGAAGTTGAAAGAACTTGCTTAAGTCATGCACTAAACTCAAGAGCTATGGCAATTAAATTCGCTAAGGAAAATAATAAAGATTATAAGGATTTAAATCTGATAGTAGCTCATTTAGGTGGAGGAATAACTATATCAGCACATAAAAAAGGGAAAATGGTAGATGTAGTATCAGATGATGAAGGGCCTTTTTCTCCTGAGAGAAGTGGAAGGATTCCGGTTAAACAGGTTATTGATATGTGTTATAGTGGAAAATATTCTTATAAAGAAATGCTAAAGAAAGTTAGAGGAAAAGGCGGTATAGTAGCTCATTTAGATACTGTAGATATAAGAGAAGTTGAAAATATGATTGAAAATGGTGATAATAAGGCTAAATTAATATACGATGCACTTATATATCAAGTAGGAAAAGGAATAGGAGAGCTATCAACGGTTTTAAAAGGAGAAGTAGATGAAATAATACTAACTGGTGGTATA